>NZ_JBFRGZ010000002.1:0-321510 GCF_052115605.1 Arthrobacter sp. 2MCAF15 | reverse complement strand
CACGCCAACGCCGCCAGGCAACCCTCAACGCCTGCCACGCCCGGCACCCTCACCGCTACCGGAACAAACCCACCGCACCAGCCGCCCCGGCCCACGCCGGCATCAACCACAAAACCAACCCGCTGTCACAAACAGCTTGATTCATTCCGGTCTTACGGCGATTTCGCACGCTTCCGGCGATCTCAGGGGCCTGGGCGGCCTCAGGGGCTTGGGCGGCCCCGGCGCACGTCGGCCCGGCTCAGCCTCCCGAGCGTTCCCTCACGAAGCCTGCCAGGAGCGCCGGCCCGTCGCGCAGCACGAGTTCGCGGAACAGGCGCACGGAATCGGGCTCGGCATCGGCCCTGGCATTCCGCGAGACCGGCTCCCGCCACGCCAGGCCGATCTCACGGAAAGCCAGGGCCGAATCCAGGGCAATCTCCACCCACCCCGGCCCGCCGTCGTCGGCTCCGGTCCCGGGCGACGGGTCCTGCCGCCCCGGTGCGGAGCCTCCCGGCGGCAGTATGCTGACGCCGAGCCCGGCCGAGACAAGTCCACGGACGGTGTGCGAGTCCTGGCTCTCGAAGGCAATGCGGGGGCGGAATCCGGCCTCCCGGAACAACGCATCGGTCAGCGAGCGCATGCCATAGCCGGACCCCATCGCCACGAACGGCTCCTGCCGGATCTCGGCAACCCGGACCCGGCGGCGGCCGGCCAGGGGATGACGGTGGTGAACCACCAGGCGCAGCGGTTCCCGGTACAGCGCGGCCGAACTGATGGTCCTGCTTGGCGTGGCAACGGGCGCAGTCAGGGCCAGGTCCGCTGAACCCGCGGCCAGTTCCGCCAGGCAGCCGTCCCGTGCGCCCTGGCTGAGGTCAAAGGCCGTCTGCGGGTGCCGGCTCCGGAACGCGCTGATGAGCAGCGGCAGCATCGCCTCGCCGAAGGTGTGCTGGAAGGCCACGGCAATCCGGCCGCGGACCACTTCGGACTCGTGCCGGACAAGATCGAGACCTGTCTGGAATTCGCCCAGGGCGGCGTCTATGTGGGGCAGGAGGGCCTTCGCCGCCGGCGTCAACCGCACGCCGCGGCCGTCCCGGACCAACAGCTCCGTCCCCACAATGGCGCTGGCACGCGCAACGGCACGGCTCACCGTCGACTGCGGCACACCCAGGAGCTCGGCGGTCTCAGTGATGTGCTCCGTCCGCCCGAGTTCTGCCAGCAGCGGCAGGAGGGGCAGCAGCTGCACGAGCTGCTTGTGTTCGACGTCCATGCGGCCTCCGCGCATCGTTCCATATTTGCTATCTATTCTATGGAAATGATGCATTGGAAGCATCCCTTGGACAGGTTCTAGCCTGAGGGTATGCCACGCTTTTCCGCACGCTCCAGTGCCGGTCCCAGTCCCGCGGCCAATCTCGCGGCCGCTCCTGCAGCTGGTCATGCGGCTGGCGCTGCTGCGTGGGCAGGGCATCCGAAGGGTTCCGCGGCCTACCGCCGGATTCTCGCCGGGCTTGCCTTTGCCGGCGTCGCGACCTTCGCCCAGCTCTACTCCACCCAGGCGGTGCTGCCCCTCCTGGCGACGGACTTGGAGATCTCGGCAGCGGAGGCCGCTCTGACGATCTCCCTGGCGACGGTGGGGCTGGCGCTGACCGTTCTCCCGTGGTCCTTCCTGGCCGACCGGATCGGCCGCGTCCGGGCGATGATGTGGGGCATCTCGGCAGCCACTGCTCTGGGCCTGCTGGTCCCCCTGGCCCCCAGCTTCCCCGTGCTGCTGTGCCTGCGGATGCTGGAGGGAATGGCCCTTGGCGGGATCCCCGCCATCGCGATCGCCTACCTCAACGAAGAGGTCAACAGGGCCCACGCCGCGCTCGCCGCCGGGAGCTACGTCGCCGGGACCACCTTGGGCGGCCTGGCCGGCCGGCTGGTCGCCGGGCCTGTCGGCGAACTGTGGGGATGGCGGGCCGCCGCCCTGGCCGTCTCCGTCCTGGCCACCGGCGCGGCTGTCCTGTTCCTCGTCCTCGTCCCGCGGGCACAGGGATTCACCGCCGCGGCTGCGGCCGGCTTCCGCGGTGCCATGGCCACCCTGGCCGGGCATGCCCGCAATCCGCGGCTGCTGGCTCTCTACACCCAGGCGTTCCTGCTCATGGGCGGTTTCGTGGCTGTCTACAACTACCTCGGTTTCCGGCTGTCCGGGGAACCATTCAGCCTGCCGGCCACCGCGATCAGCCTGATCTTCCTGGCCTACCTCTCCGGAACCGTCTCGGCGCGCTGGGCAGCCGGGCTGACCTCGCGGTTCGGCCGGCGCACCGTCCTGATCGCCGGCACCGCGCTGATGGCGGCCGGCCTGGCCCTGACGCTCACGCAGCTTCTGGCCCTGATCCTCGTCGGACTGCTACTGTTCACCGCCGGCTTCTTCGCGGCCCACAGCATCGGCTCGGGCTGGACCGGCGTGATCGCCACGACAGGCCGCGCGCAGGCCGCCTCGCTGTACAACCTTGCCTACTACCTCGGCTCCAGCGTGCTCGGCTGGGCCGGCGGCCTGATCTTCCAGGGGCTCGGCTGGACGGCCCTCGCCCTGACGGTCATCGGACTGGCATGCGCGACGGCGGCAATCACCGCCGTCGCGCATCCCGCCTCGGCGCCCGCAGCCGGACCTGCCGCTCCCGCCGGCGGCAAGGCGGCAGGAACCGGCAAGACCGGCAAGGCGGCATCAGGCAACGCGGCGGTATCCGCTTAGACTGCCGCGTCCGGCTCGGCGCCGGGTCCGGCTAGGCGTCCAATCCCGGCTACCGGGTCGACTCGATCGCCTGCACGAGATCCGCGACGATGTCGGCCGGGTCCTCCAACCCCACCGAAATCCGCAACAGGCTGGCGTGCGGCTTCGCCGCGGCCTCGACCGGCCTGTGGGTCAGGCCGGCCGGGTGCTGGATCAGGGTGTCGATCCCGCCGAGCGAGACGGCGTGCGTGATCATGCCGACGGCGGCCGGGATCCGCTCGGCGTGCTCGGCGCTGGCGAGCTCGAAGGCCATGAGTGATCCCGGCCCGGACATCTGCGTGCCGACCAGGCCCTGCGGATCGCATTCAGCCAGTCCCGGGTAGTAGACCCGCTTCACGAGCCCGTGCCCGGCCAGGGCCACCGCGACCTTTTCGGCGCCGGCCTGCTGGGCGCGGACCCGGACAGGGAGCGTCGCCAGGCCGCGGTGCAGCAGGTAGGCAGGCCACGGGGTCAGGATTCCGCCGGTCACGGCCCGGACCTGGCGCAGGCGCACCGCCCATTCAGAGCCTGCCGCCACCACGCCGCCCATCGCGTCGCCGTGGCCGCCCAGGAACTTCGTGGCGCTGTGCAGCACCATGGCCGCACCATGCTTGAACGGCTGCTGCAGCACCGGGCTGGCGAACGTGTTGTCCACCAGGAGCGGCACCCCGTCCGCGTCGGCGGCCACCCGGGCCATGTCCACGAGCTCGAGGGTCGGGTTGGCCGGCGTCTCCAGGATCACCAGGCCGGTGTCCGGACGCAGCGCACCACGGACGCCCTCCGGCGTCGTGAAGGTGACCTCGTTGCCCAGGACCCCGGAGGCGAGCAGGTAGTCGCTGCCGCCGTAAAGGGGCCGCACGGCGACAACATGTTTCTTGCCCGCCGCAACCACAGCGAGGAGCACGGCGCTGAGTGCCGCCATGCCGGTGGCAAAGGCGACCGACTCGGGCGTGCCTTCGAGGACGGCAACGCCTTCTTCGAAGCGTGCCACGGTGGGGTTCCACAGCCGCTGGTAGACGGTGCTTTGGCCTTCGGCATGCGACCCGCCGGTGGCCATGTGCTCGTAGGCCAGGCCGCCGTCGTGCACGGACGGCAGCGGCGCCGTCGTGGACAGATCGATGGGCACCGCGTGCACGCCCAGTTCCGTGAGCCCGTTCCGGCCTGCGTGGACCGCCAGTGAATCTTGTGAAAGCACCCTAACTCCTTACGAATATTCGCCATTGAATTCCGCAAGTATCTGGCAATAATTCGAGCTTTTGTAGAGGTTCTGAATGGAACTGTCGGATTGTGCCGTTTATGATGAACGGACAACCCAACAAGGAGGATCCGTGAGCAGCAGTGCGAAGAATGTTCGGCCGGGAGCCAGCGAACCGCTGGACGCGATCGACGAGCGCCTGCTCGCTGCCCTCGTCGCGGACGCCCGCATCTCGAACAAGCAGCTGGCAGAGCTCGTGGGGATCGCGCCGTCGACCGCGCTGATGCGCACCCGTGCCCTGTCCGAGCGTGGAATCATCGAGGGCTTCGAGGCCAATCTGAGCCTGTCCGCGATCGGGCGCTCAGTCCAGGCGCTCATTGCTGTCCGGCTCCGGGCCCACGACCGCGAGCAGATCGACCGCTTCACGGCCCGGGTGCCCAAGCTCCCGGCAGTGCTCTCGACGTTCCACACGTCCGGGTCAGTGGACTACCTGCTGCACATCGCCGTGGCCACCACCGAGGACCTGCGGGACTGGGTGCTGGACAACCTGGCCACGGACCCAGTGGTGGGCCACACCGAGACCACGCTGGTTTTCGACCACATCCAGGGCAACCACGGCCCGCTGCCGTAACAGCGGGCAACGGCGCACTTAGGCCTGCCGGCGCAGCGACGTCCGCAGGGTGATGGCGGCCAGTGCCAGCGCGGCGGCAGCGCACACCGTGACAAAACCGGCGACGGCGCTTTGCAGTCCCACTGCCCCGGCCGCGAGCCCCAGCCCGATCACCGGCAAGGCGCTGCCGAGGTAGGTGATGACGTAGACGGTGCTGATGATCTGGGCATGCCGGGCGGCCTCCACCTTGCCTGCGACGTCGTTGAACACGGTCCGGAAGGCCACCCCCTGCCCCACGCCGGCCGTGATGCTGGCCAGGATGAGCAGCCACGGGCTGCTCCAGGCGGCGGCTCCGGCGATCAGCAGGACGGAAAAGCCCAGGACGGCCAGGCCGGCGGGGACGGCATAACGTCCCCGGATGGCCAGCAGCTGGCTCAGGGCTGAAGAGCCCAAAGTCAGCCCTGCCAGCAGGCCGATCAGCGGCCGCGAGTCGGCGTGCACGATCTGGGCGAAATAGCCGGGTGCGAGCGAGAGGCAGAAGCCGAAGACCGTGAAGCTCAGGAAGCCCACCGAGGAGGCCAGCCAGAAGGCCCCCCGCGCGTCGCTGGAGACCGACGGCCGCCGCGGCGCCAGGACGCGGAGCGGCTGGGGGCCGGCATGCAGGCTGATGGCGGGCCGCGCCTTGAGCAGGTAGAGGGGCACCAGAACGGCGGCGAGGACGAGGGAGTGCACGTAGTACGGCGTCGACGTCGGGCCCGGCAGGAGCGAGAGCATGCCGCCGATCGCGGGGCCCGCAGCAACTCCCCCGGCCGAGGCCAGGAGCGTGAACCGGGACGCCCACTCGGGCCGGCTGGGCAGGAGCTCGCGCAGGGCAGCCGAGCTGGCGCCCGTGGCGAGCGCCACCGCCACACCCTGCAGCGCGCGGCCGGCGCAGAGCGCCACGAGGCTGCCCGCGGTGGCGAAGACAAAGCCGCCGGCCAGACCCACCAGGACGGCCAGGACAAGGGCGGCGCGGCGTCCGATGTGGTCGGACCAGTGACCGGCAAGGACCAGGGTGGCCACCAGAGCAAGGACGTAGGCGGAGAACGCCACCGTGACGTCGAGCGCCGTGATCCCGAGCTTTGCCTGTAGCAGGGGGTAGAGCGGCGTCGCCAGGTTCGCGCCGACGAGCAGCGTGAAGATCACTACTCCGGCCATCACGAGCCGTGCGGTGGTGGAAGCGTCCCAACCCCAGCGGTCAGCCGTGGCCGGGCGCATGCGGAGTTCACTGAAGACTGTCATGTCCGTGCCCTTGCAAAGTGCAGGGCCGGGCTTTCCCTGTTGTGGGGGAACCGCCCGGCCCGATCGAAGATTGGTACCTACAGAATGCGGCATCAATGATCTTCACGGCCAAGTTTCGTGCCAAAATTGAGCAAAACAGTCATTCTCGGACTGYCGAAGTGAACCGGAGTGATGATTTGAACAGTCTGGACCCTACCGACCTGAAAATCCTGCTGGAACTGATCCGGGATCCGCGGATCCAGATCGGCGAGCTCAGCGATGTCCTGGGCATTGCACGGAACACCGCCCAGTCGCGCGTGCGGCGCATGCTGCGCTCGGGGTTGCTGCACGACGGCGGCCGCGAGATCGACCTGGAGGCGGTGGGGTACGACGTCGTCGCGTTCGTGACGATCGAGGTCAACCACCGCGAGCTCGACGGCGTCGTAGGGGCCCTGCGGCTGATCGCCCAGGTCCTGGAAGTCCATGAGATCTCCGGGCGAGGCGACGTCTGGTGCCGCGTGGTGGCGACGGACACCCACAACCTCCAGGCGGCCCTCCGCTCCATCCTCCGGATCAAGGGAGTCATCCGCACCGAGACTGTGCTGGCGCTGCACACCCATATCCCCTACCGAACCGAGCCGCTGATCAGCCGGCTCGCCCAGGGCAACGCGCTGGCCCCGGGCCGGTCCGCCCCGCGCCGGGCCGGTTCCGCTGAACACCAGGTGAACGAAGGATAATGTCCCGGTGACTATCATCGACAACGCCGTCTACGTTGACGGAATCCGCAGCGCCGAACCGCGGAACCTCGAGCAGACTTTCGAGACCCTCACCGAGCGCGGGGGCATGGCCTGGATCGGTCTCTACCGGCCCACGCCCGACGAAATGGCGGCTGTCGCGGCCGAATTCAACCTGCATGGGCTGGCGGTGGAGGATGCAATTTCTGCCCACCAGCGGCCCAAGCTGGAACGCTACGACGACAACCTGTTCACGGTGCTCCGGCCCGCCAGGTACCTGGACGAGACCGAGACGGTGGAATTCGGCGAACTGCACGTGTTCACGGGCCGGAACTTCGTGGTGACCGTCCGGCATGCAGAGACGAAAGTGGTGGGCCAGGTCCGGCGGCGGATGGAGAGCCGACCCGACCTGCTGCGCCACGGGCCCGAGGCCGTCCTGTACGCCCTCATGGACCAAGTGGTGGATGACTACGGACCCGTGGTGGCCGGGCTGGAAAACGACATCGACGAGATCGAGGACCAGCTCTTCAGCGGCGACCCGCTGGTCTCGCGGCGGATCTACGAACTCGCCCGGGAAGTCATCCATTTCCAGCGCGCCATCCACCCGCTGCCGGCAATGATGCAGCAGCTCCGGCGGGGCTTCGAAAAGTACCGCGTGGATTCGGAACTGCAGCACAGCCTGCGCGACGTCGAGGACCACGTGGAGCGGCTGATCTCGCGTGCCGATTCGTTCCGTGATTTGCTGCAGAATGCGCTCACGCTCGATGGAACCCTGACCGCCAACCGCCAGAACGAGGCCAGCGCGGAACAAAACGAACAGGTCAAGAAGATCTCGTCCTGGGCCGCGATCTTCTTCGCGCCGACTTTCGTGGCCGGCCTGTACGGGATGAACTTCGACAACATGCCCGAACTGCACTGGTCACTGGGCTACCCAATGGCGATCGGACTCATGGCCGCCACGGCGGGGCTCATGTACGCCATCTTCAAGCGCAAGGGCTGGCTCTAGCTGGCTGAATGCGCCGGCCTTAGCTGGACGCGCTGGCTTTAGCTGGACGCCCGGCGGTCCCGGACCTGGACCATGAGCCGCCGGAACGCGAGGATAAAAACGACCTCGATCAGCACCATGAGTCCCAGCAGCAGCCACTTGCCGCTTTCGATGAAGACGATGGCGCCGGTCAAGACCAGGAGGCTTCCCAGCGCGAGGGAGTAGACAGCAAATCCGAGGGCAACCCTGGCGCTGCGGACACCGGTCCGGAAGCCGAAGCCCTGCGGTTCCCCGCCGGGGTAGCCGGCAACCCGGTCCGGGCCAGCGGGTTTGAGCTGGTCGAACTCCTCCCACGGGTCGCGGTCCTGCTCCTTGTTGGTCATGTTTTTATTATCTCGCGGACCGGATCGTCGCGCCGCTGAGACCGATCCGATGTGAGCAACACTTTTCGCCAACGCATCGACGACGGAACGACGACGGCGGCCCGGACCAAWGGTCCGGGCCGCCGCTTCAGTACCGTTCGGGCTAGTCGTCGTGGCGGTGCTCGCCCGAGTCACCGTGGCCGTTGGACTTGCCGGCCCCGTTGGACTTGCCGGCGCGTTCGCCTCCGTGGTCCTCAACGCCGGCGCGGTGTTGGGAGGCGTTGGCCTGCCCGGCGGCACGGTGCTCTGCGGCGTTCTGGTGTGCCCATCCGCTGTTGCCGTTCGAGGCATGGGACCCATCGGTTTCAGGCGCGTCGGCCGCGTCATCTTCGGAAGCCACCGGGGCCGCCGGGGCGGGAGCCTCAGGTGCCGGTGCGGCTGGAGACTCCGGAGCCGCCGGGGCGGGAGCCTCAGGTGCCGGTGCGGCTGGAGACTTCGGAGCCGTCGGGGCAGGAGCCTGGGCCGCGGGTCCCTGTTCTTTCGAGCCCTGATCATCCGCGCCCTGATCATCGGCGCCTTGGTCATCCGACTCAGCCGGATCTCCCGGCTCGGCGGATTCCTCGTCGCTGGATTCCCGGCCGTCCGCTCCCGGCGTCCCCGACTCAGCCGGATCACCGGGCTCGGCCGATTCCTCGTCGCTGGATTCCCGGCCGTCCGCTCCCGGAGTCTCCGACTCAGCCGGGTCACCGGGCTCGGCCGATTCCTGGTCGCTGGATTCCCGGCCGTCCGCTCCCGGCGTCCCCGACTCGGCCGGGTCCCCCGGCTCAGAGGTCGCGGTGCCGGTCGACGTCGTGGTCGACGTCGGTTCAGGCGGGAGATTGCTGGTCGCTGCGGCAGCCGTCGCGCCGGCGCCGCCGGTGACAACGACTGAGGCCACTACTACGGCCTTGCCTGTGGTGCCCAGCGCGCTGAGCCATCCGATGATTCCTGCCATGAGGGATTCCTTTCAAAACGGTAGAGAGACCGCTGCCGTCCCCCATCGGCAGCCAGCGCCACATTACCGCCCGAAATCCCCCATGTGCGGCCCTTCGGCCGCTTCCGCCGCATCCTGAGCAAATACTGAGCAAACGCTGAGCCTGCGTTCACTTGCACGTTGATTTAAGCGGCGCGGACATCCACCTCGCCGGCTTCCGCACCGTCGCTGCCGAAGACCAGCTGCCGGTTGGCGATTTTCTCGGTGAAGAACCGGTCGTGGCTGACCACGAGGACTGCCCCGGGGAAGTGAAGCAGTGCCCTTTCCATCACCTGTGTGCTGGACATGTCCAGGTGGTTGGTGGGCTCGTCCAGGAGCAGCACCGAGGCCCCGGACAGCAGGCACTGCGCCATGGCGACGCGTGCTTTCTGACCGCCGGAGAGGTTCCCGATCTTTTGCTTGAGGTCCGCCTCGGAGAACTGGAACATCGCGAGGAACCTGTTGACGGACTTCTTCGTGGCGCTGAACGCCAAGCTGTCCGGCAGTGCGTTGACCGCGTGCGAGACGGTGTCGGCGTCGTCGAGCTCCTCCAGCATCTTGTTGTACGAGACAAAACCCGGCCCCTTGGCCCAGACCACATCGCCGGAATCCGCCGGTTCCTCGCCGGTCAGCACTTTGAGCAGCGTGGACTTGCCGCTGCCGTTGGAGCCCAGGACCACAATCCTGTTGCCACGGCGGATCTCAAAGCTCAGGTCCTCAAACAACACCTTCTCGCCAAAGGACTTTCCCAGCCCTTCGACCCGGCAGAGAATATCCTTCACGTGCAGGCCGCCATAAATCTCGGTGACGATCTGGTCTACGGGCCGGGGCGTGCGGGCTTTCTTGATTTTCGCCAGCTGGGTCCCCAGACCGCGGCTGGCGGCCTTGGCAGCCTCGCGGCGGTCGGCGATGCCCTCCGCTTCAAAGGCCAGGAGCTCGGACTCATGGACGAACTGCGCCTCGAGCGTCTTGAGCCGGAACTGCTTCTGGACAACGTACTCGGCGAAGTTCCCCGGGTATTCGTGCAGATGGAAGTTCTCCACCTCGATGATCCGGGTGACCACGGCATCGAGGAACTTCCGGTCGTGCGAGACCACGATCGCGGCCCCACGGAAGTCGCGGAACCAGCTCTCCAGCCATTCGACGCCGGCGACGTCGAGGTAGTTGGTGGGTTCATCCAGCAGCAAGACGTCCGGACCCTCCAAAAGGATCTTGGCCAGGGCGGCGCGGTTGCGCCACCCGCCGGAGAGTTCGTCAATCGCGCAGGCGCGGTGAGCCTCGCTGAACCCCAGTGTGGTCAGGACAGTGTCGATCCGCCGCTTGTAGTCCCATCCGTCGAGACGGTCCATGTCCTCGAACAGCTCGGCCTGGCGGCTGATCAGCCGGTCCAGCTCTGCTTCGGCGGGGTCTGCCGCAATGGCGGCGTCGATGGCCGCCAGCTCGGTCTCGGCAGCTTTGATCTCGACGAAAAGGCCGTCAAGGACCTCGAGGATGGTCGCCTCGCCGTCCAGCTCGGAAAACTGGGAGAAGTACCCCACCCTGGTCCCCTGCTCCACGGTGACCGTTCCGGAATCCGGGGAGACTTGGTCCAGGATGAGCTTGAGGATGGAGGTTTTCCCGGAGCCGTTCTTGCCGATCAGGCCGACCCGGTCCCCGGCCTCGAGGCGGAAGAACGCCTCGCGGAGGATCTGTGTGTTCTCGAAACGGACAGCGACGTCGTGGAGCCGGATCAGGCTCACTGCTGCGCGAGCCGGTTGCGGACGATTTCGCTGACGGCCTTGCCGTCAAAACGTCCGGCCACCGTGGCGGTGACGGGCTTCATCACTGCCCCCAGCTGACGCATGGAAAGCTCGACGCCGTCGGCCTTCAGGGCCGCGATTGTCTCGTCCACGATCGACTCGACCTCGGCTGCAGTGAGCGGCTTGGGCAGGTAGGCCTCGATCACCTCTGCCTCGGCGATTTCGGCGGCGGCACGCTCGTCTTCACCGGCTTCGGTGTAGATGCGGGCCGTGTCGCGGCGCTTCGCGGCTTCCTTTTGCAGAAGGGCCGTCACCTGCGCGTCGTCCAGCACGATAGGCGTCTTGCCGGACTTCTCGCGGGTTTCGATCTCGCCCAGGACGTTGCGCACAGTGGTGAGGGCTACCTTGTTGCGGTCCTTCATGTGGCTCACGACGTCGGCGTGCAGGCGTTCTTTCAGGGTGGTCATAGTTCTCCTCGTGTTACTAACAAGGCTAGCGGCAGAACCCGTTGGCACCGATCGCCGAGATTATCCGCTGGGCGTCCTCGTCCGAAACCGCCGGGACGTCCCCGCCGCTGAACTCCGACTTTGCAGCGGCGATGAGCTGTTCGGCCGGCGACATTCCCAAGAGGCGGCCGCACAGGTTGCGGGCCTTGTCGACTGCCTGGTCGCTTTGCAGCCGGGAGTTGATCCTGGCGAGCGCGGCCAGAAGCGCTTCCTTCTGGGCCGGGTTCGGTGTGGGAAGCGACGCCGACAGGCCGGCGGACGGGGTCCCGGCGGCCGGCTCGGGGTTCGGGGAGGCAGGATCCGGCGAGGTAGAGCAAGAGGCAGTCAGTAGTAGCGTCAGCACGCCAAGCGCGATCGCGGTGGTCTTCATGGATAGTGGCCCTGTCTGCACTGGATGTCTGTACTCGATGTCAGCTGCGGATTCGCCGGCTTAGCCATCCTGGTTCTCGCCACCCAGATTGCTGCGTCGGCGCGGCCACGGCGCCGATCACGCATGTACTCACGATCTCATGAAACCCCTCCCGCTTCGTACCCGAAAGGCCGGTGCCACAGTGCCCTTGGGCTGTTCCAAATACCCAAGGAAAGGCGTAGCGTGACCCTCGTCACGTTCGGTTGAGGAATCGCGTCGGCCCTTCGCTCCGAAAGAGGGAACCCCCATGGATCGCCGGACATTTCTCACTGCTGTTTTGGCTGCCCCGGCCGCGGCCGGGGCGAGTTTCGCAGCCTCGGGACCGGCCCCGGCCCCGTTCGCACCTTCCACTACCCGCGCGGTTTTATCCTCAGCCCGGGCGCTAAAGGGCGCAGCCCACGGCGGCGACGATGCGCTGGCACTGAGACAGATCCGAAGTCTGAACGCCAGCTGGTACTACTCCTGGGGATCCGCGTATACGGTCACTACCAGCCCGGCTTTCGTCCCGATGGTCTGGAGCGCCAATGCGTTGCTCCACAAGGACGCCCTTGGCGACGTGGCAAGACAACTTCCCGCGACAAGGACCAAACACCTGCTCGCATTCAACGAGCCGGACCACGCAGGCCAGGCCAACATGTCTGTCGATGAGGCCGTCCGGCTGTGGCCCCACCTTCAGTCCACGGGGCTGCGGCTGGGATCCCCAGTCACAGTCGGCGTCAGGAGCCCGTGGCTGGATCAGTTCATGGCCCGGGCGAGGCAGGCGAACCTCCGCGTCGACTTCATGACAATGCATTCCTACACGTCGCCGAACCCGGAGAGCTTCCTCGCGAAGGTCTGGTATTTGCATTACAGGTATGGACGGCCGGTCTGGGTGACCGAATTTGCCGTGGCCGACTGGTCGGCATCCCCGGCACGCCCGTCCAGGTACACCACCCGGGAGGTCGGCTATTTCATGCAGGCTGCGGTCGCCGGCATGCGCCTCATGCCCTTCGTCGAACGGTTTGCGTGGAAATCCCGGGAACCCTCAGACCCCGCCATGGGCCCGTCCGCTCTCTTCAAAACGAACGGCCAACTGACATCAATCGGGAGGCTTTACGCCTCACTTTGACGTTTCCTAGCCCAGGAAGTGACATCTACTTGCCCGGGTTGTCCTGCTCATCCTTACGGGTGGGAAGCACGAGGAGGGCGTCACCGACGGCTCGCTCCGCGCCGCCAGAAGGGGTGTTCAGGACCGTTCCTCCGGCAACGGCCGTTGTTGAACCGCCGCCGTCGAGGTTGATCGCTTGAACCATGCCAAGTGACGAGGCGACGTCGGCCTCTTCCTTCAGGCTCAGACCCAGTGAGGCGGTAGAGCGGCCGTCAGCGGTCACCAGCAGGGTTTTCCCTTGGGCATCAGTGCCGGCGAAAGTCCGCGGGTTCCGTTTGTGGACCCAGCCGTAGTAGAAGCTGTTCCCGTCGTCGGGGTGGACCATGCCGTCACGCTTGGCAGTGACATGTTCCTGACCGTCCTTGACCAGCAGCGGACCACCATTGACCACGCTGGTGGACTTGTCTGTCCGGAGAGTCTTTCCGTCCTGGCCAAGCAGGCCGGTGCCGATTTTCAGCGTGGCGCCCAACGGGGCCAGTGCGCGGAGCCGTGCGGTGTCGGTCCCGGTGGCCTGGACGGTGTGACCACCGGCAGGCACGGCCATGCCGCGCGGCTCGGCGACGGAAGTGACGATGTTGTGGCTGTCCACCGCCACTTCCAGGCCCGGACCAGCCGGGGTGGAGGGTCCGAATTCGGGGGTGAACGTCACGAGCTCGTTGGCATTGGTGCAGGTGACGTCGTGGAGTGCGAGCGGGGTGGGCAGGTCGTTGGCTCCGCCGCAATTGCGGATCAGGCCCGGGACACGGTCAATGCCGTCCAAGGTCGCCTCACCGGACGCGGAGGAGACGGAACCGACCCAGGTCAGCCGCTTGATGCTGGTGCTGTTCTTGTTGCCGTCAATGACCAGGGCCGGTCGGTCTGCGATGGGTTCACTGAGGGTCTGGCCGCCATAGACACCTACTCCGGCCGGGTCACCCTCGGCGCCAGCCGCCGGGTCGAAGACGAAGTAGCCTGCGTTAACCGCAGCGATGGCGCGCGCGTCCCGAGCCAGCTCGCTTGTGGTCTCCCGCTTCTCCAGATCCGGGCCGAATGTGGCGGACAGCTGGCCATGGTATTTCTCCTGATCGATGGTGATGACCTCAAGCTTCCACGGCCCGCGGTCCTTCGCGCTTGTGCCCACGTCCCCGTCCCAGCCGGTATAGATCACGGAGGAGGCTAGCCCGGCCGCCTTGATCCGCGCGACAAGCGCGTCGCCGTCGGCCTTCGTGGCGAGGTGAGCGGCGCGGACCCGGTACCCGAGGTCGCCGCCGGCGTCGGCCAGCTGCGGCGACTGGACATGTTCGATGCGGGCGTCGACTCCGTTCGCCTTGAGTTTCTCGGCGACGCGCTCCGCGGTGGCCTGGCTGGAGAGTGCCGAGGCAGGCGCGTCAGGATCCGGTGAATCGGAGGGGATGGCCACTTCGGCTGTCCAGAAGAGTGAAGAGTCCGCTGCGCCGCGGCTGATCCTTGTCAGGGTGACGCCCGGCGCGAGCGTCGTCACTGTCCGGCCTTCCGGCAGATCAGCGGCGCCAAGGTCGAGGTGTGGGCCCTGATTGGCCCGGGTGTCTGCACTCTGGCCGTCGTCCGCCAGGGTAGGTCCCACGGGGCTGAGGAAGGCAAAACAGCCCGCGAGAATCAGGGCGGCGGTCAGGGCGCTGCGGTGCTTTGGTGAGGCTTTCATGCGTCCACCGTAGACAAGCGGGCAGGCGTAATCCGCCCATTCCATCCGCGGTTGGCCACCTGTTGGCCGAACCTTGGCGGCCCGTTCACCACCGCCGTGGTCGACTGCGAGCACAGACAGCACGCCGCATCCGCCTCGTCGCCTGCCGTTGTCCGGGCCCCGGCTTAGGCTGGTGGCATGCCGCCAACGCCTGCCCCCGCTCCGGTCCCGGTTGATGTCCTCGTCCACTCAAGTCCAGCCGAGTGGTGGCAGATCGTTGCTGCTCTTGCCCCGGTGGCGGTCCTCATAGCGGCGGCCGTCGGAGCGTTCATGGCCTGGCGGACACTCCGCCAGAAGGCCGTTGCGGACGACCGCGCCGAGTGGTGGAAAAGGACACAATGGGCATTGGACCGCGCTCTGGATGAGGACCAGGACATTAAGGCCCTCGGGCTGGCAGCGCTGGGAGTGCTCGCCCGCAGCGAGTTGGCCCGGAACGAGGAGCTCGAACTCCTGGACATCGCGTGGAAGTCCGTGAACGGGGCTGAGGAGCCCCGGCACGTCCCCGCACGAGATTCCAACCCCACAATCGTCTCGCAGCACCGGGTTCAGGTCGCCGCCGCACGGCTGCGGGTCACTCTCGATGAGCGCCTTGGGCGGCCGACGCCAGCCCGGACCAAGGGCCTTGCCAAGGAAGAGCCCTAGCCGCTCCCAGCCCTGTCAGGCATCGAACTTGAGGACCAGGACGGTGGCCGCGCAGGCGCATTGGGCGCCGCATTCGGGGCACAGGTAACCGGCCGCGTCCTGGTCGTCCGCCCAGAAGGCAGGAATGGTTGCCATCCGGGCGAATCCGGCCCGTTCCAACATCCTCAGGGAAGATTGCTCCGGATCGGCTGAAACCCATGACGCGGACACTACATAGCGGCAGCCGGAGGCCTTCAGGAAGTCGATGCTGGCCGCGAGCATGTCCGTGCCGAGGCCCATGCCGCGTGCTGTCGGAGCGACGACAATGGATTTCAGTTCACCAACCCGGTGCCCGTCCCAGCCAGCCTCGATGCCGGCACGGCTGAGCCGGTCGCGCAGCGCATCGACGCTTTCCCGGCCCAGGACGCGGGCCGTGGCTGCGCCAAGCAGTTGGCCGGGCCGGTTTCGGGCCCGGACGAGGACTCCGCCGCGGCCCGCCGTGAGCTCCGCCAGGTCACTTACCCGGACGAATCCAGAGCCGAGGGATTCGTTCAAGAGGGCTGCCGTTTCGGTGGCGACGGCGGGCCCAGGTGCACCCACGTGCAGGTTGACGTTCGACGCCGTCGGGCGCCTGATCGCCGTGGTTGTCATGTTGCTCCTCTTCCTACGGGTAAATCATGCACCATGGCGTCGCCAGGAGCATGCAGGAGGACCCCGGCGGTCAGGTGGGAGCACCGGGGTCGTATTCGGCTACGCGTATTTCAGGCTGAGCAGCATCGATTTGAGCTGGGCGTACCGCCCGGTTTCCATCCAGGCTTTCGCGGCGGCCGGCGAAGAGAAGGCCCGTGTGGACGGCGAATCCGTCAGGACGACGTGGGCGCTCAGGATCCCGTTGGGCAGCCGGATCTGGTTGGAGCCCGTGGATTCGGTAGTGGCGAGGAACTCCCTGGCATTGCGTACATCCATGAAGTAGTAGCCGTTGCCGTCCACGAGCTCGTCGTAGGCGAAGCCGAACTCTGTGCTCTCTCCTGCCATGTTGGTGATTCCGGGCACGGGTGCGTGATCAAGGATGGTCCGCTTGGCGGGCCCGGAGGCGCCGTCGCCGTACATGCCGCTGTTCACGCGGGCCATCTCAGTGCCGGACCCGTCCCTGATGATCGCCTTGAAGGAGTTCTTCTGTGCTTCCGCGTTGAGGGCAGGACCTGGTTTGACTGTGACAGTCCAGCCGGCCGTGTGAGTGAAGGAAATGTGGCCGTCCGGGAACGTGAACCGCTCCATCGGCGGAGACTGATGGCTCTCCGGAGCAGGTGCTGCCGCCGGCTCACTGGCAGGCAGTGCCGGGGTGACGGTTGCCGTGGGAGTGGCTGTGGCCATGGCGCTGGCTGTTGCGCTGGGAGAGGGCTCAACGGTGGTGGCTGGTGCACTTAAGGGCGTGGCGTTCGGCTCAGTGTTCGGCGGTGAGGCGCAGGCAGCGGTGGTGAGCAGGATGGCTGTCAGGGTCGCGGCAGCCAACAGGTGGGTATTGCGTGTTTTCAATTTGTCCCCCAACAAAAGTACGGGCTTCAGGGCCCGAGCCGGAGTGGGTCGATCGTTGACCCGCTGCTGTCGCCAACTATGCGACGGTTTCGGTCTATCTGTCGATAAGCTCGCCGATCGACGAAGGATTTCCAGTTCTCGCCATATTCAGTCAGGGGGCTGACACATGACCCTAAGCATGCTTATGGTAGTGGTGCTCGAACGGATGGCCTGCAGCCGCGGGCCGCATGGCAGAGGGTCCTTGGGGGACCCTCTTCGTGTATCCGGGGAACCGAGGGACCCAAGCCGCACGCATGGTGCTCCTGGAGATCACTGGCAGAAAGTCCGCGAAGGGGATCCGGGCAACGTGGAGGCTCCTGGGAACGGCACCAAAGGATCCCCGAATTCGGTGGAGCTAAGGAGATTCGAACTCCTGACCTCTTCGATGCGAACGAAGCGCTCTACCAACTGAGCTATAGCCCCGAAGCAACGCCGGTCCTGAGGGAACGGCGTTGCCGGTGTCCCTAGGCTACAAACTATCCGCGTTGTTTTCCAGCCAGCCCCGGAATGTCTCGTTGCCGTGTCGCGCGTCCGGTACCAGATTCAGTCCCTCGCGCAGGTAGCGGCCCATCGGCCCGGGCAGCGGCAGGCGCACCAGTTTCCCCTTCACGCCAGTGGCCCGCTTCCACTCGCGGGCAAAGTCGGCCATGTCCTTGGACTCGGGGCCGCCGAAGTTCACCACCCGGTGCGGCGGGCCCGCCGCTGGAACCGGTGCCGGCTCCAGCGCGGCCTCCAGGAGCATCGCAGCCACGTCGGCCGGCGACACGGGCTGGAACCGGCTGCCCCGCACCACGGGGATGATCCGAATCCTGGAGCCGGCGCCGAACATCATCGCCAGCAACGAATGAAACTGGGTGGCGCGGAGCACCACAGTCTGAAGCCCGGACAGCTCGTAGACATGTTCTTTGGCAGCCTTCGACCGGTAGAAGGCCGCGCTGCTGCGATCGCAATTCACGATGGACAGCATGACCGCCCTGGCCGTCCCGGCATCCTGGGCGGCGGCCAGAAGGCGTGCGCCGCCGTCGGCGAAGTTCTTCCGCGCCTTCCCGGAGCGTCCCTCCAGGCAGTCAATCACGACGTCGGCGCCCCCCACGGCCGCCGGCAGCCCTTCGCCCGTCGTCACGTCCGCGCGGAAGTATTCCGCTCCCCCGACCCGGCCGGAGGCGCCTGCGGGCGGCGGGTTGCGGCTCAGGACCGCCACGGAGTGTCCTGCGTCGACGGCCTGGCGCACTACTTCGCGGCCCACTTGCCCTGTTCCGCCGGCCACGCAGATCCTTGTCATGACCCGAGGCTACCGCAAACAACCGTGGCGGCTACGCTTCGGGGAAAGGAAACCCCGGGCGGCCATCGCTGGCTGCCCGGGGTGAATTCTTCGCAACGGACCGGATCAGGCGCGGCGCCGCTGAAGGACATCGTCCAGGTTGCTCAGGGCGCTCTGGGCCTTGCTGAGCTGCTTTGTCTCGGAATCCTCGGCGGTCCGCGGATCGGACGCGGCCGGCCGCGCGGAGGCCTGCTTGAGCGAGGGCTTCCCCAGGGCTTTCGGCGCCTCGGGGAGGTCGAGGGGCATGGGGGCCGCGCGCTCGGCCTTCGGCGCTTCGACGTACGTGGGCTTGGGAACGTCGACTGGCTCCCAGCTGGAATCCGCAGCAGTTGCCGCCGTCTCGGCTGCCAGAGCGGCCGAGGTATCTCCCGAGGCTGCGGCCTCGGCGAGGGCGGCCTGGCGGAGCTCCAGCGCGGTCAGCGGCCTGGGAGCAGGTTCTTGCGTTGCGGGGGCCGCTTCGGCGTCGAAGAGAGGGCTTTCCGGCCGTGCGCCGGGACTCTCAGCAGGGCGGGAGGGGATCTGCTCGGGCCGCGAAGACCGGGCGATGGTACGTTCCGGGCCGCCCATTGCTGCACGGAAGGCGGCGTTCATTTTCCGCCGGCGGTCACCGACAGCGAGACGGCGGAGCATGGCCACGGTGGCGACAGCGCCCAGCAGGGCCGTCACCGGCAGCCACCCGGACCCCACACCGAAAAGTCGAAGGGCCCCGGAAACCACTCCTGTGAGCAGCAACAGCAGGCCGGCCATCGCCAGCACCAGCCGCCCCCAGCGAATCTTGAATGCCGGAGAAGCACCGGCAGTTGGCGTCGCCCCTCCGGGCGCGCCACTACTGACCCGGCTTCCAGCGGAGCCGCTGGCCGGTTCTGCGCGCTGGGTGCTGATCATGGGTTTCTCCTGCTGCGCCGCCATTTTCATAACCTTCCCCGCACGTGGATCTGCTGGTTCCATGTCAATGACGTCCGCCAGGAATTCGCCCGCAGGCTGCAGCTGGTGGCGCCCGTTCCGGAGAACGTAAGGCGCCACCCACACGATCCAGAGCGCAACAGCAATGACAAGTATCACTGAGCTGCTAAGAGGGAAGTCCACACTCAAAACCGTATGAGGTATATGGGGTACTGCCCCGCATTGTCGGGGGTGTGTCGCGGGCGTGGCGGCGACTGGGCTCCGGCCGGGCGTCGTGGCTGGTCAGACGGCACTCACGGGCTTAGGCCTGGCGGGTTCTCAGCCACCGTGCGAGCAAGCCTTCCGGCACTTCCTCAGCCGTGAGCGCGAACGTTCGGTGATCGGCCCATTCGCCGTTGATGTGCAGGAATCTGGGCCGGTATCCCTCGTCCCGGAACCCGAGTTTCTCCACCACCCTCAGGCTCGGGGCATTCTCCGGCCTGATGTTGATCTCCATGCGGTGCAGGCCGAGGGTGCCGAAGCAGTAGTCCGTTGCCATGGCCACGGCGGTGGGGGCGATCCCGCGGCCGGCCCGTCCCTTGTCGACCCAGTAGCCAAGCGTCGCCATCATGGCCGAGCCCCACACGATCGAGGAGACAGTCAGCTGCCCGACGATCACCGGCGCCTGGTGGCCCGGCGTCCATTCGGCGATCACGAAGGGCAGGGCCGTGGCCTGCGCAGCCTGGACCTTGAGTGAGCGGACCATTTGCCGGTAGTCCGGCAGCCCGCCGCCGGGGACAGGGTTTGATGCCTCCCAGGGGGCCAGCCACTCGCAGTTACGGGACCGAAGTTCTGTCCACTCCCTGCGGTCCCGGTACCGGATCGGGCGCAACACTATGTCGCCACTCTCCAGAGTTACCGGCCAGTTGAAGCTGCCCCCCACGGGAGTTACTTGGTGAGGCTGGGGGCCAGGCTGGACGCGAAGCCGGGCAGCCATTCGCGCAGGCCCGGGCCAAGGTCATCGCTGTCGCAGGCGAGCTGGACACAGGCCTTGAGGTAGCTGAGCTTGTCGCCGGTGTCGTAGCGGCGGCCGCGGAAGACCACGCCGTATACGCCGTAGCCCTCGCCGGTGCCGGCCGCGAGTTCCTGCAGTGCGTCCGTGAGCTGGATTTCTCCGCCGCGTCCGGGCGCGGTGCGCTCAAGCACTTCAAAGACAGCGGGGTGCAAGACGTAGCGGCCAATCACGGCCAGGTTGGACGGGGCGTCCTCGACGTCCGGCTTCTCCACGAGCTGGTTGATGCGGACGTAGTCCTCACCGCCGATCGCCTCGACGTCGGCGCAGCCGTACGCACTGATCTGGGACGGATCCACCTCGATCAGTGCGACCACGGACCCGCCGGTCTTGGCCTGGACGTCGATCATGGTGCTGAGGAGTTCGTCGCGGGCGTCAATGAGGTCATCGCCCAGGAGGACGGCGAAAGGCTCCTGCCCGACGTGCTGCTTGGCCCGGAGGACGGCGTGGCCAAGGCCCATGGGATCGCCCTGGCGGACGTAGTGGATGTCACCGAGGTTGCTGGCGGCCTGGATGGACTCGAGCTTGGCCGTGTCGCCCTTCGCCTTCAGGGTGGACTCCAGCGCCGGCACGCGGTCGAAGTGGTCCTCCAACGCCCGCTTGTTACGGCCGGTGATCATCAGGATGTCGTTCAGGCCGACGTTCACGGCCTCCTCAACGACGTACTGGATAGCCGGTTTGTCGACTACAGGGAGCATTTCCTTGGGCATGGCCTTCGTAGCCGGAAGAAACCTGGTACCAAGGCCCGCGGCGGGAATGACGGCCTTGCGAACGGAAGCGTTGGGTGTATTCACTCGACTAATCTAACGGAGGGACCAATCATTGCGTAATTCTTAATCGAACCGCCGGCGGACTTTCCCCGGCCGTCGTGACCGCAAGAGGCAGAGGACGGGCCTATATGGCGTCAAAAGACCAAATACGCTCCAGCCACCGGGCGAAGCGTTCCGAACTCCCGGTGGCCGAGCTTGATGCCGCCGCGGCGGGCATCGCCCGCCATGGGCTCCAGTGGGCCTCGGCGCTGGCCGGCGGCCGCCGGGGCACCTTCGCGGCCTACCTCGGCGTGGGCACCGAACCGCCCACGCTGCCGCTATTGACGGCCCTGACCGACGCCGGACACCGGGTGCTGCTTCCGGTGTGCGAACCCGACCTTGAGCTCAGCTGGGTATATTGGACCCCGCAGTCAGTGTTTGTCCGGAGCAGGTTCGCCCCCATCCTGGAACCTGTCGGCGAGCGCCACGGCACCGCCGTCATGCGCGCCGCTACCGCAATCATCCTTCCGGCCACCGCCTTGGACTTCTCCGGCAACCGCATCGGGCAAGGCGGCGGCTACTACGACAAGTTCCTTGCCGCCCTCGCCGCCCTGTCCCTTTCGTCCGGTGAGGCGGCCGGCGAGGCGGCCGACGCCGCGGCGCTGCCGGCTGCCGCCGTCGTCTATGACACGGAGGTGCTGCCCGCGGACAGCATCCCCGCCGAGTCGTTCGACCGTAAGGTCGACGCGGCGCTGACCCCGGGCGGAATCATCCGGCTCGGCTGATGCCGGCCCCGCTGAGAGGGGTTCCAGCCAAGGTGATAGAATTGGCACTCAGGCCCTGCGACTGCTAAGCACGGACTCCGCCGGTAAATATGCCGGCAGTGGTCACGACTCGTCAGCACGGGACCTGCTCGTTTGTCCCAGAGTGAGGATTTCCAGTGCCCACGTATGCATACGCCTGCAAGGACTGCAGCCACGCCTTCGAGATCGTGCAGTCGTTCAGCGACAACTCCCTGACGTCCTGCCCTGAGTGCCAGGGCACGCTGCGCAAGAAGTTCAACAGCGTCGGCGTCGTGTTCAAGGGCTCCGGCTTCTACCGGAACGATTCCCGCGACACCAAGGGCAGCACGGTTTCCGCTGCTCCCGCAGCACCTGCGGCCACCCCCGCACCTGCTACGGCCCCCGCGGCTTAGCAGGCACCACCGGACCGACGCCGCTGCCAGCGGGTCCCCCTCAGGCTAGGCCTGCCTTATCGCTTGGACGCCTGCCAATTTGTCCACATAGGCCACTTCGGGGCTCTCACCGCCCTCCGCGGGTCCGTAGCGTGGCGGCATGGCCCTTTCCCTCAGTCCGCTGTCCCCTCCGTCGTTCTGGTCGCCTTTCGCGACCAGGGCCGGTTTCCCCTGCGCGGCTTCACCCGGGAGTTCTTCCACGCGGTCCCGGCGACGGCCCGCCGAGGATTCCGCACGCTGGAACCGCACCGGGATCCGCACCGCCGGCCCTCCGTCGGCCACGATGTCCACGGCCGGCCGCTCCAGTCGGAACCGGAATGTGCCCGGCCAGCCCCGCAGTCAGCAACCGCCTCGCGGCCGTCCGCCGCGGCGCCGCCTGCGCAGCTGGCTGAACCGGAACCGGCGGTTCATTGCCGCGCTCCTGTTCTGCGTCCCCGCCGGCCTCACGGTTCAGCAACTCACCCCCGCGCCCGCTGAAACTGTTGTTGCATTCGCCGCGGCGTCGGATCTTCCCGCGGGAAAAACCCTGGGACCCGGCGACGTCAGCCCGATCAGCGTGCCGCCCGACCTCGTGCCTGCCGGCAGCCCCGGCAGCGAGACCGCGTTCGAGGGAAAACAGCTGGCTGCGCCGCTGCGCAAGGGCCAACTCCTCAGTGACGCCCAGGTCCTCGGCCCGGGCCTGCTCGCCGGAAGCCCGCCCGGCTCCGCTGCGGTGCCGCTGAGGATGGCTGACCCTGCCTCGATCCAGCTGGTCTCCCCCGGACAGCTCGTCAACGTGGTGCTCACCGGCGGCAACGGCTTTGAACAACCCACCGAAAGCCAAATCCTCGCTGTTGCCGTCCCGGTGCTCTGGACATCCGCGCAAGGCGGCAGCGCCGGGCCGTGGCCAGCCAGCACGGAGGCTGAGGGGCTGGTGGTCGTAGCGGCGTCGGCAGACCAGGCGCGAAGGCTGGCGGGCGCATCTACCCAGGGCAAGCTGTTCTTCGTGCTCGTGGCGGCCGCGCCGGGCTAGGGCCGTTGCGTCCCACGCCCGCCGCGTTGGGGCAGTGACCCAGCAGCCGGGCTGACACGCAGTTCGGCACCGGCCGGCTCCGTTAAAGCCCGGGGTTCCCAGTCGCCGGGCTAGGGCCGTTGCGTCCTTACCCCCAGTGCGGCGGTTTCTGTTCCTGGAGCCATGCGTCGTGATCGTAGTTGTCAGGCTGGTCGCCCCAGCGGCGGGGATCGTCTTCCGCCGCCTTGTTCGGCAGTACGCCATCGGGGACGGTGGCCTGTGCCTCGGCACGGCGGGCCGTTTCCTTGGCCGCTTCCTGCTCCGCGCCGGTTTCGGTCACTTCGCCCGGCTTCGGCCCGGAGGTGCCCCTCGCGTCGCCCTGGTTATCGCCGGTGTTGTTCTGGATGTCGCCGTCCGCATTCATGCCGCCGGCCTCCTTACTGCCTGTACTGTGTGCTGTTGCTGTTGCCGGCCCCTGGCGGTGTTCCTGCGCCGAAGACTCGTGGCCGCCGAATGTGCGCTCCGCGAACTCGGCCGCCAGGTGGTTTTCCGCGGCGCGCGCCTCGTCAATTGCCAGGTGCTCGATGTCGTCATCGAAGAACCCGTGCGATGTCAGCAGCCGGCTCGACACGGCAGGCTTCTCCAACCCGAGGTAGCCGCCAATCCGGTCAGCGCAGGCCGAGGGGTCGGTGAAGACCTCTATGGTCCATAGTGGCATGTAACGCCAGCCAAGCCGCTCCAGAAGTTGTGGCCGCAGCCTGCTCCGTTCCCGGACGCTCATCCGCCGGTAGTGGCCGGTGCCGTCGGACTCGATCGCCACCGGACGGGGAATTTCCGCGTCGTCCCGGCCGATCGTGGTCATCGGGTCGGCGGCGGCCACCATGTTCAGGACGCCGTCGTACTGGTGCCACACCCGTGCCCCGCGAGCCCGGAGCCGGTCGCCCAGGTCGGCCACGAGCGGATCGGCGCCGAGCGCCTGTTCGCTGGCCGCGGCCCGGGACGCGGGACTGCCAAGATCGGTGTTGCCCGCGATCTCACGGTCCAGCAGTTCGTAGAAGTCCACGGCGCCGTGGCTGAGGCGGCTGACGTCGAGGTCTTCGGGACGGAAGCAACTGAGCACGTGCAGCGACCGGCGTGCCCGCGTCATCGCCAGGGCGAATTTGGCGCGTCCCCCGTCGGCGGAGAGCGGGCCGAGGCTGTGGAGGGTGCGCCCGTGCGGTGTACGGCCGTAGCCCGGGGAGAAAATGACGTGGTCGCGGACCAAGCCCTGGGCCCGTTCCAGATCCACTACGCGGAAGGACTCCTCCCCCGCCGTGAAGAAGCTGCCGAGCATGGGGTAGTTGGGCAGCTGCGCCCTGATGGCCTCGCCGATTCGGGCGGCGTGGCGAAGGCTGCCGGTCACCACGGCCAGCGAGGTCCGCGGCCGGAGCCGGGCGTGCTCGAAGACGAGTTCCACCGCGCGGTTCACCTCGGCGACCACCGATTCAACGCCGTCGTGGTCCGCGCTGGGCAGCCCGGTGCCGTCGGGGAGGTATTCCACGCTGAGGGAGCGGTCAAGGCCCGTGGCGGCTTGCCCTTCGGGGAGCCGGGTGAGTTCTCCGGCGTAGAAACCCTTGCTGAGCTGGCGCACCAGGTCTTCATCGACCGCGCGGTAAACGGTCCTCAGGTTCCGGACGGGAAGCACGGCAGCGAGTGCCGCGTAGGAGCTCTCCACGCCTTGGGAAGAGGTCTCCCCCGCGGCGAGCCGCTCGACACCGACGGTGAAGGTCCGGGGGCTGGCGATCTGTTCGTCGCCGAAGGCGATCACCTGCCGGGACCTTGCGATGGCCGGAAGGACCGCCTGCAGCGAGGTCGTCTCCGCGTCAAGGATCACCACGGCGTCGAAGGTCTGATCGATCGGCAGGAGACCGGTCATGAGGTAGGGGCTGACGGACCACACGGGTACGAGTGTGGGCAGCAGTTCCTGCGCCTGGCCGCCCAGGGCCGCCAGGGTGACTCGGCCGTCCTTCAGCAGGCTGCGCAGCAGCTCGGCCTGGCGGGGGTACTCCGCGATGGCAGCGCACCAGCGTTCGGACAGGTTCCACCGCAGCCGGGCAGCGCCGCTGGCGATGTGGGCGTTGTCCGCGAGACGGTACTCGGCCTCAAGCTGGCGCAGCGCGTCGCCGTCGGACATGGCGAGGTAGTCATCGCCGCTGATCATGGCTTCCAGGGCCGACTGCCACCAGGCCAGCTCCAGTTCGGCGGTCACCGATCCCTCCGGGACCTCGCGCTCGGCGAGGTCGGCGAGGAGTTCGCCCAGGCCGTGCTCGCGCATGCTCTCGACAAGCAGGGTACGTTCGGGCAGGGTTTCCAGGGTCGCGGTGTCGGCGACCAGCCGCTGCACGCGGGCCAGGAGTTCCCCGTAGGGCGCGCGGTCCAGATCGCCGCCGGCGGCAGTGTGCTTGACGGCCTGGCCGAGTTCGTCCAGTTCCGCTGCCAGCTCGCGGTACAGGCCGGTGATTTCGCCCAGTCCGGACGGCACGGCCGGGTGCCGCTGCGTCGTGGCGTAGCCGGACCAGGCGGCGCGCTGCTCCTGGACGAGGAGCAGGGAACTGTGCAGGTCCGCGATGTGCACCCCGGGCCGGACGTATTCCTTCGCCACCCTGCGCAGGCGGGAACGCTGCATGGACGGCATCTCGATCCCCCGCTCCCGGCGCCAGGCGGAGGACGCCGTGGCGGAGATCAGGTCGTGGACGGGCCGGTCAAAGATGTCGGGAGTGAATTTGTCCAGGCTTTCGCGCACGGCCACCAGCAGTTCGATCTGCTCGCCCCATTCGGCGAACGTCCCGCCGAGGCGGATCTCTGCGTGTTCGGCCACTGCGTCCATGCGGCCGCGCAGCAGGGGCAGTTTCTCCGCCACGGTCCTGGCAACGCTCTGCGCTTCCTGGGTCTCCTTGCGCGTGAGCAGCCGCGCGCCGTGCCAGGGACTGGTGGTTGACGCGCGGCTGAAGCCGCCGAGCTCGGCGGCGCGGCGGAGCCGGCCGGCGAGTTCCTCGCGGTCCCGGATGTTGTCCAGGACGCTGCGCTTGAGCCGGACGGTTGTGGACGGCGCCGGCTGGATGGAGGTCAGCTCTGCCAGCGACTGCATGGCCTCATACGGCGAGCAGCCCCAGCGGGCCCGGACATTGTGCAGCGAGGCGACGTGGTCCATCAGGGCGTGGCGGTGCCCGGTCAGCGTTGTGTGCAGATTGCTCAGTTGCGGCTCGAGCGATTTCTCGTTGCGGACGATCGCCCGGACCAGCTGGCCCTTGAGCTGCAGCGGGCTGGCGTTGCCGGTCAGCTGCAAGAGCACCGAATCCAGGCCGAGGCCCTCCAGCTGGGCGGAGATCTCGGCCAGGCTGGCCCGCCTGTCGCCCACCACCAGGACGGACTTGCCCCCGTCCACGAGGGCGCCGATGGTGTTGATGACAGTCTGGGTCTGGCCGGTCCCCGGCGGGCTGCTGACGACCAGCGAGTCGCCCGCCCGGACGGCGTCGACGACATACTGCTGGTCCGTGTCGGCGTCGAGCAGCAAAAGCTCCTCGGCCGGGTCCCGCTCATCCGTGCTGGGGAAGCGGCCAGGCTCAAGGACGGGCACCTCCACCCGTTCACCGGAACCGGACCGTGCCAGTGCGGTGACGAGGGGGTTGTTCTCGTTGATCCACGGATCGTCCAGGTTGCCGGAAAGGTCGGCAAACGTGGAGACGAGCAGGTTGTGTTCGACCTCGGCGCCGTGAATCGGCTGGACCAGGGTGCCCAGGCGGTCCAGGACAGGCTGGGGGTCATACCGGGCCGTGCTGTAGGCCATCCGGGTCACCGCGTTGACGTCAAAGACGATGCCGTGGACCGACTTGAGGTGCCGGACCAGCGCCGGGTTGATCTGTGCCTGTTCGGTCAGCTGCAGTTCGTAATCGTCCTCGCCGGGGCGCACCGTCAAGGAGATGGCGGTGAGCATGACCGGCGCCGAGATCCGTTGCGGTTTGCCCCCGACGGCGGACGTCCAGACCACCGTGCCGGCGGAGAAATACCCGGCGTCGATGCCGCGGTCGTTGGCGAGTTCGAAGATCTTAGAACGCAGGTTGCGCGATGCGCGGGCCGCCACAATGTACTGCTGCCGGTCGCGGATCAGGGTCGAGAGCCGGGTCCGCCGGCCTGCCATCAGCTGGGCAAGTCCTGACGGATGGGCGTTTGTCAGGTCAATCGAGCCTTCGGGCGTCTTGGTAAAGCGCAGCATGGTGTCTGCACCGGTGACGGGTTTGAGCCCCGACAGCCATTTCCTGAACTCCTCGGAGCCCTCGGGGTGGCCTTGACCAACTGACACTGCTGCCTTCTTTTCTGTGCTCGACTTCTCTGGGCCGGACCGTGGCGGGCTCGACTTTAGAGCGTTCGTCGTATCAACGCTCGTCTGTGTCGCGTCCGCGCTTTCCCAGGCCACGTTGTGTGTGCTCGCGGTTGCCTGGCTCGCGCGGGACGCCTTGGACCATACCGGCATGCTTTCGAGGGTAGCCCGAATCCTCCGCACGTGCGGGGCCGCAACACTGGGGCGGCCAAAATTCAGCCCGAATTGCCAGGAATAGCCCGAATTGCCAGCAACAAAATGAAATGGCCGGCCTCGAAAGGCCGGCCATTCACATTGCTATTCCCACTCGATGGTTCCCGGCGGCTTGCTGGTCACGTCCAGCACCACGCGGTTCACGCCGTCCACCTCGTTGGTGATCCGGTTGGAAATCCGGGCCAGGAGGTCATAGGGCAGCCGCGACCAGTCGGCGGTCATGGCGTCCTCGGAGGACACCGGACGCAGCACGATCGGGTGTCCGTAGGTGCGGCCGTCGCCTTGGACGCCCACGCTGCGGACGTCCGCCAGCAGCACCACGGGCATCTGCCAGACTTCGCTGTCCAGTCCGGCCGCGGTCAGCTCGGCGCGGGCGATCGCGTCGGCCTTGCGGAGCAGGTCCAGGCGTTCCTTGGTGACGTCGCCGACGATCCTGATGCCCAGGCCGGGGCCGGGGAAGGGCTGGCGGCCGACGATTTCCTGCGGCAGGCCGAGCTGCGCACCGACCGCGCGGACCTCGTCCTTGAACAGGGCGCGCAGCGGTTCCACGAGTTCGAACTGCAGGTCCTCGGGCAGCCCGCCCACGTTGTGGTGGCTCTTGATGTTCGCCGCACCTTCGCCGCCGCCGGATTCGACGACGTCGGGGTACAGGGTTCCCTGGACCAGGAACTTGATCTTTTCACCGTGCGCAGCAGCCTCGGCGATGATCGCCAGTTCGGCTTCCTCGAACGCTCGGATGAATTCGCGGCCGATGATCTTGCGCTTCGTCTCCGGATCGCTGACGCCGGCCAGCGCGCTCAGGAAGCGCTCCTGCTCGTTGGCGACGTAGAGCTTGACGCCGGTGGCGGCCACGAAGTCACGTTCGACTTGTTCGGCCTCGCCCTCGCGCAGCAGTCCGTGGTCCACGAAAACGCAGGTCAGCTGGTCGCCGACGGCGCGCTGGACAAGGGCGGCGGCCACAGCGGAGTCGACGCCGCCGGAGAGGCCGCAGATGACCCGGGCATCGCCGATCTGCTCGCGGATGCGGTCGACCTGCTCCTCCAGGATGTTGCCTGCGGTCCAGTTCGGTTCCAGCTTGGCGCCCTTGAACAGGAAGTTCTCCAGGACCTGCTGGCCGTAGGCCGAGTGCTTGACCTCGGGGTGCCACTGGACGCCGTAGAGGCACTTCTCTTCGTTGGCGAAGGCGGCCACCTCGGCGCCGGCCGTCGTCGCGAGGACCTCAAAGCCTTCGGGGGCTTCGTGGACAGAGTCGCCGTGGCTCATCCAGGTGCTCTGGTGCTGGGGCATGCCGGCCAGGATGGAGCGGCCCTCACCGAGGGTGGTGGTCTCGGTGGCGCCGTATTCGCGGAGCCCGGTCTGGGCCACCTTGCCGCCAAGGGCGTTGGCCATGGCCTGGAAGCCGTAGCAGATGCCGAAGACCGGGACACCGGCTTCGAAGAGGTCGGCACCGACGCTGGGGGCGCCCTCGGCGTAGACGCTCGCGGGGCCGCCGGAGAGGATGATCGCGGCGGGGTTCTTGGCCAGCAGCTGCTCGGTGCTGTACGTATGCGGAACCACTTCCGAATACACATTCGCTTCCCGGACGCGGCGGGCAATCAGCTGCGCGTACTGGGCACCGTAGTCAACAACCAGAACCGGCCTGTGGGACGTCTGGGATGAAGTGGGAGTAGTCACCCCACTAGACTACTTTGCGCCGCTGCCCGGCCGCACATTGAGAAGCCGGCGCAGGCCCCGAATCGGGGGCGAGGTAAGCGATCTCACACGCCCGACGGCGGTAGTCGCCGTCGCGCGGTCCCCTTCCCCTGCCGCTGGGGCTCAGTAGCGCTGGGGCGCCTGCGGGTTGGCCGCGAGTTCGGCCTCGACCTCGGCGTGGAACTTCTTCTCGACGAAGAAGGACAGGAACGGTACGACGCCGCCCAGGGCCATGACCACCAGCTTGGCGAACGGCCAGCGCATGAGGGACCACAGCCGGAAGTTGGAGATCAGGTAAACGACGTACATCCAGCCGTGCACGATCAGGACCGTGACGGAGAGGTTGACGCCGCCGATCACTCCTGCCGGTTCGGCGTCGGCGAATCCGAAACCGAACGGCTGGCCGGTGAGGGCGTTGGTGCCGCCGGCGAAGAGGTACTGCCCGAAGCCGTACCGGGCGATCAGTTCGGCGCACAGCAGGAGCAGCATGGAGCCTGTCAGGTAGGCAAGAACCTTGTAGAACTTCAGGGCGGACCGGATTTGGGCCTCGGTGCCGCCGAAGCGGCGCTTCTTGCCGGCTGTCCCGGTGCCGTTGGTTGACTGCGGCTGGATGGCGGGCTGGGGCTCGATCATGATTGCACTCTCGGGTCTGAGGGGTAGGGGGCTGTGGGGTGCGGGTCTGCGGGAGTTGGGTCTGCGGGCGGGCCGGAGTCGGGCTCTTCGGCGGCGTCACTGGGGTCGGGGCTGGCCGCTTCCCCGGCCAGTTCCTCGTCGAGCGCGTCTTCGAGGTCACGGCGGTAGTCGTCCTTGACGAGCCGCCACCAGATGAACAATGCGAAGCCGGCAAAGACCACCCATTCCACGGAGTAGAAGAGGTTCAGCCAGTTGACCTGCTGGGCGGGCGGCTGCGGGCCGATCCGGAGGGGCTTGACGTCGCCGGCGGCGGCCAGGGGCCCGACGTCGGTCCCGCCGGACAGCTCGGTGGTCGCGGCGACGAAGCCGGGGTAGCTGCTGACGTTCCAGTCGTTGATGAGCTCGGCGACCGAGACGGCGCTGGCGCGGCCGGGTCCGGGATCCGTTTGCGGCAGCGGGGACTCGGACGGCAACAGCCGTCCGGTCAGTTCGATGGTGCCCGACGGCGGCGCCACGGCGTCCGAAGGATCCGCGACCCAGCCGCGCGCGACCGGAATCCAGGTCTGCGGCGTGGCCCCGCCGCCCACCAGGGCCGGGGCGCCCTTGACGGCGAACGCGGAGACAATCCAGTAGCCTTTTGCCCCGTCGTTGAGGCGGCCGGGCACCAGGACCTGCTTCTGGGGGTCGTAGCTGCCGGTGGCGGAGACCATCTGGTCGGCCACCGATCCGGGGAAGAAGCCGCCCGGCTGCAGGACCGAGATGAGCTGGCGCGTTTCCTCCGTGGTGGTGGAGACCGGGGCTTCAGACTGAGTTGAACGGCCAAACTGCCACTGGCTCAGCAGCACAAACACCCCGGAAATGGCGATCGCGAACACGAGTCCTGCGATCCAGCGGGGTTTGAGGGCAGTTTTCAGCACCTCTTAACCGTACTTCGTCCCCGTGTAGAACAACGAAACGGGCCTTCAATTGGGCCTGCCCCTAGAGTGGGGCAGCCGGGTCCCTGCGTGGCGACGGAGTCGACACGAAAGGGCCTGCCCCAATCTCTAGTGGTCGAAGAACACCAGGCTGGAATTGATGAGTTCGGCGATCACTTCGGCGTCGTAGGCCCGTCGCAGGGACTCGCGGAAGGACTCCTTCGACAGGGAGCGAGCCAGCGTCGCGAGCACTTCAAGGTGGTCCGAAAAAGAGCTGGCCGGGGTGGCGATGAGCAGGATCACGGTGGCCGGCCCGTCCGCCGCGCCAAAGTCCAGCGCCCTGCCGTACTTGGTGATGCCGACCGCGATGGAGGTCTGGGAGACGAGCTCGCTGCGGGCGTGCGGCAGTCCGACGCCGCCGGGCAGGCCGGTGGCGAGCTGGTGTTCCCTGGCGTTGACCTGCTTGAGGAAGCCCTCAAGATCGGCAATCCGTCCGGCCGCATGCATGCGTTCCGCGAGCTGGGAAGTGGCGTCGAGCTTGTCCGCGGCGTCCATTTCCAGGATCACCATGTCCGGTGTGGTGAGCTCGGCGTCGTACCGGTCCAGTGGTTCCGCCAAGAGATGTCCCTTCGAAGTGGCGTCAGAGCACGCCGGCCGGCAGTCCAATGACTAACGATGTAGTCCGCACCGCCGGCCCGCGCTAAGGCTCAGCGCAGGGGCACGATGTCCTCGACGCCCAGCCGTGCGGCATCGGCGGATTCGTCGTCCGGCTGCTGCTGGCTCAGGCGCTCGGCATCGACCCGGGCCAGATAGTGCTTGATTTCGCCCTCGCGCTGCGCATCACTCCAACCGAGAACGTCTCCGATCAGTTTAGCGACTACCGGAGCGGCGGACACACCCCGGTCCCACGCCTCAATCGAAATGCGGGTGCGGCGGGTCAGGACGTCCTGGACATGGCGGGCGCCCTCATGGGTGGCAGCGTAGACGGCTTCGGCGGCCAGGTAGTCGTCCGCACCGGGCAGCGGCTCGGCCAGTTCCGGGTTGCCGGCGATCAGCGCCAGCACCTCCGGGGCCATGGCGCCGTAACGGTTGAGCAGGTGTTCGATCCGGGCGACGTGGACGCCGGTCTCCTCGGCCATCCGGTTCCGCTGGTTCCACGCGGCCTTGAAGCCGCTCGCCCCCAGCAGCGGGATGGACTCGGTGCAGCTGGCCGGGACGCGCTCGTCCATGCTGCGCGTTGCCTCGTCGACGGCGTCCTTGGCCATGACCCGGTAGGTGGTCCATTTTCCGCCGGCCACCACCACGAGTCCCGGCACCGGGTGGGCCACAACGTGCTCCCGGGAGAGCTTCGCGGTGGAATCGTTTTCCCCGGCCAGCAGCGGACGCAGCCCCGCGTAGACGCCCTCGACGTCCTCGCGGGTCAGGGGGCGCTTGAGGACCGTGTTGACGTGCTCCAGCAGGTAGTCGATGTCCTTGCTGGACGCGGCCGGGTGGGCCTTGTCGAGGTGCCAGTCGGTGTCCGTGGTCCCGATGATCCAGTGCCGGCCCCACGGGATGACGAACAGAACGGATTTCTCGGTCCGCAGGATCAGTCCCACGGTGGACTGGATCCGGTCGCGGGGCACCACGAGGTGGATGCCCTTGGAGGCGCGCACCTTGAGCTGCCCGCGGTCCGTCACCATGGCCTGGGTCTCGTCGGTCCAGACTCCGGTGGCGTTGATGACCTGCTTGGCCCGGATGTTGAAGCTCGAGCCGTCCTCGTGGTTGACCACCTTGGCGCCGACCACACGCTCGCCTTCGCGCAGGAAGTCGACCACCGCCATCTGGTTGACTGCGTGGGCGCCGTAGTGCGCCGCGGTCCGCACGAGGTTGGCGACGTACTTGGCGTCGTCCACTTGACCGTCGTAGTAGCGGATGGAACCGACGAAGGCGTCGTCCTTGAGGCTGGGGGCGGCGCGCAGGGTTCCGCGCCGGGTCAGGTGCTTGTGGAAGGGGACGCCGCGGCTGTGCCCGCCGGTGATGGACATCGCGTCGTAGAGCGCGATGCCGGCGCCGATGTAGGGCCGTTCCAGGAACGGTTTGTGCAGCGGGTACAGGAACGGGACGGGACGGGCCAGGTGCGGTGCCAGCACGGAGAGGATGAGGCCGCGCTCGTGCAGGGCCTCTTTGACCAGGCCGAAGTCGAGCATTTCGAGGTACCGGAGGCCGCCGTGGATGAGCTTCGAGGAGCGCGACGACGTTCCCGCGGCCCAGTCGTTGGCCTCCACGATGCCTACGCTGAGCCCGCGGGTGACCGCGTCCAGGGCGGCGCCGGCGCCCACGATGCCGCCGCCCACGATCAGGATGTCGAGCTCTTTACCCGGGGCTGTGCTGCCCCTGAGCACAGAGATTGATGCCTCGCGTTCGGCAGGCCCCAGGGCACCTCCGGCCACGGCTGAACCGCCGGGAAAACTGTTCATGTCACGCCTCCATCCGGGTCAAACCTCGTTAGGGCACCAGACTACGTCCAAGTCTCCCGGATGGGCAGGGCCAAACAACGCCCAGCTGGGGTTCAGTTGCCGGCGTACGGCGAGACGACGACGTCGACGCGCTGGAATTCCTTCAGGTCCGAATAGCCGGTGGTTGCCATTGAACGGCGCAGCGCACCGATTAGGTTGGAGGTGCCGTTGGTGTGGTGGCCCGGTCCGAACAGGACTTCCTCGAGCGGCCCGACCGTACCCACGTTGACCCTGTCGCCGCGGGGCAGTTCGAGGTGGTGGGCTTCCTGCCCCCAGTGCCAGCCCTTGCCGGGCGCCTCGTCGGCGCGGGCCAGGGCGCTGCCCAGCATGACGGCGTCGGCGCCCATGGCGATGGCCTTGACGATGTCACCGGAGGATCCCATGCCGCCGTCGGCGATCACGTGGACGTAGCGTCCGCCGGATTCGTCCATGTAGTCCCGGCGGGCCGCGGCGACGTCGGAGATGGCGGAGGCCATCGGCGAGTGGATGCCCAGGGCGCGGCGCGTGGTGGTGGTCGCGCCGCCGCCGAAGCCGACCAGGACGCCGGCGGCGCCGGTGCGCATCAGGTGCAGGGCCGGGGTGTAGCCGGCCGCCCCGCCGACGATCACGGGGACGTCGAGTTCGTAGATGAACTGCTTGAGGTTCAGCGGCTCGTGGTCCTTGGAGACGTGCTCTGCCGAGACGGTGGTGCCGCGGATGACGAAGATGTCCACGCCGGCGGCCACCACGGTCTTGTAGTGTTCCTGCGTGCGCTGGGGTGTCAGGGAGCCGGCCACGGTGACACCGGCGGCCCGGATTTCGGCGAGGCGGGAGGTGATCAGTTCGGGCTGGATCGGTGCCTGGTAGAGCTCCTGCATGCGCCGGGTGACGGCGGGGCTGTTGGTCTCGTCCGCGAGGCCTGCGATCTCTTCCAGCACTGACTGCGGGTTCTCGTACCGGGTCCACAGGCCCTCAAGGTCGAGCACACCGAGTCCGCCGAGGCGGCCCAGGGCGATGACGGTTTCCGGCGACATGGCCGAATCCATCGGCGCCGCGATGACCGGCATGTCGAACTTGTAGGCATCGATCTGCCAGGAGACGGAGACGTCCTTGGGGTCACGGGTACGTCGGTTGGGGACGATCGCAATGTCATCCAGGGAGTAGGCACGACGCCCACGCTTGCCTCGGCCAATCTCAATCTCGTAAGTCACTGCTCTAGGTTATCCCAGCAGACGGGGGGCGCCGCTTCGACGTACTGTGGCGTCATGCTTTGGCGACGCGGACAGCGCTGGATTTTCGAGGGACACATTGCCGGGATCGGCACCGGATCGGGCCTGCGCGCGGTAGTGGGCTTGTGGACGCGGTCCCCGTTTGGGCCCTTCACCGATGCGATGGTCCAGCTGCCGTCGGGCCACCGGATCCTGCTCGCTCCAAGTGTCGAGGCCGGCGACTTCATCGGCGCGGTCTACAACTTCGACGAAACCCGCATCCTGCCGCTGGCCTCCGCCTGTGAGGCCGGGCAGCTCGCCGTCGACGCCGGCCCGCTGCGGATCCGTGCCCGGCTCGGGTCCCGCACCCGGCTCGGTGCCGTGGCCCGGCGGCTCCCCCGCGCCCTGGCGGTGGATCCGCGCTGGCTGCGCGCGGTCAGCCCCGTTGCCGCCCTCATAGTCCCCGGCGCGCGCACCGCAGGCACGGCCAAGGGCGGCCGGCGGGAGTATTACGGGGTCACCGATCTGCACCGGATCGACGCCGCCACCGTCAGCTGGGACGGCGACGACGCCGGACCGCTCGCCGCCGTCCGGCCCGCCGTCGGCTTCGGCTTCAGCAGTGTCCCGCCCGAATCCAGCCTGGCCCGCGTGCGGACCACCATCGAGGGAGCCCCGCTCACTCGCCGCTGACGTTCTCGGCGTCCGGGACGCTCAGCTGGGACTCGAACATCCGGAAGTAGCGGCCCCGGAGCGCCACGAGTTCCTTGTGGGTGCCCTGTTCGACGATGCGGCCATCCTCCAGCATGTAGACGACGTCAGCCTTCTCGATCGTCGCGAGCCGGTGGCTGATGGCGATGATGGTGCTGCTGCGGTCGGCGAAAAGCCGGGTGAAGATCCGGTGTTCCGCCAGAGCATCGATGGCCGACGTCGGCTCGTCCATCACCATGAACGTGGCGCCGCGGTAGAAGTTCCGCGCCATCGCCAGGCGCTGCCACTGCCCGCCGGACAGGCCGGAGCCCTTCCGGCCGCGCGGATCCTCCATCCAGTTGCTGACGTGGTTGTCCAGGCCGTTGGGCAGCTTGTTGAGGAATTCCAGGGCCTCGGCATCCGCGGCGGAACGGCGGATCCGTCCGTCGTCGCGCGGCGAATCGACGTCGCCGAAGAAAATGTTCTCCGCCGCGGTGGCGAATTCGTATTTCAGGAACTCCTGGCTGAGCACCGCCAGGTGCCGGTGCCAGGACGTGACGTCGACGGCGGCGAGGTCCACGCCGTCGAGCATCACCTGCCCGGAATCGGGCCGGTACAGCCCGGCCAGGATGCGGATCAGGGTGGACTTGCCGGCGCCGTTCTCCCCCACGATCGCGATGTGCTGGCCCTGACTGATGGTCATTGAAATGCCCCGGATCACTTCCAGTTCGCTGCCGGTGTAGGTGAAACGGATGTCCCGCAGTTCCACCGTGTCCGGCGCCCGCAGCAGGGGCGGCGCGTGGTCCGACTTCACGGGCAGTGCCATGAACAGCTCGTAGTCCTTGAGGTTGGCCAGGTCCTCGTCGATCGAGCTGAGCGAGGAGACGAGGTTGTTGGCGGTGGACAGGGCGCGGCTGACGATCTGCTGGACATAGAGGAACTGCCCCACCGGCTGGGCCCGGGCGATGATCTGGCCCACCACCCAGATCAGCGAGACCACCTCGGCGCCGTACTGCAGGGCATCGGCCGCGAGCTGCCTGGGAATGTAGCGTTTCTGGAAGTCCAGCCGGCGCTTTTCGTCGGCGTCGCGCAGCCGGGAGCGCAGTCCCATCAGGTGGCCGACGATCCCGTAGAGCCGCATCTCGGCGATGTGCTGCGGGCGCAGGAGGTTGGTCTCGATCATCCTGCGCTGCCTGCGCGAATCGACCTGGGTGTTCCAGTGCGCGATCTGTTCGCGGGAGAGCTTGAATTGCAGGTAGACGCTGGGCACGATCGCCACCAGGACGATCACGGCGATCCACCAGCTGACCAGCAGCAACGCGCCGATGGCCAGGAACACGGACACCAGCTGGGTGAAGATGGCCGCGATCCGGTCCAGGACGCGGGCATAGGAATCGGAGAAGCGTTTGGCCCGGTCGTACAGGTCCACGGTCTCCTTGTCGTCGTAGCGCCAGAAGTCCAGGGTCAGGAAGCGCTCGTACATGAGGTCCCCGACGATCGCGCCGACCCGGAAGCTCATCAGCTGCTGGATGTAGCGGTCCAGGCTGCTGAACGATCCCCAGAAGAGCCCGAGTGCCGCGGTGATGATGACGTAGATGATGGCCTGGCTGCCGGCGGCGGCGTTGCCCGCGTAGGCGGCGGCCAGGGACGTGGTGGTAAGTGCGGCAAAGTACGTCGTGACCAGCGGCAGGACGGCAGAGATCAGCGAGCCGAGGACCTTCATGACGACGGCGGCCGGAGAGGCGCGGAAGCTCACGCGCAGAACCTGGGCCACGGCCCGGGCGTAGGGCCTGAGCGCGAGCTTGCGTTTGGGCTCACGTGCCGGCAGGAGTTCGGACATGCCTCCAGCCTAGTTCCGTGATCCGGGGCCGGCGCGGGCAGTGCCTCGGCGGAACGGCCAGGCGTTGGTGCGGGAGCCGGCCGCACCCGGAAACGGGTGAGCCCGCCGAAACTGTGGTTTCAGCGGGCTCACCCGGTTCACGCCGAGGCGGTCTTAGCGCGAACCGTAGTTCGGGGCTTCGACCGTCATCTGGATGTCGTGCGGGTGCGATTCCTTGAGCCCGGCGGCGGTGATGCGGACGAACTTGCCGCGTGCCTTCAGCTCGGGGATTGTCGGGGCCCCGGTGTAGAACATGGTCTGGCGAAGGCCGCCGACCAGCTGGTACGCCACGGACGACAGCGGCCCGCGGTAGGCGACCCGGCCCTCGATGCCTTCGGGGATGAGTTTGTCATCGCCGGAGACGTCGGCCTGGAAATAGCGGTCCTTGGAGTAGGAGGTGTTCTTGCCGCGGGTCTGCATGGCGCCCAGGGAGCCCATGCCGCGGTAGCTCTTGAACTGTTTGCCGTTGACGAAGATCAGGTCGCCTGGGGATTCGTCGCAACCGGCCAGGAGGGAGCCGAGCATCACGGTATCGGCGCCGGCGACGAGCGCCTTGCCGATGTCGCCGGAGTACTGCAGGCCGCCGTCGGCGATCAGCGGCACGCCAGCCGGGATGGCCGCCTTCGCGGACTCGTAGATGGCGGTGATCTGCGGGACACCGACGCCTGCCACCACGCGGGTGGTGCAGATGGACCCGGGACCGACGCCGACCTTGATGCCGTCGGCACCGGCGTCGATCAGGGCCTGGGCGCCTTCGCGGGTGGCGGCCTGGCCGCCGATGATGTCCACGTGCGCGGCTACGGGATCGGACTTGAGCCGGCGGATCATCTCCAGCACGCCCTGGGAGTGGCCGTTGGCGGTGTCAACGAAGAGGGCGTCCACGCCGGCGTCGATGAGCGTCATGGCGCGCTCCCAGCCGTCGCCGAAGAAGCCGATCGCGGCGCCGACGCGCAGGCGCCCTTCCTCGTCCTTGGTGGCGAGCGGGTATTGCTCGGCCTTGGTGAAGTCCTTGGTGGTAATCAGGCCCTTGAGCCGGCCCTGCTCGTCAACGAGCGGGAGCTTTTCGATCTTGTTCGTCGCCAGCTTGTGCGAGGCTTCCTCGCGGCTGATGCCGACGTGTCCGGTGACGAGCGGCATCTTGGTCATGACGTCGCTGACCAGCCGAAGCGGGAAGTCGGATTCGGGCACGAAGCGGGTGTCGCGGTTGGTGACGATACCCAGGAGCCTGTTGCCTTCGTCCACGACCGGCAGGCCGGAGACGCGGTAGCGGGCGCAGATCTCGTCCAGCTCGGCGAGCGTGGCCTCGGGGCCGATAGTCAGCGGGTTGGTGATCATGCCGGATTCGCTGCGCTTGACCCGGTCCACCTGGTCGGCCTGGTCGGCGATGGAGAGGTTGCGGTGCACGACGCCGAGGCCGCCCTGGCGTGCCATGGCGATGGCCATGCGGGACTCCGTGACGGTGTCCATCGCGGCCGAAAGCAGCGGGGTCTGGACGGTGATGCGCTTGGAGATGCGCGAGGACGTGTCCGCCTCCGAGGGGATCACGTTGGTGTGGCCTGGCAGGAGCAGGACGTCGTCGTAGGTCAGGCCGATGAGGGCGAAGGGATTGTGTTCGGGCTCGGTCATGAGTGCGCCTCTTACCTTGGGTTACGGGGTTCACGGGTAGGGGTTGCAACTGATGACCAGCCCGTCATTACGGGTCTGGCCTGTGCAGAAGGTCATGCAGAAGTGTTGAATAAATAGTAGAACCTTGGCGGCGATAGCCATATTCCGGGGCGGTAATGTGGGCGCGAATGTGAGCAGTCCCATGCCCGCCAGGCTCCCCCGGGAGCGCCGGGGCCTATTTCCAGCCGGTGGCGGCGAGCAGCCTTTTTTCGAACATGGGGATCATGGTCTGCACGTAGGTCTTGGTCAGGTGGTTGTCGTCCTTGTAGACGTACACGTTGCCGACCACCGCGGGGCAGGTCCCGTCGGCGCAGATGAAATCGCTCATGTCCATGAGGGACAGCCGGGGCACCTGGCCGCGGTAGGCATCCAGTGGAGAGGACCCCGCAAGCGATTCCTGCACCGGCACTTTGCATTCCGTGGCGTCCTTGCCGTTCTTCTGGACGCACTCAGGCATGTTGATATTGAAGCGGGGGTTGTCGCGGATGCCCACCACGTCCATGCCGGCGTCGGTGAAGGGTTTGATGCCCTCCAGGTATTGCGGCACTTCGGTCTCGAACGGCGCATCCTTGTGCGTCAGGGACGCCACCGTGAACACGGCGTCGGGGCGGTGGTCCAGGGCGTACTGCGTGCTGGCCTTGTTGAAGGCGTTGCAGTCAGCGTCCCGTTCCGGGGCCTCCCCGCCGAAGCGGCAGTTGCCCTTCAGGAGCGTGACCACTTCCCAGTCGTGGCTTTTCGCGATGGGTCCGAGCGCGGCCATGTACTGCTGGGCGTGCGAGTCGCCGAGCACCACGATCCGTTTCTTGACCTTGTCCGGCTTGTTGTTCTGCAGGCAGCCCTGCAGCAGCGGGTCGCTGGTGGTGTTTTCGTCCGTGCACAGGCCATCGATGTCGGCCCACTCATTCTTCATCGCCGCCGGCGCGGGGATGATCTTCGCCTCCGGCGTGGGCTTGCCGGCGTTTTCCGGCGCCAGGGCGGCAGCGCCGGGGGTCAGTTCCCTGGGTTGGGAGGCCGCCTCCGCCTCGTCGGCGACGAGCTGGCTCTGCCACACCGAGACCGGGCCCGCCATCAAGGCACCGCAGGCGGCAATCACGACGGCGGTACGCCAGGCGCGCCGCTTCGGCCAGTGCCACTCGCGCAGCGGCTTCTCGACAAAGCGCGTGGTGAGCACTGCCAGGACCAGGGATGCGGCCACGATGCACAGCCCCTGGAACAGGTTAGGCGCCGTGATGCCGGCCCCCGCGAGGGCCAGGACCAGCAGCGGCCAGTGCCAAAGGTAGAGCGCATAGGAGTTGTCCCCCAGTGCCACCAGGGGTTTCCAGGTCAGGAAGCGGTCGACGCCGAAGCGGCTGCCGCTCTGACCGGCGGTGATGATCGCGGCGGCGGCCAGCGTGGGCCACAGCGCGATGAATCCGGGGAACGAACGGTCCACGGTCAGCAGGAGCCCGCAGGAGAGCATGGCCACCAGGCCGGCCCACCCCAGCACCACGCGCAGGATCCTGCCCGGCTTCAGGTACGGAAGGGCGAGGGCCAGCAGCGAGCCGAGGGCAAACTCCCAGAGCCGGGCGCCGGTATCGAAGTAGGCGTGGGCCTGGTTGGTGGCGGTCTGCTGGATCGAGTAGGCGAGGGACACCGCAAAGATGGCGCCGAAGGCCGCGGCCAGCAGCGAGCGGTAACGCAGCAGGACATGGACCTGGCCGGTCCGGCGCCGGAGCAGGCCGGCAAGAAGTCCCGTGCCGGCGAACACGAGCGGCCAGAGCACGAACACCTGGCCTTGGATCGAGAGCGACCAGAAGTGCTGCAGCGGGCTCGCGCCGGAATGGTCCTGGGCGTAGTAGTCCACGGCACTGTCGGCCAGGARCCAGTTCTGCCGGTACAGCAGGGAGGCCCAGGCCTGGTCAAGGACGTCGGGCCAGCGGCTCTGCGGCAGGATGGCCCAGGTGCCGGCGAGGACGCCGAGAACCACCACGACGACGGCGGGAAGGAGGCGCTTGAGCAGATGCAGCCAGTGGTGCAGCAGCCGGAGCGGCGCACCGCTTTCGACCTTCCGCGTGAAGCTGAGCGTCATCAGGAATGCCGAAATGAGCAGGAAGATGTCCACGCCGCCGGAGACCCGGCCCAGCCACACGTGGTAGGTGACAACCATGAGCACCGCGAGGGCGCGCAGGCCCTGGACCTCGGGACGGTAACCTGTTTTCCGGCTCGTCCCTGAACCCGCATCCGCTGTTGGCGGGGTGGCTGTGGTTCGCGAGATCGACACTAGTAACCCTTCAGGCCGGCTTCCAAAACAGCAATGTTACCGAACTGTAACTTTCTTGGCCAATTGCCGGATGCCCGCGGAAGCCTGGGCGGGGCCTGGTCAGGGCACATCACCGGGGGCCTCCAAGGCCCGGTCAGGGCACGTCCCCGGGGTATCCCGGGGCCTCCGCAGGGCCGCCTGGCCGGGCACCCGACGGCTGACCGCCGTCGGGGTTCTGCAGTCCTGCCGGATGGTGACCTAGCGGCTGCCGCCCGGGCTTACGAGCCCCAGCCCGTCGCCGCCAGCAGTCTCTCGCGGAACATGGGAGCCATGCTGGCGGTGTAGCTTCGGCTGAGGTGGTTGTTGTCCAGGTAAACGAAGGTGTTCCCGACAACGCCCGGGCATTCCGTGCCGTTACAGATCCGGTCGGTCATGTCCACGAAGCCCACGCCCGGCATTTTGCCGTTCAGGGCCGCAAAGGGATTCGATGCGGCAAGCAGGCCCTGTTCAGGGGGACGGCAGTCATCGGCGTCAGCTCCCTTGGTAGCTACGCACTCCGCCATGTCGAAATCGAAGCGCGGGTTGTCCCGGATGGCGACAACCTTGATGCCGGCATCCGCCCAAGTCTTCACTGTGTTCTCGAAGCCCGGGATCAGGGTTTCCTGCGGGGATGAAGGCGCAGCCGCCGTGCCCACGATGATGATGGCATCCGGCGGGTTGTTCTTGACCTCCGCAGCGACCGAGGCGTTGAAACTGTCGCAGTCCGCCGAGACGTGCTGGGGTGCCGTGCTGGGCTTGCAGGCGCCCTTGAGCATCGCGTAGAGCTTCCAGCCCTTCTCGTCACTGACAGGACCGATGGAGGCCAGCCACTGCTGGGCATGGGAATCGCCTACCACGAGGACCTTCTTCGCCCCGCTGTCGGTCTGATTGTTCTCGAAGCAGTCCTTCCGGAGCTTCTCCTCTTTCGGTTGCAAGTCTCCGGAACACGAATTGGGAAGGCTGGCCCAGTCCTCCGGCAGCGTCTGCGGAGTGGGCAGGAGCACGGCGTTGGCGTCGGCTTGGTCCACGAAGCCGGGCACCAGAGCCAAGGCGCCCGGGTTGTTCTTCGGGGCCTGGGCCAGTACGGCCTCGCTTTCCAGGTGTTGCTGGATCTGGATCGCTGCCAGCGGCACTGCGGCGGTGGCCACGGCCGCAGCAATGGCAACGGCTGCGCGGCGCCGCCGCACCTCGGGCCACTGCCACTCGCGCCAGGGTTTCTCAATCATGCGGGTGGTGACATAGGCGAGCACGAGTGAAACGGCGACTATGACGGCGCCGGAGAATGGCCCTGCATGGTCCCTGTCCGTCGCGGCAAGCGCGATGACCAGGACCGGCCAGTGCCACAGGTACAGGGCGTACGAGATGTCGCCCAGCCGGACCAGGGGCTTCGAGCTGAGGATCCGGTCAACGCCGAGCTTGCTGCCGGACTGACCGGCGGCGATGACACACGCGGCGGCCAAGGTGGGCCAGAGTGCAACGAACCCGGGGAAGGAGGCCTGGACATTCAGGAGGATGCCGCAGCTGAGCATGGCCACAATACCCAGCCAGCCAAGTGCCAGCCGCCAGCTCCGGGACAACCGCAGGGAGGGAAGGGCCAAAGCCACGAGGGTGCCGAGGGCAAACTCCCACAGCCGTGCGCCGGTATCAAAGTACGCCTCCGTCTGGCTCGCCTGGGTGAAGACGATTGAGTAGGCCAGGGAAGCCAGGAAAACGACGGCGAATATGTAGCAGAGCAGCACGCGGTAGCCAAGCTTGAAGCGCTTGGCGAGGATGGCCGCTCCTGCGAAAATAAGCGGCCAGAGGATAAAGATCTGCCCCTGGATCGAGAGGGACCAGAAGTGCTGGAAGGGGCTGGCCTGGCTGTGGTCCGATGCGTAGTAGTTCGTGGCTTGGGACTGCAGGAGCCAGTTCTCGACATAGAACAATGAGGCCCAGCCCTGGGAGATCACATCCAGCCAGCGCGTCCGKGGCAGGAACAGGAGCGTGGCTGCGAGAATCGCCAGCAGAACGGTGACGGCAGCCGGGACGAGGCGACGGAACAGGTGCAGCCAATGTTTGAGGAGGGCCATGGGCCGGCCCTGCTCGTAGCGGCCGACGAACTGCAGCGTCATGAGGAACGCCGAGATCAACAGAAAAACGTCCACGCCACCGGAGACCCGGCCCAGCCAGATGTGATAGCTCATGACCATCAGCACGGCCAGGGACCGCAGACCTTGAATTTCGGGCCTGAAGGTGGATTTGCGGCCCGCCTTGGGCGCGGCGTTTCGGCCGGCCCCGTGCGCAGCACTGTGGCGGGCAGGCAGGGGCAGGGTCCTTTGCTGTGTCATAGAACAACCCCTCAACCAGATAACCAAAGCGTCCATGTTACCAAAACGTAATTTTCATGGCCAATCGTCGTCGAGGCCATAGACCTCCATTGAGGCATGCCAAGTTGGGAATTTCCAGTGAAGGCCTGGCGAAGGGGAGGCGTCGAGGCGGGGGGTGGGGCTAACGCGAGCCCGGCGACGCCGAAGATGCGGCGGCAGAAAAAAGGACGGCCCGGCAAGGATGCCGGGCCGTCCCTTCTACTCGGGCTGAGCTTAGTGCTTGTGCCCTGCGTGCTCGTCTTCGTCAGCCGGCTTCTCCACCACGAGGGTTTCCGTGGTGAGGACCAGGGCCGCGATGGAGGCCGCGTTGCGCAGAGCCGCACGCGTCACCTTGACGGGGTCGATCACGCCGGCGGCGATCAGGTCTTCGTATTCGCCGGACTTGGCGTTGAAGCCCTGGTTCACGGCGGATTCGGCCACCTTGGCAACGACAACATAGCCGTCGAAGCCGGCGTTCTGGGCGATCCAGCGCAGCGGCTGGGTCAGGGCCCGGCGGACGATGCCGACGGCGGCAGCCGCGTCGCCTTCGAGGGCCTGGACCGCAGCGTCCTCGTCAAGCGCCTTCAGCGCGTGGATGAGGGCGGAGCCTCCGCCGGCCACGATGCCTTCTTCGAGGGCAGCGCGGGTCGAGGACACGGCATCTTCGATGCGGTGCTTCTTTTCCTTCAGCTCAACCTCGGTGGCAGCGCCGACCTTGATCACGCCGATGCCGCCGGCCAGCTTGGCCAGGCGTTCCTGCAGCTTTTCCTTGTCCCAGTCCGAATCGGTGCGGGTCAGCTCGGCGCGCAGCTGGGCGACACGGGCGGCGACGTCCTCGGCCGAACCGGCGCCGTCGACGATCGTGGTGTTGTCCTTGGTGACCGTGATGCGGCGTGCGGTGCCCAGCACCTCAAGGCCAACGGTGTCCAGGCTCAGGCCCAGCTCCGGGGAGACAACCTGGGCGCCGGTGAGCGTGGCGATGTCCTGCAGCATGGCCTTGCGGCGGTCGCCGAAGCCCGGCGCCTTGACGGCGACGACGTTCAGGGTGCCGCGGATGCGGTTGACGATCAGCGTGGACAGGGCCTCGCCCTCGACGTCTTCGGCGATGATGAAGAGCGGCTTGGAGCTCTGCAGCGCCTTTTCCAGCAGCGGCAGGAAGTCCTGCACCGAGGAGATCTTGCCCTGGTTGATCAGGATCAGGGCGTCCTCGAGGACTGCCTCCTGGCGTTCCGCGTCGGTGACGAAGTACGGGGACAGGTAGCCCTTGTCGAACTGCATGCCCTCGGTGAGGACCAGTTCGGTCTGCGTGGTGGAGGATTCCTCAATGGTGATCACACCATCCTTGCCGACCTTGCCGAACGCCTCGGCCAGCAGCTCGCCGACCTCGTCGCTCTGGGCGGAGATGGCGGCAACGTTGGCAACCTGCGTGCCTTCGACGGGGCGCGCGTTCTCCAGCAGGCGGGCGGCAACGGCCTCGACCGAAACCTCAATGCCGCGCTTGATCTCGCCCGGTGCGGCGCCTGCAGCCACGTTGCGCAGGCCTTCCTTGACCAGGGCCTGGGCCAGAACGGTGGCGGTGGTGGTGCCGTCACCGGCAACATCGTTGGTCTTGGTGGCGACCTCCTTGGCAAGCTGCGCGCCAAGGTTCTCGTAGGGGTCGTCCAGCTCGATTTCACGGGCGATCGTCACGCCGTCGTTGGTGATCGTGGGGGCGCCCCACTTCTTGTCCAGTACGACGTTGCGGCCACGCGGGCCCAGCGTGACCTTGACGGTGTTGGCGAGCTTATCGATGCCGGCTTCAAGCGACCGGCGGGCAGCGTCGTTAAACGCAAGCTGCTTTGCCATGGTTTTGTCCTTTCAAGACAGAACCCCGCGCAACTGATCCATTCAATGCGAAGGATCGGCTGCGCGGGGGTCCAAGAGAGTTACTTTACGACGATCGCCAGAACGTCGCGGGCGGAGAGCACGAGGTACTCGGTGCCGCCGGTCTTGACTTCGGTTCCACCGTACTTGGAGTAAATGACGACGTCGCCGACGGCAACGTCAACGGGAACGCGGTTGCCGTTGTCATCGAAGCGGCCGGGGCCTACTGCAACAACTTCGCCTTCCTGCGGCTTCTCCTGCGCGGAGTCCGGGATAACCAGGCCGGAAGCCGTGGTCTGCTCGGCTTCGAGCGGGCGGACAACAATACGATCCTCAAGAGGCTTAATAGAGACCGACACTCGGACCTCTCCTTTTCGTCAGCAAATTCGTGGACTATGAAGCGGCGATGCCATGGCGCACAGACCGTCGTCGCGGTGCCGGCAGCGAGCCTGGCGGAACGCGCTTCATGTGTTAGCACCCTCCTAGGGAGAGTGCTAATGACGACTCTATGTACATGGTTAGCACTCGGTCAAGGCGAGTGCCAGAAATTCGTTCCGGGTGAACATGTTTCCCAGCGGGACATGCCCATTCATGGCTGCCAGGTCCGGGCCTCCCTGCGGGACATGCCCATTCTTCGCCGCGGCCCGTGGGCACCCGGGCATCATGCTCATTGGTAGAGCCGGGCCGTGGACATGTGCAACGCAGTAGCCCTGCCACGGGGGACATGCCCATTACTCGAGCCGAGGAACGGGCATGTCCCGCCTGGGGATGCGCGTGAGCACCACCCCGGACGCGGGATCCGGCCTGCGGCTAATGGCCGGCGAGGTCTTCGAAGTCGACGTCCTCGCCGTCGTCCGGGTCGGTGTCCTGGCCCTCATCGYTTCGGTGCCGGTACGTCAGCACGGCGCCGGCAGCCGCGAGGAGCACGCCCGCRATCAGGAAGATGATGCCGCCGAGCCGGGCACCGGAATAGGTGTCGCGGATGGCCCGCGCCTCGTCCGTGGCGTCCTGGACGTTCCTGCCGCCCACCGAATACACGGTGGCATTGAAGGAATCGAGGAAGAAGATGATCACCAGCAAGGCGATGCAGACGACGGCGATCACAGCGCCGGCGATCAGCGCCGGCTTGGCGTAGCGGGCCAGCCCCTGCGGGCTCGTGCGCTCCTGCCCGTCGTCGTCGTATCCGGCTGTGTCCTGCCCGGCTGTGTCCTCTGAGATGCTGTCGCCTGTGCCGCTGTCTTCCATGCCGTCAAGCCTAGCCCCCGTGTTCCGGTCACAGGGTGCCGGCGGGGCTCAACTACGCTGGATGGCATGACTGACGCGCCGCAGGAAAATATTGCCCCGATCCTCACCCCGGAGGGCTGGGAGCTGCTGGCGTCGCTGGGCCCGTACCGCGAGGACGAGGCCTTCCGCCTCACCGCCGCACTGCGCAAGGCCGGGCACTCCCCCGAGCTCGTCTCGGCCGTGCTCACGCAATCCCGGCTGCGGACCAAGGCCGAGGCCAAATTCGGCGAATTCGCCCGGCAGATGATCTTCACCAAGGCCGGCCTGGAGCAGGCCACCAGGCTCACCGTCGCGGCACGGCACGCGCAGCGGTTCGCGGAGGCCGGGATCGGCCACGTCGCTGACCTGGGCTGCGGGCTGGGGGCCGATGCGATGGCCCTGGCGTCACTGGATCTGGTAGTCACCGCAGTGGAAATGGACGAGGCCACGGCCGCCTGCGCCACCATGAACCTGATCCCATTCCGCAATGCCACGGTGGTCCATTCGGATGCCACCACGGTGCCGCTCGACGGGGTCGACGGCGTCTGGCTCGACCCGGCCCGGCGCACCACGTCGACATCGGGAACCAAACGGATCTGGGATCCGGAGGATTTCTCCCCTCCGCTGTCCTTCGCGGAGTCGCTGGCCGGCTCCGGCCGCGCCGTGGGCGTGAAGATGGGGCCGGGCATGCCGCACGATTCCGTGCCCGCGGGTTGCGAGGCCCAGTGGGTCTCGGTCGGCGGGGACGTGACCGAGGTGGCCCTGTGGTTCAACGCGGTGCGGCGTCCCGGTGTGCGGCGCGCGGCCCTCCTGCTCGGCCCGCAGGGGGCTTCCGAACTCACCAGCGACGAGGACTTCGACGGCGGCCCAGCGGCGCCCGTGGGTCCCGTGGAGGGGTATCTGTACGAGCCCGACGGCGCGGTCATCCGCGCCGGGCTGGTGGCCGACGTCGCCCTCCAGCTGGGCGGGCACCTCGTGGACGAGCACATTGCCTACATCTGCGCCCCGGATCTGCGCGATACGCCGTTCGCCAAGGCCTACAAGGTCCTCGAGGTGATGCCCTTCAACGTCAAGGCCCTCAAGTCCTGGGTCAAGGAACAAGGAATCGGAGTCCTGGACATCAAGAAGCGCGGCACGGCCGTCACGCCGGAGGAGCTGCGCAAGCAGCTCCTGCCCGGCGGAAAACCGGCCGGTTCCAAGGGCAAGGGCAAGAAATCAGCCACCCTGGTCCTCACCAGGATCGGCGAGGACCGGGTGGCCATCTCGGTGGAGCCCGTCTAGCCCCCGCCGGCCCGCCCGGCCGCCGGGTTTGGGCGACACGGCAGCTACTGGGCCCGCATGAAGTCCTCGGCGGCCCTGACCTGCTCATCCGTGGGACGGATCCCGGTGTAGAGCACGAACTGCTCCAGCGCCTGGATCGTCGCCACCTCGGCGCCCGTGATCACCCTCTTGCCGGCCGCGCGGGCGGCCTTGATGAGCGGTGTCTCGGCCGGGAGGGCGACGACGTCGAACACCACCTTCGCGGCGTCGATCGCTTCCTGCGGGAAGGACAACGACGCGGCGTCCGGTCCGCCGGCCATACCGATCGGGGTTATGTTGATGATCATGTCGGCCGTGCCTTTGCCGGACTTGGCGGAGCCCAGTTCCGCGCTCCAGCCGAATCCGTACTGGTCGGCCAGGGCGCGGCCGGAGGCTTCGTTGCGGGCAACGACGGTCACGTCCTTGAAGCCGGCATCCCGCAGCGCAGCCACGGTGGCCTTGGCCATGCCGCCGGAGCCCAAGACCAGCACCGAGTAGTCGGTGGGGACGGCGTTGCGCTGCAGGAGCTGCTCAATTGCCGTGTAGTCGGTGTTGTAGGCCGTGAGCCGGGCGGCGTCGTTGACGATGGTGTTGACCGAATCGATGGCCTTCGCCGAAGGGTCCATGACGTCCACGAGGGCGATCACGTCTTCTTTGTAGGGCATGGACACCGCGCAGCCGCGGATGCCGAGGCCGCGCACGCCGGCGATCGCCTGGGCGAGGTCGGTGGGGGCGAAGGCCTTGTAGATCCAGTTCAGGCCCAACTGCTCATACAGGTGGTTATGGAAGCGCGTCCCGTTGTTGCTGGGCCGGGCCGAGAGCGAGATACACAGGGTCATGTCTTTGTTCAGAATGGGCACAGCTCCATTAAACGCCAGGACGGGTCCGGTCCCGCGGCCGCCACGCAAACCGTCAGTATCCAGCCACGTTTGTGAACACACTCACGCATCAGCGGTAACTTAGGCACCGTCCCGGGGCTGCCCCTGCACTAGACTTGGACCACCCGTAGCCCTGCCAGCCCTCCCGGCCGGCGCCCTGGTGTGGGAATGGCATGTGGCACCGCCGGTGGCACGTCCAGGGGCGCGTCCGAGGGTATCAGCCAGCGCATGTCCCATCAGGACCACGGCCAGTGACAGCAAAACAGTGAAGGGACCACATGAAGATCGAGTTCGCTTCATCCAAGCAGTCGACTCTGGGCGTGGAATGGGAGCTCGCGCTCGTCGACGCCGAAACCGGCGAACTGGCCTCCGTGGCGAACCAGGTGCTCCGCGGAGTCGCTTCCCGGCACCCCGAACTCAACGAAGACGACGAGCACCCGCACATCAAGCAGGAACTGCTGCTGAACACCGTGGAACTCGTCACGGGCATCTGCACCACCGTCGCCGAAGCCAAGGCGGACCTGAACAGCTCCCTCGCGGCTGTCCGGGATGTCACCGATCCCATGGGCGTGGAGGTCTTCTGCGCCGGAAGCCATCCGTTCAGCCCGCCCCAGCTGCAGCCCGTCACGGACAAGGAACGCTACGCCAAGCTCATTGACCGGACCCAGTGGTGGGGCCGGCAGATGGTCATCTATGGCGTCCACGTGCACGTCGGGCTGGACAGCCGGGACAAGGTCCTTCCGGTTCTGGACGGCCTGGTCAACTACTTCCCGCACTTCCAGGCGCTCTCGGCCTCCAGCCCGTTCTGGGGCGGCGAGGACACCGGCTACGCCTCGCACCGTGCGCTGATGTTCCAGCAGCTGCCCACCGCCGGGCTGCCGTTCCAGTTCGCCAGCTGGGAGGACTACGAGTCCTACGTGCAGGACATGTTCACCACAGGGGTGATCGACACGCTCTCCGAGATCCGCTGGGACATCCGTCCCGTCCCGGCCCTCGGCACCATCGAGATGCGCATCTGCGACGGCCTGGCGACCCTGGAGGACGTCGGGGCCATCGCTGCATTGACGCAGTGCCTTGTCGACGAATTTTCCACCACGCTGGAGAACGGCGGCACCATTCCCACCATGCCGCCGTGGCACGTCCAGGAAAACAAGTGGCGGGCGGCCCGGTACGGCCTGGAGGCAATCATCATCCTCGACGCCGAAGGCAACGAGCAGCTCGTCACGGAGCACCTGCGCGAGACCCTCAAGCGGCTTGAGCCCGTCGCGGCGAAGCTGGGCTGCAGCGCCGAGCTGGCCGACGTCGAGAAGATCATCGAGCGCGGCGCCGGCTACCAGCGGCAGCGCCGGGTGGCCGCCGAGCACGGCGGGGACCTGCGCGCCGTCGTCCTGGATCTGGTCAAGCAGATGCGGCAGGGCCCCGACGCCTAGGTTCGGCGCGCCCAACTGCCTCCATGGAGGCGGCGTTTCAGCCGGTCGAAGCTCCGGTCGATCGAAGGATCAGGCGGAAACCGTCGTGACCGGCATCGAGGAGTCCGGGGCAAACCCGATCCCGCTCGGTTCCACCCCGGCCATGACCAGTTGTGCCCCGAGTGCGGCCACCATGGCGCCGTTGTCCGTGCACAGCGGCAGCGGCGGCACCGTCAGCCGGATCCCGGCGGCACGGCAGCGCTGTTCGGTGAGCTGGCGCAGCCGCGAGTTCGCGGCGACGCCACCGCCCAGGAGGACCTCGGTGATGCCGTTTTCGCGGCAGGCCAGCACCGCCTTGGAGGTAATGACGTCCACCACGGCTTCCTGGAAAGCCGCGGCGATGTCCGCGACGGGAACGGCCTCGCCGCGGGCCTCGAACTGCTCCACGCAGCGGGCGACGGCGGTCTTGAGCCCGCTGAAGGACCAGTCGTAGCGGTGCGGCCCGGGCTCCTCGGCGGTCCCCATGTACTTGGGCTGGGTCAGGCCGCGCGGGAACCGGATGGCCTTCGCGTTGCCGGTGCGCGCGAGCTTGTCGATGGCCGGGCCGCCCGGATAGCCCAGGCCCAGGAGCCGCGCCACCTTGTCGTAGGCTTCGCCGGCGGCGTCGTCGATCGTGGACCCCAGCAACTCGACGTCGTCCGTGATGCTCCTGATCCGCAGGATCTCGGTGTGGCCGCCGGACACCAGGAGCGCGCCCATGTTCTCCGGCAGCGCCAGCGGCGGCTGCTGGGACGGTTCGCCGGACTGCGCCATTGTGCCGGCGCCGTTCTGGAGGAGCCCGACGCCGACATGCGCGACCAGGTGGTTGATGGCGTAAAGCGGTTTTCCGGTGGCGACGGCGAGCGCCTTGGCCGCGCACACCCCCACCATCAGCGCCCCTGCCAGGCCAGGCCCGGAGGTGACGGCGATCGCGTCAATGTCGGCCAGCGACACGGCCGCCTCCGCCAGCGCTTCCTCGAGGGTGGGGACGAATGCGTCGAGGTGGGCGCGGGAGGCGATCTCGGGAATCACGCCGCCGAAGCGGACGTGCTCGTCCATGGAGGACGAGACGGTGTTCGTCAGCAGGGCGGTCCCCCGGACGATGCCGACGCCGGTTTCGTCACAGGAGGACTCGATGCCGAGCACGAGCGGCTGGGTGCGGTTCAAGGTCGGCCTGCTTCCTCTGGCTGGGGGCTGAGCGGTTCGCGGGGCAGCTGGAGCCGCATGATCAGGGCGTCGACGCCGTCGCGGTAGTAGCGGGGGCGGATGTGGATCTGTTCAAAACCGAAGCGCCGGTAGAGCTGCTGGGCGCGGGGGTTGTCCGCCCTGACCTCCAGCAGCACGTCCTGGGCGCGTCGGCGTTTGCTCTCCACGATCAGCTCGGTGAGCAGCGCCGAGCCGATGCCCTTGCCTTCCTGCTCGGGCACGACGGCGATGGTCTGGACGTCGGAGATCGGTTCGATGCACATGAGCCCGGCGTAGCCCACGATCCCGCCCTGGATCTCCGCCACGAGATAGCGGCGGGTGTCCGCCTGCGCCAACTCGTCGTGGAACATCTGCAGCGGCCAGGCATCCACGGGAAACAGCCGGCGCTCCAGTTCGTGGACGGCGGGGATGTCCGCGGCGTCCATGTCGCGCAGGGTGACCCCGCCGGGCAGCCTCGGCGGTGTGGTGTGTTCCGCGCTCACAGGGCACGCTTCCGGGGTCCGGGCACCTGGGCGTCGGACTCGCGCAGGTACAGGGGCGTGGAGTCCAGGAGCTGTTCGCCCGCGGCGAACCGGGCGAGTGCGAACTGGCCCAGGGAGAGGGCCTCCGGCTGCCGGGTGCTGAATTCGGCGACCGCCTTGACGACGTCGGAGTAGATTCCGGCCCCGGCGCCGTAGACCGGCAGATCCGGCAGATCCGCGGCGAAGCCCACGTGCGGGCCGTCTGCCAGGTGCGGCAGCTGGGCATCGGCGAAGGTGTACCGGGCCCAGTACACCTCCTTGCGGCGCGCATCGGTGGCCACAATGAACTCCGCGGCCGAGTCGGTGGATTCGGCCACTTCCAGGGCGATCGCGTCCAGGCTCATGACCCCGTACAGCGGCTTCCCCCAGACAAAGGCAAGCGTGCGGGCGGTGACGATCCCGGAGCGCAGCCCCGTGAACGGTCCGGGACCCACGCCGGTGACGATTGCGTCGACGTCGCTCCCGCTGACTCCGGCCTCGGCCAGGAGCCCGTCGATCCCCGGGGCCAGGACCTCAGCGTGGGTACGTGTATCCTCGGTGGCGAAGCTGGCCAGCACCGATTCCGGCGCGTCATCGGAGACCAGCGCGGCGCTGGCGACGGCCGAGGTGTCGATGGCGAGAATGAGCATCAGGAATTCCGTTCCGGGGTCTGGGGCGCGGTCAGCGGGTCTGGCTGCGGCTCAGGCAGGGTCTCGACGCCGGGCAGCGAACCGCCCTTCGACAGCGTCTCGACGCCGGGCAGGGCCGGGGCTTGGGCCCAGCGCGGGCCGAAGCCGCGGATCACGACGGACCGTGGTTCGTCGTCGTCGTCCGTGTCAAAGTCCAGCACGCTGGGATCGGCGGGCGCCAGGGGGGCGCCGGCGGGGTGCGTCACGGCGGGCACGCCGGCGGCGCCCCCGCGGGGGCGATGCAGCTCCACCTCAAGCCGGCTGTCGCTCAGGTGTTCAACCCGGCCGCGGCCCCACTCGACCACCGTCACGGCACTGTCCATGGTGTTTTCAAGGTCGATGTCATCGATTTCGGCGGCCGACTCCAGCCGGTAGGCGTCCACATGCACCAGGTCCGGACCACCGGGCCGGGGTCCGCCAGGCAGATTGGGGTGGATGCGCACCAGGACGAACGTCGGCGAAATGATGCCTGACCGCACGCCCAGCCCCTCCCCCAGCCCCTGCGTGAAGGTGGTCTTGCCGGCACCGAGTTCGCCGGTCAGGACCAGCAGGTCGCCCGGTTCCAGGACGGCGCCGAGGGCTGCGGCGAGCGCGTGCGTCTCGGCCGCCGTCCGTACCTCAAGGCCTAGTTCCCACGCTGGCCCGCTCACGGCCGCTCTTCGACGGTGGAGGGCTCTTCGTGAAGGTAGCGGCGCGGCACCCGGGGGCTGATCCGGGTGACGATTTCGTAGTTGTTGGTGCCGGCGGCCCGGGCCCAGTCATCGGCCGTGGGTCCGCCGTCGGCGCCGTCGCCGAACAGCACCGCCTCGGCCCCGAGGAGGCTCTGGCCCCCGGACGCCACATGKCGCGGTCCGAGGTCGATCACCATCTGGTCCATCGCGATACGCCCCACCACCGGATAGTTCACGCCCTCGACCCGGACCGGGCCGCCGGTGGCGATGCGCGGCACGCCGTCGGCGTAGCCCAGCGGGATGAGTCCGAGGGTGCTGACCCCGTCGGTGCGGTAGTTCAGCCCGTAGGAAACGCCCTGCCCGGCGGGCACGTCCTTGCAGTGCGACACCACGGTGCGGACGGTCATGGCCGGGCGCAGCCCGAGTTCGGCCGGGCGTTGACCCTCGAAGGGGGACAGCCCGTACAGGCCCAGCCCCACGCGGACCAGGTCAAAATGGGTGTCCGGCCGGGAGAGGGTGGCCGGGGTGTTGGCCAGGTGGCGGACCTCGGGGTCCACACCGGCGTCCTGGGCGATGGCGAGGACCTGCCGGAACGCGGCGAGCTGGTCATCGGTTTCGGGCCGTTCCGGTTCGTCGGCGACGGCCAGGTGGGAGAAGATCCCCACGACCCGGAGCAGGCCCTGGTCCTGGTATTCCATGGCCTCGCCCACCAGGCTGTCCCAGGTGTCAAGAGTGGCGCCGTTGCGGCCGAGCCCGGTGTCGACCTTCAGGTGGACGCGGGCGGGCCGTTCCTGTTCGCGGGCGGCGGCGACAATCCGGTCCAGCTCCCAGCCCGAGCAGCCGATGTCGATGCCTGCGGCCACCGCGGCGCCGAAGTTGCTGTCCGGGGTGTGCAGCCAGGCCAGCAGCGGCGCCTCAATCCCGGCGGCGCGCAGGGCGAGGGCCTCGGAAATGTGGGCGACGCCCAGCCAGCTGGCGCCCGCGCCGAGTGCCGCCCGGGCCACCTGGACGGCGCCGTGCCCGTAGGCGTCGGCCTTGACCACGGCCATCACCTGCGCGGGTGAGGCCACTGCAGCGATGTGGCGGACGTTGTGCCGGATGGCGTCGAGGTCGATTACTGCCGAGCGTTCCTCAGCGTGGGCCGGCACTGCCGCCGAACCGGGCAGGAGTTCGCCTGTTGATGCTTGGTAAGTCACTTAACGATTCTAGGCGCGGCGCCGCGGGCCGAATAATCCGCGGGCAGGTCCACCGCTGGACATGCCCTCCCTTCCCGCGGGACATGCCCATTCCTCACACCAACCACGGGGCACAACACATACCTGCCCACGCCCCGGCCCCGCCAGGGGACATGTCCAGTGGTGGCGGAACCCCGGAGACCCACCACCGGCGCTCCCCCGCGGGACATGCCCATTCCTCACACCAACCACGGGGCACAACACGTACCTGCCCACGCCCCAGCCCCGTCAGGGGACATGTCCAGTGGTGGCGGAACCCCGGAGACCCACCACCGGCACTCCCCCGCGGGACATGCCCATTCTTCACACCAACCACGGGGCACAACAGATACCTGCCCACGCCCCAGCCCCGTCGCGGGACATGTCCTGTGGTGGCACGAACCCGGGGAACCGCCAGGCCATGCTCCGGTGGCGCAGCTACGCGTCGGACAGGTGCGCGATGGTCGCCGTCGCCCGCCGCTGCGCCCCGGGCGGAACATCGCGCACAATGTCCTCCAGGAAGCGGTAGCGGCGCAGCCATTGACTGCCTTGGCGTTCCTTCCGGGCGTTGGCCCGCTGCCACCAGTCGGCAATGTCCCCCCAACCGGGTGCTGCAAGTGAGCCGCCAACCTCCTGTACAGCCAGGGCGGCGCACAGATTGGCGAAGCGGAGCCGGTCGCCCAGCGGCCAGCCGGCCAGGGACCCGACAATGAACGCCGCGCCGAAGCAGTCCCCGGCACCCGTGGGATCGTATGCGCGGACAGGCAGGGACGGGACCCACTCCTCCTCCCCGGTTTCGGAATCGACGGCCATGGACCCCTGGGCGCCGAGCGTGACCACCGCCACCGGGACCCGGTCCGCGAGCGAATACAACGCGGACCACGGGTCGTCGCGGCCGGTGAAGTTCATGGCTTCATGCTGGTTCGGCATGAAGGCGTGGAAATACCTCAGGTTGTCCAGCCGGGACGAGGACCACGCGCCGGTGGGATCCCAGCCGACGTCGCCGAACAGCCGGACGCCATTCTTCTGCGCATCGACGGCCCACGGTTCGAGTTCCTCCCCCAGCTCGGCAACGGCTGCGAGCGCCGGCGGCGGACAGCCGACCAGTTCGCTGGAGGACACCGGTGCCGGGTGCCCGTGCGTCACCATGGACCGGTCTTTCTCCACGCTTAAGGACACCGTGACGGGCGAATGCCAGCCCGGCACGCGCCGCGAGAGGGACAGGTCCACATGTTCCTGGGCGGCCAGGATCTTCCAGTTGTAGTCGCCGTAGCCGTCGTCGCCGAACACGGCGGCCAGGCCGGTCCGCAGCCCCAGCCGGGACGCGGCGATCGCCTGGTTGGCGACACCCCCGGGGCAGCTGCCCATCCCGTCGCTCCAGATTTCCGTCCCGGGCTCGGGCGCGTGGGGCAGCCCGGTGAAGATGATGTCCTGGAACACGGTGCCGGTCAGGAGCAGGTCGAACCCGTCCGCGGCGGGGCTGCGGACGGCGGACAGCGGGTCAAAACGCCGCGTCGGGTTCGCGTCCATATACGGCACACTACGCTGTACGTCCGTCGAGGGATACTGCGGGAAGCCGGGCCGTGACCAGCGGGGAATAGACTGTTCCGCATGCGGCTCACGATCGCCGGCGGGGGCGGGTTCCGGGTCCCGCTGGTCTACCGGGCGCTCTCTGCCGGCCCGTTCGCGGGGCTGGTGCGGGAGCTGGTGCTTTACGACGTCGACCCGGCCCGGCTGGCGGCCATCGAGGCGGTCCTGGCCTCCCTGGCCCGGCACGGCCCGCCCGGTTCCGGCCCGAGTGTCCGTGCCGTGTCCTCCCTCCCCGAGGCCCTCGACGGCGCCGACATGGTCTTCGCCGCGATCCGGCCAGGGGGCACCGCCGGGCGGACCGCCGACGAGCGGGTGGCCCTGGACCTCGGGCTCCTGGGCCAGGAAACCACCGGCGCCGGCGGCATCTCCTACGCGCTGCGGTCCATTCCGCCGATGCTGCATCTCGCCGAGGAGATGCGCCGCCGCTGCCCCGAGGCGTGGCTGCTGAACTTCACCAACCCGGCCGGCATGGTCACCGAGGCCCTCGTCCCGGTGCTCGGGCACCGGGTGATCGGGATCTGCGACTCAGCCAGCGGCCTGGTGCACCGCGCGGCGCGGGCTGCCGGCGTCGCACTGCCGGAGGGCACGCTCGACGGCGTGGGCTACTACGGCCTGAACCACCTCGGCTGGCTGTACCGGCTCGAGGCCGGAGGCCGGGACGCCCTCCCGGAGCTGCTCGCGAACCCTGCGGCGCTGGCCGGATTCGAAGAAGGGCGGTTGTTCCCGCCGGAGATGCTCGCCGGCCTTGGCTGCCTGCCCAACGAGTACCTCTTCTACTACTACTGCACCGCCCGGGCTGTCGCCGGCATGCGTGGTGCGGACCTGACCCGCGGGGAATCCATCGCCCGTCAGCAAGCGGATCTCTATCCCCGGCTGGCTGCCGCGGGACCCAACGCTTTCGCCCTCTGGGATGCGGCCCGCCGGTCCCGCGAGGAAGGCTATCTCGCGGAGGCCCGCGCCTCGGGCGAACACCGTGACGAGACCGACCTCGCCGGCGGCGGCTACGAGCGGGTGGCCCTGGCGGCCATGCGGGCCCTGTCCGGAGGCGGCACGGCCAGCCTGATCCTCAACACCCTCAACACGGTCCGCGGCGCCACCGGCCCGGCGCGTGATGCCGGTGCGGGGTCTGCGGCGCCGGCGGTGCCGGCCGTCCCGGGACTGCCGGCGGACGCCGTCGTCGAGGTTCCGTGCAGGGTGACACCCGACGGCGCCGCGCCGGTCCCGCAGGATCGTCCCGGCCCGGCGCAACTGGAACTGATGCGGCGTGTCAAGGACGTCGAGCGGCTCGTCGTGGAGGCGGCGACCACGGGTCGGCGGGAGGCAGCCCTCGCGGCCTTCGCCCGGCATCCGCTCGTGGATTCGGCGGACCTGGCCGGCAAACTGCTCGCCGGCTACGAATCCGCGTTCCCGGAGCTGGGCCGCCTCTGGCAGGGCGGCCGGTAACGACCGGTGGCCAGTAGCGGCCCGCCAGCAGGAGCGGCCCGCCATCAGCGGGCAGTCCCCTACAGCTTCCGGTACATCACGTGCAGTCCCACATAGCCCAGCTCCGGGTGGTTGAACGCCTCGGGAATGGTCGCGAGCACTTCGAAACCCATGGACTTCCAGGCCGCAACCGCCCGGACGTTGCTCTCAACGACCGCGTTGAACTGCATGGCCCGGAAGCCGGCTTCACGCGCGGCCTCTAGCGAATAGGCGCAGAGGGCCCGGGCCAGTCCACGGCCGGCCTGGGCGGGGTGGACCATGTAGCCGGCGTTGGCGACATGGCTGCCGCCGCCGCCCTGGTTCGGGTGCAGCTCGCCGGTGCCAAGGACGGCGCCCGCTGCCGGCTCGCCGTCACCAGCCAGGTCACCGGACACATCGCCGGGCGCGTCACCGGCCAGGTCGTCGGGCCCGACGGCGACCGCGACGAAGGTCTGCCCCGGCGCCTGCTTGAACCAGCGCCCGCGGGCCTCGTCCTCGGCGGTGTCCCGGTCCCACGTAAAAGTCTCCCCGGCCCGGATGACGGGTTCCAGGATCGCCCAGATGCCCGGCCAGTCCTCCGGGCGGGCCTCCCGGATTGTCCACCCGGCTGCCGGACCAGATTCTGCAGATGCGCTCACAGCGGCCACGTTAGCAGCACGATCATGGTTGCCGCCCGGTATGGGTCAAAGCGTGACCCGTGAACCGGCCGGCACTTCAGGAGTAGTGTTTTATCGAAACGCATTTTGCAGTGGAAATTGTGCAAGACAATGCACTCCGAAAGGGAAAGGGGAACCGTGTCGCTGATCCGCCGCGTCGCATTCCTTTCCCTGCACACTTCGCCCATGGAGCAGCCCGGCTCCGGTGACGCCGGCGGAATGAACGTGTACGTGCGGGCGCTGGCGGCGGCCCTGGCCGAGACGGGCGTGGAAGTGGAGATCTTCACCCGGTCCACCTCAGCCTCGCAGCCCGCCGTCGAACACCCCTCCCCGGGCGTGTGCGTGCACAACGTCCTCGCCGGCCCGCCGCGGAAGCTGCCCAAGGAGGAGCTGCCGGAGCTGCTGCACAGCATGGTCGCCGAGATCGACCGCATCCGGCACCTCCAGCCGCACGGCCGGTATGACGTCATCCATTCCCACTACTGGGTGTCCGGGGTGGCCGGGCTGGAGCTCGCGGAGCTGTGGCAGCTGCCCCTCATCCACACCATGCACACGATGGCCAAGGTCAAGAACCAGCTCCTGGAGTCCGGCGAGCAGCCCGAGCCGCGGCGGCGCGAGGACGGCGAGCAGCGGATTGTCGACGGCGCGTCCCGGCTGGTCGCCAATACCGGCACCGAGGCGGCCGAGCTGGTCTCGCACTACAACGCAGACATCGACCGCATCGACGTCGCCCCGCCGGGCGTAGACCTGGCGGTCTTCACGCCGGCCTTCAGGAACCGTGCCAGGGCCCAGCATGGCATTGCCCCGGGCAAGTTCCACCTGCTGTTCGCGGGCAGGATCCAGCGGCTGAAGGGCCCGCAGATCCTGGTCAAGGCTGCCGCGCTCCTGCGTTCCCGGCGCCCGGACATCGACCTGCAACTGACCATTCTGGGGGCCGTCAGCGGCGCCAAGGACTTCAACCTCAAGTCGCTGATCAGCGCCGCCGGAATGGACGACGTCGCCACGCACCACCCGCCCGTGAACGCCCCGGAGCTGGCCGGCTGGTACCGGTCGGCCGACGTCGTGGTGATGCCCTCCTATAGCGAGTCCTTCGGTCTGGTGGCCCTGGAAGCACAGGCCTGCGGCACGCCCGTCCTGGCCACGAAGGTGGGTGGCCTCTCCCGCGCCGTGCAGGACGGGCGCACGGGGATGCTGATCGAGGGCCACAAGGCCAGCGACTGGGCGGACGCCCTCGAAGCGCTCTTCGATGACACCCAAACGCGCACGGATATGGGGCGCGCCGCCGCGATCCACGCCCAGGACTTCGGCTGGCAGCGCACCGCCGCGATAACGCTGGAGAGCTATCACACTGCCGTGAGCCAGTATTTTGGAAGCCTGACCATCCCGGTGGGCCACACGCCCTGAACCGGATCCGCCCCGACCCCCGCCCGGCAACACCGGAGCGGGACAAACCCGCCGAAGCCACGAGCCGAAGGACAACGATGTCTGAGACCACCACTGCCGGGAACAACGTGCCCAGCGACCTTGAAATTGCCCAGCGGGCCGTCATGAAGCCGATCGTGGAGATTGCCGCGGCCGCCGGCATCAACCCGGACGCGCTGGAACTCTACGGGCCCTATAAGGCCAAGATCGATCCCGCGAAGCTGACCGTTCCGGCTGGCGCCCCCGTACGGGCCTCCGGCAAGGTCGTGCTGGTCTCGGCCATGTCCCCCACCCCGGCGGGCGAGGGCAAGTCCACCACCACGGTCGGCCTCGCCGATTCCCTGGCCCGGGCCGGGCACAAGGTGATGATCGCCCTGCGCGAACCCTCCCTCGGACCCATCCTGGGCATGAAGGGCGGCGCCACCGGCGGCGGGTACTCCCAGGTGCTGCCGATGGACCAGATCAACCTGCACTTCACCGGCGACTTCCACGCCATCACCTCCGCGAACAACGCCCTCATGGCCCTCGTGGACAACCACATCTTCCAAGGCAACGAGCTCAACATCGACCCGCGCCGGATGACCTTCAAACGGGTCCTGGACATGAACGACCGGTCTCTCCGGGAGGTCGTGATCGGGCTCGGCGGACCGGCCCAGGGCACGCCGCGGCAGGACGGCTTCGACATCACCGTGGCCTCGGAGATCATGGCGGTGTTCTGCCTCGCCACGGACCTCAACGATCTGCGCGAACGGCTGGGCCGGATCACCTTCGGCTACACCTATGACCGCCGGCCCGTCACAGTGGCCGATCTCGGCGTGCAGGGCGCCCTGACCATGCTGCTCAAGGACGCCATCAAGCCCAACCTCGTGCAGACCATCGCCGGCACCCCGGCCCTTGTGCACGGCGGGCCCTTCGCCAACATCGCCCACGGCTGCAACTCCCTCATCGCCACGCAGACGGCCCGCAGCCTTGCGGACATCGTGGTCACCGAGGCAGGCTTTGGCGCGGACCTCGGTGCCGAAAAGTACATGGACATCAAGTCGCGGATAGCCGACGTCGCCCCGTCCGCCGTCGTCATCGTCGCCACCGTCCGGGCGCTCAAGATGCACGGCGGCGTGCCGAAGGACCGGCTCACCGAACCCAACGTCGAAGCCCTCGCCGCCGGCGTCGCCAACCTGCAGCGCCACATCCGCAACGTCGAGAAGTTCGGCATCATCCCGGTGGTGGCGGTCAACAAATTCGGCACGGACACCGCCGAGGAACTGGACTGGCTGCTCGAGTGGTGCGCCGCCGAGGGTGTGCAGGCCGCTGTGGCCGACGTCTGGGGCCGCGGCGGGGGCGGCGACGGCGGGGACGAGCTCGCGGCGAAGGTAGCCGCAGCGATCGACACCCCGCACAGCTTCCGCCACCTGTACCCGCTGGACATGTCCGTTGAGGACAAGATCCGGACCATCGTGCAGGAGGTCTACGGTGCCGACGGCGTGGACTTCTCGGTGCCCGCGCTCAAACTGCTGGCGGAGATCGAGAAAAACGGCTGGTCCGGGATGCCGGTGTGCATGGCGAAGACCCAGTATTCCTTCACCGACGACGCCACCCGGCTCGGCGCCCCCAAGGGCTTCACCATCCACGTCCGGGACCTCATCCCCAAGACCGGGGCCGGCTTTATCGTGGCCCTCACCGGCGCGGTCATGACCATGCCCGGCCTGCCCAAGGTCCCGGCCGCGATGCGGATGGACGTCGACGACGCCGGCAACCCGGTCGGCCTGTTCTAACCCCCGTTGCGCTATCACTTTGGGCTGCCATTTCGGTCCTTTGACCGCTGTTGACCGCTCCAAGTGATAGCGCAACCGGGGCCCTGTGGATAACCGGAGCGGGGACCCGGCGTTCGGACCAGAATGGTCCGCATGCACCCACCAGCACCCCTGCCGGCCCACCTTTCCGCCGCCCCGTTCACGGTCTATGAGGCGCGAGCCGCCAGCCTGGGCAGTGCCCGGCTCCGTTCCTCCGACCTCAGCTCGGCGGGCCGGCTGATCCATGTGCCGACGGGTTGGGAGTTTGAAATCCGAAGCCTGGCCCGTGCCCTGTCTGCTGCTACGCCGGGCGCGTGGATTTCGCACCTCACGGCGGCTGTACTGCTGGGGCTGTGGCTTCCGTCCTGGTACCTCGGCTGCCGCGAACTGCATCTGAGCAAGTGCCGTGCCCTGCCGCCGGTCCGGCGTGCGGGCGTGGTTGGGCATACCGTTCTTGCGTTCGACGACGAGCTCATGGTCCTGGACGGAATCCGAATTTCAACACCCGCCCGGACCTGGCTGGACCTTGCCCGCATCCTGCCGCTGGAGGATCTCGTGGCGGTGGGCGATCAGCTGGTGCGGCGTCCCCGCCCTGAACTGGAGAACCGCGCGGAGCCGTGGGCAACCCTTCCCGAGCTGAACACGATGTTGAAGCGCCACCCAAAGCTGAAGGGGATCGTGAGAGCTCGTGAGGCGACGGCACTGATCCGGCCCGGCGCCGACTCTGCCCCCGAGACATTCCTGCGCTTGGCGCTGACCGCAGCCGGGTTGCCGGAGCCGGAGTTGCAGCTCCGGATTGTGCCGGAAGACCCCTACTCCCCCGCCGCGGACCTCGGCTACCGCCGGCAGCGGGTGGCCATCCAGTACGACGGCGGCCACCACCTGACCCGCGAACAGCAGTCCCGGGACAACCGCCGCGACGAAACGTTCAACGCGGCTGGCTGGCGGTATTTCAAATTTAACGCCGACGATCTTGCAGATGACTTCCGCGGCGCGGCCCAAAGAGTCCGGTCCGCCCTTCGTCCCCGTTAACCCCCTTAAACGCCGGTTGCCCTATCACTTACAGCGGCCAAACCAGAGGTTTGGGAGCCGTAAGTGATAGGGCAACCGGGGGGAACGGGTGCGGGAGGCGGGGCGGGTTTAGCGCTCCAGGTCGCCGCGGATGAAGGCCTCGACCTTTTCCCGGGCGAGGTCGTCGTTGAACTGCTCCGGCGGGGACTTCATGAAGTAGCTCGACGCGGAAACCAGCGGGCCGCCGATGCCGCGGTCCAGGCCGATCTTGGCGGCGCGGATGGCGTCGATGATCACGCCGGCGGAGTTGGGCGAGTCCCAGACTTCGAGCTTGTATTCCAGGGACACCGGGGCGTCGCCGAAGTTGCGGCCTTCGAGGCGGACGAAGGCCCACTTGCGGTCATCGAGCCACTGGACGTAGTCCGACGGGCCGATGTGGACGTCCTTGGCGGCGAGCTCAGCCTCGACGTTGGAGGTCACGGCCTGGGTCTTGGAGATCTTCTTGGACTCGAGGCGGTCGCGTTCGAGCATGTTCTTGAAGTCCATGTTGCCACCGACGTTCAGCTGGTACGTGCGGTCCAGGGTGACGCCGCGGTCCTCGAACAGCTTGGCCATGACGCGGTGCGTGATGGTTGCACCGATCTGGCTCTTGATGTCATCGCCCACGATCGGCACGCCCGCGGCGGTGAACTTGTCCGCCCACTCCTTGGTGCCGGCCAGGAACACCGGCAGGGCGTTGACGAACGCCACGCCGGCGTCGATCGCGCACTGGGCGTAGAACTCGGCTGCTTCCTGCGAGCCGACCGGCAGGTAGCAGACCATGACGTCAACCTTGGCGTCCTTGAGGGCCTGGACGACGTCGACCGGCTCCTCCGGGGACTGCTCGATGGTCTCGAGGTAGTACTTGCCGAGGCCGTCCAGGGTGTGGCCGCGCTGGACGGTGACACCGGTCGGCGGGACGTCGGCGATCTTGATGGTGTTGTTTTCGCTGGCCAGGATGGCGGCGGACAGGTCCTGACCCACCTTCTTACCGTCGACGTCGAACGCTGCAACGAACTCGACGTCGCCGACGTGGTACTGGCCGAACTCCACGTGCATCAGGCCCGGAATCGTGGCCTTGGGGTCGGCATCTTTGTAGTACTGGACGCCCTGGACCAGCGAGGTGGCGCAGTTACCTACGCCGACGATTGCAACACGAATCGGATGTGAAGACACGGAACTCCTTTTGAGAACAAGGGTGCCCGGCGCGGCAGCACTCTGTTGTGCTCCTGCGGCAGGCGGACACGGCGCCGCTAGGCGCCCTTAGTAGTCTAGTCAACACTGCCGGGGCCGCGGTTGTTCCCGCGGCCCCGGCTTTCTGTGACAGGTGGAGGGTCCGGTTACTTCTGGGCCCACAGGTTGATGTCGGATTCGACGGCGAACTCGTCGATCGCGTCCAGCTCCTCGGCCGTGAAATCCAGGTTCTGGACGGCGGCCAGGGTGTCCTCGAGCTGCCGGACGCTGGATGCGCCGACCAGGGCGGACGTGACGGACGAGCCCTTGCCCTGCTCGCGCAGGATCCAGGCGATGGCCAGCTGCGCGAGCGTCTGCCCGCGGCCCTCGGCGACCTTGTTGAGTCCGCGCACGCGGCTCAGCTTGTCCTCGGTGATCATGGATTCGCCGAGGGACTTGTGCTGCGCGGCGCGGGAGTCGGCCGGGATGCCCTGCAAGTAGCGGTCGGTGAGCATGCCCTGTGCCAGCGGCGAGAACGCGATGGACCCTGCGCCCACCTGCTCCAGCGCCTCGTAGAGGTTCGGGCTGCCGTTCTCGGTCCAGCGGTTGAGCATGGAGTAGCTGGGCTGGTGGATCAGCAGCGGGGTGCCGAGGTCCTTGAGGATCCGGGCCGCCTCGAGGGTCTGTTCCGGCGTGTAGGAGGAGATGCCGGCGTAGAGGGCCTTGCCGGAACGCACGGCCTGGTCCAGGGCGCCCATGGTCTCTTCCATCGGCGTCTCGGGGTCCGGGCGGTGGCTGTAGAAGATGTCCACGTAGTCCAGGCCCATCCGGCCCAGCGACTGGTCCAGGCTGGCCAGCAGGTACTTGCGGGAACCGAAGTTGCCATAGGGGCCCGGCCACATGTCGTAGCCGGCCTTGGTGGAGATGATCAGTTCGTCGCGGTACGGGGCGAAGTCGTCCTTGAAGTGACGGCCGAAGTTGGTCTCGGCGGTGCCGTAGGGCGGGCCGTAGTTGTTGGCGAGGTCGAAGTGGGTGACGCCGAGGTCGAAGGCGCGGCGCAGGATGGCGCGCTGGACCTCGAACGGCTTGTCATCGCCGAAGTTGTGCCACAGGCCAAGGGAGATGGCCGGGAGTTTCAAGCCGCTGCGTCCCACGCGGCGGTAGGGCATGGAGTCGTAGCGGGTGTCAGCTGCCAAATATGTCATACGTCATATCCTGCCTTATTCGAATACTTATTCGGAAACGATGGCGGCACTGTGGCCGGGGAGGTCGAGGTGGCCTGCAGCTACGGCTTCCGGCCGCACGGCGTCGTCTGTGGCCAGCAGCAGGGCGGTGCCGCGGACGGCGACGCGGCGCGGCACGCCGGAGAAGTTCAGCGCCACTTGGACCTTGCCGCGCCGCAGCACCAGCCAGCCCTCGTCCTCGCTGAAGTCCACCCCGGTGTCGCCGAAGCCGGGTTCCGTCAGGTCCGGGGTGGCGCGGCGCAGTGCGATCAGCGCCCGGTACAGCTCCAGCAGCCGGGCATGGTCCCCGTCGGCGGCCTCGGCCCAGTTGAGTTTGGACCGGGTGAACGTCTCGGGATCCTGCGGATCGGGAACGACGGCGGGGTCCCAGCCCATCCGCTCAAACTCCCGGATCCGCCCCTCGGCCGTGGCCTTGCCAAGCTCCGGTTCCGGGTGCGAGGTGAAGAACTGCCACGGCGTCGTTGCGCCGTACTCCTCGCCCATGAACAGCATGGGAGTGAACGGCGAGGTCAGGGTGGCGACGGCGGCGAGCGCGAGCTGCCCGTAGCCCAGGGTCTGGGACAGCCTGTCCCCGGTGGCCCGGTTGCCGATCTGGTCGTGGTTCTGGCTGCACACCACCAGGGCGGCAGGGTGGACCAGCTCGCTGTCGATGGGCCGGCCGTGGTGGCGGGCGCGGAAGCTGGAGTAGCTGCCGTCGTGGAAGAATCCGCGCTTCAGGACCTTGGCCAGCGCCGCCAGCGAGTCGAAGTCGGCGTAGTAGCCGGTGCTCTCGCCGCTGACGTTGACGTGCACGGCGTGGTGGAAGTCATCGCTCCACTGCCCGGCCAGCCCGTAACCGTTGGCATCCCGCGGGTAGAGCAGGCGCGGGTTGTTCAGGTCCGATTCCGCGATCATGGTGGCCGGGCGTCCTGTCTCGGCGAAGATGTGGTCCGCGAGGGCACCGAAGTCTTCCAACAGGTGCACGGCGCGCTCGTCCTTGAAGGCGTGCACGGCGTCCAGCCGCAGGCCGTCCACGTGGTAGTCCCGGAGCCACATCGCGGCGTTGTCCAGGATGTAGCGGCGGACCTCGTCCGATTCCGGGCCGTCCAGGTTCACGGAGTCGCCCCAGGTGTTGCCTTCCCCCGATTTCAGGTACGGCCCGAACCGGGAAAGGTAGTTGCCGCTGGGGCCGAGGTGGTTGTAGACCACGTCCTGGATGACGCCCAGGCCCGCGGCGTGGGCCGCGTCCACGAAGCGCTGGTACGCCGCGGGCCCGCCGTAGCCCTCGTGCACTGTGTACCAGAGCACGCCGTCGTATCCCCAGTTGTGGGTGCCGTTGAACCCGTTGACCGGCAGCAACTCCACGAAGTCGATGCCGAGGTCCGCCAGGTACTGCAGCTTCCCGACGGCGGCGTCCAGAGTTCCCTCCGGGGTGAACGTGCCCATGTGGAGTTCGTAGATGACGGCGCCCTTCAGCTCCCGTCCCGTCCACTGGCCGTCGGCCCATTGGTGGTGACCGGCGTCGAACGTGCGGGAGAGCGCGTGGACGCCCGCGGGCTGGCGCCGGGACCGGGGGTCCGGCAGCGGCGTGGGGTCTCCGTCCACCAGGTAGCCGTAGTCCACGTCCCCGGCGGCCGGCGCCCCGGCAGCGGTCCACCAGCCGCCGTGCTCACCGCTGCGCCGGCTCATGGGGTATTCCTGGCCGTCGGCGAGCAGGGTGACGGTGCCCGCCTCCGGCGCCCAGAGATCAAAGCGTGCGCTGTCGTGTCCAGGCGTGTTCATGTCCGTCCCCTATCGGTGGTTCTGTGCGTGCTTCCAGGCCGTCTTCTACGCGGTGGGCACCAGGAGGGCCACCGGGTAGTCCCGCAGGATCTCCCCCACGGCTACAGTGCCCGGACCGTGCGTGGAACCGGTCAGTTCATCGGCCATGGCCGCGGCGAGTTCGATGGTCGTGTCCTGCCAGCCGCCGCGCTGCTCCAGACCGCGCGGCAGCCGGGTGGCGAGCGTCAGCGCGCCCGGGGCGCCGGTGGTTCCGCGGTCAAAGGCGAGCAGGTGCGCGGCGGCGGCGCCCGAGGCCGTGACCGGCGTGTACCCCGTGAACAGCTGCGGCCGGTCCCGCCGCAGGCGCAGGGCCCGCGAGGTGACGAGGAGTTTCGCTGCCTCGTCCAGGAACGACGCCGGACGCTCGCCGGCGTCGAGCGCGGCGAGGGCGCGCCGGCGGGCGCCGAAGTCGAACGGCCGCCGGTTATCCGGATCGGTCAGCGAGCGGTCCCAGAATTCGGTGCCCTGGTACACGTCCGGCACCCCGGGCATGGTCAGCTGCACGAGCTTGGCGCCGAGGGAGTTGACGGCCCCGTACGGCTCCAGCAGGGCCACGAGGGACTCCAGCTCCGCCGTCACCTCCGGGATGTCGAAGGCGGCGTCGACGGCGTCGACAAGTTTCGCCTCGAAGGCCTCGTCCGGATCGAACCAGTTGGTCGAGTTACCGGCTTCCCGGGCGGCTTTTTGCGCGTAGGACTGCAACCGGTCGCGGTCCGCGGGCCAGACGCCCGCGATGGCCTGCCACAGCAGGTTGGCAAGCGGCCCGTCCGGCAGCGGCGCCAGTTTCTGCAGCCGCTGCAGCGAGGCCTGCCATTCCGGCGCGAGTTCCGCGAGGACCGAAATCCGGGCTCGGGTGTCCTCGCTGCGCTTGGTGTCGTGGGTGCTGAGGGTCGTCATGGACAGCGGCAGCTCGGCCTGGCGGCGGGCCATCCGGGCGTGGAATTCCTCCGGCGCCACGGCAAACTCAGTGGGGTCCGCCCCGACCTCGGTCAGGGTACCCAGGCGGGTGTAGCGGAAGAACGCGGTGTCCTCCACGCCCTTGGCCATGACCATCCCGGAGGTCTGCTGGAAGCGGATCCCCAGCTCCGCGCCAGCGTCAGGACCAGCATCGAGCAGGAGCGGAAGGAGCACGCCGACGGGGTCTTCCAGTTCGGGGCGCCGGCGGACAGCGAGTTCGCAGGCCTCCTTTAGGACGTCCGCACCTTCCGGCAGGTAGCTGCGGTAGACCGGGAACGCGGCGATGATCTCGGACAACGCGTCCGCCGCGGCGTCCTGGGCCAGCCCTGCTCCGGCCGGGACCAGGCGTGCCAGCCGGAGCATTTCCGAATGCAGGATCCCGTCCGTGATCCCTCGCTTGGTGCCCCGGATCATCTCCTCGTAGTCGGCGGCGCCGCCGCGCAGTTCGGCGTCGAGCGCGTCGAGCGGTCCCTGACCGGCGGCGTCGACGAACACCCGGTCCACGTCCGCGAGGGCGTCGTAGCCGGTGGTGCCCTCGCACTCAAAGCCGGCCGGCAGGGTTTCGCCCGGTTCCAGGATCTTCTCGATCAGCAGGTAACTGCCGCCCGTGACTTCGCGCAGCCGGTGCAGGTATCCCTCCGGATCGGCGAGGCCGTCCGGGTGGTCGATCCGCAGCCCGTCGACGAGCCCTTCCCGGAACCAGCGCACAACCTCCGCGTGGGCTTCATCGAAGACCTCGGGAAGTTCCACCCGGATCCCGGCCAGGCTGTTGACGGCGAAGAACCGGCGGTAGTTCAGGTCCGTGTCCGCCCGGCGCCAGCCGACCAGTTCGTAGTGCTGCCGGTCGTGGACCTCGCGCGGATCGTCCCCTGCGGTGTAGCTGCCCTCGGCGAGCGGGAAGCGGTGGTCGTAGTAGCGCAGCTCCCCGTCCGTGATCTGGAGTGCGTCCACGTCCGAGTCCGCCCCCAGCACCGGGATCCGCACGCGGCCGCTGCCAAAGTCCCAGTCGACGTCGAACGCCTGCGCGTAGCGGGACTGCCGCCCCTCTTTCAGGAGGGACCACCACCACGGGTTCTGGACCGGTGTGGCGACGCCTACATGGTTGGGCACAATGTCGACCAGCACGCCCATGCCGGCCTCCCGCGCGGCGGTCGAGACCGCCAGCAGCCCGTCCGCGCCGCCCCGGTCCGGATCGATGGCGGAGGGATCCGTGACGTCATAGCCGTGGTCCGAACCCCGCTCCGCCGTGAGGATCGGCGACAAGTAGATCCAGTCCACACCCAGCGACTTCAGGTACGGCACCGTCTGCGCGGCGTCCTGCAGCGTGAAGCCGGGACGGATCTGCAGCCGGTACGTCGAGACGGGCGACCTCATGAGGCCGGGCCCTTTTTGGACCGCGGCTTCTTGGCGCCCTTCGAGTTCCCGGCCGGGGCACGCTTGCCCGGGGCACGCTTCGCCGGCTCGGGTGCAGGCTCGGGGGCCGGCTCGGGCTCGGGGGCCGTCTCGGGCTCGGGTGCGGGCTCAGGTGCAGGGGCCGGCTCAGGGGCCGTCTCAGGCTCAGCAGGAACCGCCTCAGCAGGAGCGGCCTGGGCAGGTGACTCAGCAGAGGCGGGAACCTCGGTAACCTCGGCCACTTGCTCAGCCTGCGCAGCCAGAGGCGCTTCCGCCGGAGCCTCGGCCCGAGCGGCCAGGGATGCGGCGGCAGAGTAGTCCACCTCCACCTCCGGGCCCGAGTAGGCGCGCAACACCACGAGGGACTTTGCCGCCAGTTTCAGGACGCTGCCGGCCTTGAGCGGCTGGCCGGTGTCCGCCGAGTCGGCGGTGTCCACGAGGAGGTCCCAGAACGGGGTGTATTCCTCGGCCGGGAGCAGGAAGTCGACGTTGTCGTCGTGGGCGTTGAACGCCAGCAGGAAACTGTCGTCGGTGATGCGGCGTCCGCGGGAGTCCTGTTCCTGGATGCCGTGGCCGTTGTAGAACACGCCGATGGTCCGGCCGAACCCGCTGTCCCAGTCCTCCGGCAGCATTTCCTTGCCGTCGGTGTTGAGCCAGACGATGTCCGGCAGTTTCTCGCCCTCGCCGCGGCGTACCGGGCGGCCGTCGAAGAAGCGGCTGCGCCGGAAGGTGGGGTGGTCGCGGCGGATCTTGTTGACCACGGCCGTGAACTCCACGAGCGGCTGGTCCATGGCGTCCCAGTGCACCCAGCTGAGTTCGGAGTCCTGGCAGTAGGTGTTGTTGTTGCCCTGCTGGGTGCGGCCCATCTCGTCGCCGTGCAGAAGCATCGGGACGCCTTGGGAGAGCAGGAGGGTGGCGATGAAGTTGCGCTGCTGGCGGGCGCGCAGCGTCAGCACGGCGTCGTCCTCGGTTTCGCCTTCCGCGCCACAGTTCCAGGAGCGGTTGTGCGATTCGCCGTCGTTGTTTCCTTCGCCGTTGGCGTCGTTGTGCTTCTCGTTGTAGGACACGAGGTCGCGCATGGTGAAGCCGTCGTGGGCGGTGACGAAGTTGATGGACGCCACCGGACGCCGGGCGGAGCTCTCGTAGAGGTCGGCCGAGCCGGTCAGGCGCGAGGCGAATTCGCCGAGCGTGGACGGTTCGCCGCGCCAGAAGTCACGGACGGTGTCGCGGTATTTGCCGTTCCATTCGGTCCACTGCGGCGGGAAGTTACCCACCTGGTAGCCGCCGGGGCCCACGTCCCACGGCTCGGCAATCAGCTTGACCTGGGAGACGATCGGGTCCTGCTGGATCAGTTCGAAGAAGGTGGAGAGCTTGTCGACGTCGTAGAACTCCCGGGCCAGGGTGGAGGCGAGGTCGAAGCGGAACCCGTCCACGTGCATCTCGGTGACCCAGTAGCGCAGGGAATCCATGAGCAGCTGGAGGGAGTGCGGGTGCCGGACGTTGAGTGAATTGCCGGTGCCGGTGTAGTCCATGTAGTGCTTCAGGTCATCGTCCACCAGCCGGTAGTAGGCGGCGTTGTCGATGCCCTTGAAGGACAGGGTGGGGCCCAGGTGGTTGCCCTCGGCGGTGTGGTTGTAGACCACGTCCAGGATCACTTCCATGCCGGCCTTGTGCAGGTCCCGGACCATGGCCTTGAATTCCTGCACCTGGTGCCCGACGTCCCCCGAGGAGCTGTAGGTGTTCTGCGGGGCGAAGAAGCCGATCGTGTTGTAGCCCCAGTAGTTGTTGAGACCCTTCTCCACGAGCGTGCCGTCGTTGACGAACTGGTGCACGGGCATCAATTCCACCGCGGTAACGCCGAGTTTCTTCAGGTGCTCCACGACGGCGGGATGCGCCACGCCGGCGTACGTGCCGCGCTGCTCCTCCGGGACTTCCGGGTGCAGCTCGGTCAAGCCCTTGACGTGGGCTTCATAGATGACGGACTCGTGGTACGGGATGCGCGGCTGGCGGTCGCCGTCCCAGTCAAAGAAGGGGTTGATGACGACGCCGTGCATGGTGTGCGGAGCCGAGTCGGCGTCATTGCGGGACATGGGGTCGCCGAAGTTATAGGAAAACAACGCGGGGTCCCAGTCGATCTCGCCCTGGATGGCCTTGGCGTACGGGTCCAGCAGCAGCTTGCTGGCATTGAACCGGTTGCCGTTGTCCGGCTCGTATTCGCCGTGGACGCGGTAGCCGTACTTCTGTCCGGGCTGGACCTGCGGCAGGTAGCAGTGCCACACGTACCCGTCCACCTCGGTCAGTTCGATCCGGGTTTCGGACAGGTCGTCAGCCAGGAGGCACAGTTCCACGCGTTCGGCGCGTTCGCTGAACAGGGCAAAGTTGGTGCCAGTGCCGTCAAAAGTGGCTCCCAGCGGGTAAGCCGTTCCGGGCCAGACTTCCATGTGTACTCCTCGTGCGTGACGAATATTCTCTAGACAGACTACTTGTAAGTATGGTTAGTATTTGCTCGGCCGCACTGAGCGCGCCGGTTTATGACAGCTCCCGCATCACCTCCGGAACCGCTCGGGCGATGGCCGTTGCCGTCACGGGCCCCCCTCGGGAGGCCAGGGCTCCGGCGTGACCGTGGAGGCTCGCTGCCATCGCGGCGATCGCTGCCCACCTGGCGTCCGGGTCGATGCCGTGGTCACCGAAGCGCCCGACGTCGGCACCCAGTTGCGCAAGCAGCGCACCGATAATTCCCGCCAGGACGTCGCCGCTGCCGGCCGTGGCGATCCAGGGCGTGCCCTCGGCCTGGCTGTAGAAGTCCTGATAGGGCGAGGCCACGAGTGTGGTGGCGCCCTTGAGCAGCACCGTTGCTTCGGTCAGGCCGGCGGCCTGCCGCACCGCGCTGAGCGTGGATGCCTCTACCGCCGAGCGGTCCAGTGCGACCCCGAGGCGCTGAAGCAACGCTGACAGTTCGCCGGCGTGGGGTGTCAGGATCACTTGCGGGGCCAGCACCTCTGGCAGGGCGGGCAGTGCACCGGCGTCGGCGATCGTGGGCAGGCCCGAGTCTGCGGCGTCGCGGGCGCGCTGGAGCTGCTGCTCATCGGAGTCATCCAGCCCGGAGCCCACGAGCCAGGCCTGCACGTGTGTATCGGCCACGGTGCCGGTGCTGCACACCACCTCGGGGCAGGCCTGCCGGACCAGGTCGGCGACGTCCGGCGGACCCAGATAGCGCACCATGCCGACGCCGGCGGCCAGGGCGCCCCTGCAGGCCAGCACCGCGGCGCCGGGATATGCGCCGGTGCCTGCAACTACCCCGAGCACTCCCCTGGTGTACTTGTGCGCCCGCCGCGCCGGGCGGGGCAGCAATGCGGAAAGGTCTGCCGCCTCGAGGCGCCGCAGGGCCGGCCATGGCAGCACTCCTTCGATGCCGATCGGAATGACCTGTACGCGGCCTGCGAAGTCCGCTCCTGGGTCTGCCAGCAGGCCTGCCTTGGCGGCACCAAAGGTGACCGTCATGTCCGCGGCCAGAACTGGCGCGTTCGCCTCCCCGGTGTCCGCGTCGACGCCGCTGGGGATGTCGCAGGCCACCACCAAGGGGGAACTGGAGCCCGGCCGGGAACGTTCCAGGGCGTTGATCAGCTCGGCGGACGGTCCCCGCAGCCCGCCTTGGGCTCCGGTCCCGAGGATTGCGTCGATCACGACGTCGGCGCCGCCGGCCAGCGCGGCGAGTTCGGTCACGTTATCCGCGGCGAGGGCGACGGCGTGGCCACCGGCCTTCCGGAACGCGGCCAGCCCGGCGTCGTGGGCCGAGCCGGCGGTGAGCACCGCCGTCGTCCGCATGCCGCGGCCGGCCAGCAGCGCGGCGGCGAACAGCCCGTCTCCGCCGTTGTTGCCCTTGCCCGCCAGCACGGCCACGCTGGAGCCGTACAGCCGCTGCCCGCGGCCGCGCAGGCTGTTGATCACGGCGTTGGCGAGGCCGTACGCGGCCCGCTGCATGAGAACAGCGCCCGCACCGGAGCCCAAGGTGTCGTCGAGAAATGGCTTCTCGGCGTCTCGTACCTGGGTTCCGGTGTAGGCGCTGATCATGGTTTCAGTCCATTCGCGGTCGCTGGGGAATGCCTGGCGCTTGGGCCGGTGTTGCGTGGACGGCCGCCTCAGCCTTCGGCGAGAACCGTCGCAGTGGCAATCCCGCCGTCATGGCTCATCGACAGGTGCCAGCGTTTGACGCCCTTCGACTCCGCTACGGCCAGCACGGTGCCCTTGACCTGGATGGTGGGCCCGTTTTGGTCCAGCCCGATCCAGCAGTCCTGCCAGTTCATGCCCGCCGGCGCCCCAAGCACCTTGGCCACGGCTTCCTTCGCCGCGAACCGCGCGGCGAGGGAGCGCGTGTTCAGTTCCCGTTCGGCGGGGACGAACAGCCTGTCGCGCAGCCCGGGGGTGCGCTCGAGCTGCCGGCCGAACCGTTCAATGTCTACGACGTCTACGCCTATGCCAACGATCATGGCGTTATTCTACGGTCACGCTCTTGGCCAGGTTGCGTGGCTGGTCCACGTCGTAACCCTTGGCCGAGGCGAGTGCGAGGGCGAAGATCTGCAGCGGAACCGTCGCGAGCAGCGGTGCCAGGAGCGTGGGGGTCTCCGGGATGTAGAAGACGTGCTCGGCGTACGCCTTCACGGCCTCGTCTCCCTCTTCCGCGATCACGATCGTCCGGGCGCCGCGGGCGCGGACTTCCTGGATATTGGAGACCACCTTGGAGTGCAGCGAGTCGCGGCCGCGCGGGGAGGGGACCACCACGAAGACGGGCTGGCCTTCCTCGATCAGGGCGATCGGGCCGTGCTTGAGCTCGCCGGCGGCGAAGCCCTCGGCGTGGATGTACGCGAGCTCCTTAAGCTTGAGCGCACCTTCCATCGCCACCGGGAATCCGACGTGGCGGCCCAGGAACAGCACCGACTTGGAGTCGGCCATGGAGACGCCGAGTTCCTTGATCTGGGCCTCGTTGTCGAGGATGTGCTGGATCTTGGCGGGAATCTTGCCCAGGTCGGCCAGGATGTCCTTGATCTCGCCCTGGAACTTGTTGCCGCGCAGCTGTGCCAAATAAAGGCCCAGCAGGTAAGCGGCCGTGATCTGGGCCAGGAAGGCCTTGGTGGAGGCCACGGCGATTTCGGGTCCGGCGTGCGTGTACAGCACTGCGTCGGATTCCCGCGGGATGGTGGACCCGTTGGTGTTGCAGATCGAGACCGTCTTGGCGCCCTGCTCCTTGGCGTAGCGGACGGCCATGAGGGTGTCCATGGTCTCGCCGGACTGGGAGATGGAGACAATCAGCGTGTTCTTGTCCACGATCGGATCCCGGTAGCGGAATTCGTGCGAGAGTTCGACCTCGGTGGGGATCCGGCACCAGTGCTCAATGGCGTACTTCGCAACCTGGCCGGCATAGGCGGAGGTGCCGCAGGCCAGGACGATGATCTTGTCGACGCTCTTGAGCAGCTCCGGATCGACACGGAGTTCATCCAGCGTCAGCTTGCCGTGGATGTCAGAGCGGCCCAGCAAGGTCTGCAGCACGGCGTCCGGCTGGTCGTGGATTTCCTTTTCCATGAAGGACGGGAAGCCGCCCTTTTCGGCGGAGGCAGGGTCCCAGTTGACGTGGTATTCCTTGCCCTCGGCGGGGGCGCCGTAAAAGTCCGTGATCTCCACGGCGTCGGCGGTGATCGTGACGATCTGGTCCTGGCCGAGTTCCACGGCACGCCGGGTGTAGTCGATGAAGCCGGAGACGTCGGAGCCGAGGAAGTTCTCGCCCTCGCCGAGGCCGACGACCAGCGGGGAGTTGCGGCGGGCTGCGACTACCACGTCCGGCTGGTCGGCATGGACGGCGAGCAGCGTGAAGGCGCCCTCGAGCCGCTGGCAGGCGAGCTGCATGGCCCGGGTAAGGCCGCCATTGACCGTGTCACCGCCGAGCTGGTTGCGGTAGATGTCGCCCAGGAGGGCTGCGGCTACCTCCGTGTCGGTCTCGGAGGCGAAGATGACGCCCTTGCGCAGGAGCTCCAGCTTGAGCTCGGCGAAGTTCTCGATGATGCCGTTGTGGATCAGGGCCAGCTTGCCGTCGTCGGCCAGGTGCGGGTGGGCGTTCTGGTCCGTCGGGCCGCCGTGCGTCGCCCAGCGCGTGTGGCCGATGCCCGTCAGGGAATCCGGCAGCGGGCGGGTCTCCAGCTCCCCGATGAGGTTGCTCAGTTTGCCCGACTTCTTCCGGGAGGAAATGGTCCCGTCGGCAACCACTGCAATGCCAGCGGAGTCATAGCCGCGGTACTCCAGGCGCCGCAATCCTTCAAGGACAACGTCCAAGGCATTGTGTCCAGCATTTACCCGGCCATCTGAGTGGCCCACATATCCAACGATTCCACACATGGTCATAAGCCTAGCGGGTTTCCCGGAGGGAGGACGTGGGACGGCGGCGTGCGGACGCCCCTGCGGGCGGCTGCGGCGGACCCGGGCACTGGCCCGGGCACCGGCCTGCGGTGGGCCCATTCGGGCTCCCACCGGCCCGTCCATTTCGCTCTCAGCGCCGTGAAGGGCAGAATCTCTAGGGTGACTTTGCAACGCAATGAAGCGAACGGGGAAGGTGTCTCACCGTTCGTGGAGCTGGATCGGCAGACCTGGTCCCGGCTCGCTGCCCAGATGGAGCAGCCCCTTAATGAAGAGGACGTGTTCCGTCTCCGTGGCCTCGGGGATCCCCTCGACATCAAGGAAGTGCGCGAGGTCTACCTGCCCCTGTCCAGGCTCCTCCACCTCTATGTGGAAGCCGCAGGGCAACTGCACTCGGCAACCACCACCTTCCTCGGCGAGAGCACCCAGCGCACTCCATTCGTGATCGGCGTGGCCGGCTCGGTGGCCGTCGGCAAGTCCACCATCGCCCGTGTCCTGCGGGAGATGCTTCGGCGCTGGCCGGGCACTCCCAACGTGGAGCTCATCACCACGGATGGATTCCTCTACCCTCTCGCCGAACTCAAGCGCCGGCAGTTGCTGGAACGCAAGGGCTTTCCGGAGTCGTACGACCGCCGGGCCCTGCTGCGCTTCGTGAGCGAGATCAAGAGCGGCGCCGAGGAAGTCCGCGCCCCTTGGTACTCCCACGTCACCTACGACATCGTCCCCGGGAGGGAAGTGGTGGTACGCCGGCCGGACGTGCTGATTGTCGAGGGCCTGAACGTCCTGGCGCCGGCCCGGCCGCGGCAGGACGGCCGGCAGGGCCTTGCCCTGAGTGATTTCTTCGACTTCTCCATCTACGTCGACGCGAAGACCTCGTACATCGAGGAGTGGTACGTGGACCGGTTCCGCAAACTGCGGAGCACGGCCTTCGCCCAGCCGGAATCGTACTTCCACCGGTACGCAACCCTCTCCGACACCGAGGCCGAACAGACCGCGCGTGAGATCTGGAAGCGCATCAACGAGCCCAACCTCGAGGAAAACGTCCTCCCGACCCGGGGCCGCGCGCAGCTGGTGCTTACCAAGGACGCGGACCACTCCATCCGGCGAATGCTGCTGAGGAAGGTCTAGCACAGATGTGCTACGACGGCGGAGACGGAGCGTTGGGACGGCCGGCGGCCGGCCCGGAATCGCCCAGCCGCCGGGCCTTCAGCCGCCTCCTGCTGACGGGCACCAGCCTGGCTGCGCTGTCCGCCTGCACACCGGCCCAGCCCTACACGCCATCCGGCACGCCGGGACCGACGCCGGCCCCGCGCATCGGCAGCGCCACGCCGCCAGCCGCCGCGGCGGCATCCAGCTCGCCGGCAGACTCACYCTCAGCGACCCCGGCGTCGGCGGCGGCCGTCCCGCCGTCGGCCGTGGCACCCCCTCCTTCGGCCGCGGCACGCCCGCCTTCAGCCGCAGCACGCCCGCCTTCAGCCGCAGCGCCGGGGCCGCAGCATTCACTCTCGGACCCCACCAGCCCCTGGGTGATCGTCAACAAGCACCGCCCGCTCTCCCCCGCCACGTTTGTGCCGCCGGATCTGGTCCGGCCGGCCGTCCGGTTGGCCACCTCCGGCGAGGCGGCCTTGCTGAACAGCACGACGGCGGCCGCGGCGGAAAAGATGTTCGCAGCGGCGGCCGCCGACGGCGTCATCATCACCCTGGCCAGCGGATACCGTTCCTTTACGACCCAGCGGGCGACCTACGGCAGTTACGTGAACTCCCGGGGCAGGGCCGAGGCCGACACTGCCTCCGCCCGGCCCGGCTTTTCGGAGCACCAGACGGGGTGGGCCTTCGACATCGGCGACGGCAGCGGGGCGGACAGCTTCACGCCACAGTTCAAGGACCGGCCGGCGGCAATCTGGGCCAAGGCGAACGCCCACCGCTTCGGCTTCGTGGTCCGCTACCCGTGGATGCTGCACGAAATCACCGGGTATTACTACGAGCCCTGGCACCTGCGCTTCATCGGCACCGAGGCGGCCATGGACATGTCCACCCGCGGCATCGGCACGCTGGAGGAGTACTTCGGTCTGGAGCCGGCGCCGGCATATTTGTAGGGCCCCATCGCAAGGTCCCAAGCCTGAGTCCTACGTCTGCCTGGATGTAAGACCGCGCCGGATTTTCCCCGCCTTTGGCACCCCAACGCCGGGACACCCCGACGCAAAGGGCCGACACGCCGTCGGCCGCCGCCATACGTGGGGAAACCCGGCGCCGGCCACAACGACGCGCCCACGGAACCGCAGGCTGACTATTGGGTGCCGGGCTATTCGGGCCGGGCTATTCGGGGACGAGAGCCAGTGCCAGTTCGGTCCGGACCACCTGGGCCAGCCGCTCCGCGACGCCCTGGGCGGTTTCGTGGTCTCCGGCTTCCACCATCACGCGCACCACCGGCTCGGTGCCGGAGGGCCGCAAAAGGACACGTCCGGTGTCGCCCAGTTCGGCTTCGGCCACGGAAACGGCCGCCGCGACTACTTCATCGCCTTGCACACGGGTGCGGTCCACGCCCTTGACGTTGATGAGGACCTGGGGCAGCTTGGTCATCACCGTGGCCAGCTCCTTGAGCGGGCGCCCCGTGAGGGCCACCTGAGCGGCGATCTGAAGCCCGGTCAGCACGCCGTCGCCGGTGGTGGCGTGGTCGGCAAAAATCACGTGCCCGGACTGCTCGCCACCCAGGCTGAAGCCGCCGTTGCGCATTTCCTCGAGGACGTAGCGGTCCCCCACCCCGGTTTCACGCAGGCTGATTCCGGCGTCGCGCAGGGCGAGCTTCAGGCCGAGGTTGCTCATGACGGTGGCCACCAGGACATCGTCCTTGAGCTTTCCGGAGGCTTTGAGTGCCACCGCAAGGATGGCCATGATCTGGTCGCCGTCCACCTCGTTGCCCTCGTGATCCACGGCGAGGCAACGGTCGGCGTCGCCGTCGTGGGCGATTCCGAGATCCGCCCCGTGGTCCAGGACAGCTTGCTTGAGCGGGCCCAGATGGGTGGAGCCGACACCTTCGTTGATATTGAGGCCGTCCGGTTCGGCGCCGATGACCACCACGTTGGCGCCGGCGTCCTTGAACACTTGCGGGGAGCAGCCGCTGGCTGCGCCGTGCGCGCAGTCGAGCACTACCTTCAGGCCGTCCAGGCGGTAAGGAAGCGTGCCGAGCAGGTGAACGATGTAGCGGTCCTCGGCGTCGGAGAAGCGCTGGATCCGCCCCACCTCACCGCCGACGGGCCGGAAGGGTTCCTTGTCCAGCTGCTCTTCGATGGCGTCCTCGACGTCGTCGGGCAGCTTCTGGCCGCCGCGGGCGAAGAATTTAATCCCGTTGTCCGGCGCGGGATTGTGGGAGGCCGAGATCATGACGCCGAAGTCGGCGTCGAGGTCTGCCACGAGGTAGGCGGCGGCCGGGGTGGGAAGAACACCGGCGTCGTAGACGTCGATTCCCGAGCTTGAGAGGCCGGCCTCCACGGCAGCCGCGAGGAACTCGCCGCTGGCCCGGGGGTCGCGTGCGACCACGGCGATCGGCCGCTTTCCGGTCGTGTTGCGGTCATGGCCAAGTACGACGGCGGCGGCCTGAGCCAGCTGCAATGCGAGCTCGGCGGTCAGCAACCCGTTCGCCAGACCGCGTACTCCATCGGTTCCAAATAATCTAGACATCGGACCAAGCTTAGTCGATGGCCGGCCGCACAAGGAGGTGCGCGGGGATCGACCACCCGTTGACTCAGCCGTGCCCGAGGGCTGGACGTGCGACTATTCGTTCGGAATGGCGTTTTTCACAGATTCGCGACGACAAGGGCGATCCACGCTTACGCCGCCTCCATCGTTTAGCTGACGCCATGACTTGATCAGGCCCAGGGTGGCGGGTTGGCCGCGATGATCTCGGGGGTGAGGAGCATGCCTCCGAAGTCGGCGCGCGCCTTCGCCAGTGTTGCCGGGTCCGGGTCGATGGTGGCGTACCAGGGCTCCAGGTCTTTGGCCTGCACGAGGTGTTTGCCCGCGCCGAGAGGTTCGATGATCCAATCGGACAGGTCGTTCGCGTGCGCGAGGTGGGCGTCGGTGAGGAGCTGCAGTCCGTGCGCGTCGGGGATGTACTGCCCGTTCAGGTGCCTGTTGTAGCGGACCTGGTATTCCTCCACATAGGGCAGCGGCGGTGTACCGCCACTGTCCCAGTCGATTGTGAGGGCGTTGCTGTACCGCACAAACGCGAGATCGGTGTCCCCGGGGAACGCAACCATGGCCTGGACAACCTGGGCCAGCCGGCCCTGCCAGGACGTGGTGTCGTCCATGACCCCGTAGCAGGCCCGACCCAAGGTGCCCTGCGACGCCCAAATAAGCCGGCGCGGTTGGGACCGCAGGAAGGCCACACGAGCCATCGAGAATTTCGCGACGCCGTCCGCCAGCGCCGGTCCTACGTCGGGGTTCTTCGTGCGGGTCTGGTGGATGTTGCGCAGCAGGTACACGTCGGCGCCGTCGAAGCGGCCCCATGCTGTGGCGGCGTCGGCGATCTTCGCCGTCAACTCGGCCGGGACATGCCAGGCCCGTCGCTGTTCGTCTGCGTCCAGCAGGGCCAGATCATTGGTCTGGTACGACACGAAGGCCGTGAGCTGCCCTGGCAGCTCGACTTCGCCGTTCAACCAGTCCGGGAAAAACGCTTCCGGTGCGGCGGTGACCTTCCCGGACTTCCCCAGCGCCTGCAGATGCTGGGCGAAGGCGTCCAGCCAGGTCCGCACCCCCTCCTCGGGGCCGGCCCTGCTCATCAGCGCCACCGGTCCGGCATCGGAGTCCGAGACCCCCTCGGTGAACACGTCGTCGCCCCACCCGGCGTCCTCGACGTCCTGGTTCGCGGCCTGGACCGAGGCCTCTACCGCGTCAAAAACATCCTTCGACCCGCGGGGCCGGAACTGCAGCCACAGCTCCTCGTACTCGGCCTTCCGCCACGCCCGCTCTAACGCACCCCACACAACCTCAACACCGGGCTCCGGCATACGATMCCCCCTCGTTCACACGGTGCTACCGCTCTTCGGCGAACATACCCCATTCCATTGCCAATATTCGAGGAAGCCTCTACCCAGCCCGGGCCGACCCAAGTCAGGTTGAAAGATCGGGAGACTACTTGGTTTTGAAGTTTCTTGTACTCTACTTTCCCCAAAAACCTACTGCCTTTTCCAGGATGCGTTTAGGCTTCGTGGCATGAAACCTAGCTCTGGGGGCTTGGCGCTCGAAATCGTAGTACCGGTCTTTAATGAACAGGCCGTACTCGAAAGCAGCATCACTAAGCTCGCGAATTACTTATCGCAAGAAATGCCTTCGACGTGGCAGATTACAATTGCGGACAATGCAAGCACGGACAATACTTCGACTATTGCCCAACGCTTAGCGGCGCAGTTGCCAAATGTTGTTCACCGAAGGCTTGAGGTCAAGGGACGCGGGTTCGCGCTGAGGGATGCGTGGAGCGCATCTTCGGCCAACGTCGTCGCATACCTCGACGTCGATTTGTCAACGGACCTCGCCGCCCTGCCCCCACTCGTAGCTCCGCTGCTGTCGGGCCACTCGGACATTTCCATCGGAACCAGACTGGGGCAGAGTTCCCGTGTCAGCCGCGGCCCAAAGCGCGAGTTCATTTCACGGTCCTACAACTATCTGCTCCGACGAACCATGCAGGTGAAGTTCTCCGACGCTCAATGTGGATTCAAAGCCCTCCGCGCAGACGTAGCCAGGAGGCTTCTCCCCCACATCGAGGACAACGGCTGGTTCTTCGACACGGAAATGCTGATCATCGCCGAGCGCTCCGGCCTGCGGATCCACGAAATTCCCGTGGACTGGATTGACGACCCCGACAGCCGAGTCGATATCAAACAGACTGCTTTGGATGATCTGCGTGGCCTGGTACGCGTTGCCGGAGCTCTTTTCAAGGGGACCATCCCGGTTCAAGCCATCTATGCAGAACTGGGGCGCAGGCCGATCGCTCCTCCGGGACGGCCCAGCTTCTTCGGCCAAGTACTCCGGTTCGGAGTCGTCGGGGCAGTATCAACGATCGCCTTTGCGCTGCTGTACCTTGTCCTGCAGGCGCCATTCGGTGCGCAGCAGGCCAATTTCATGGCCTTGTTGCTGACTGCCATCGGCAACACAGCGGCCAACCGTCGTTTTACGTTTGGCATTAGCGGGCCAGTCAAGCTGTTCACACAGCAAATCCAGGGTCTGGTCGTGTTCCTGCTCGCGTGGACCATGACGTCGTCATCGCTGGCCATCCTCCACACGGTCAACGCCGACGCCGCTCCCAACATTGAACTAATAATCCTTACCGGGGCAAATATTCTTGCAACCATGATGAGATTCGTGCTGCTGCGAGTCTGGGTATTCCGCGACCGTCGAAGCGGCGGCCGGACCGTCGCACTCGCCCTGGCGCCGGCCCAAGGGACAACCCGTTGAGCCGCGCTGCAGTTGAATCCGCGAATGCAAACGGTACACGCGGCGTCCGGTCAGAGCGCCGGACGCCGGAACTTCTGGCCAAATTTCTGCGCGGCCGCTTGGTGGATCCCGTCTGGGAACGGCCGGCACTGTTGGTGCTCATTGCGTTTTCGACGCTTCTCTACACCTGGGGGCTGGACCGTAACGGGTGGGCGAACTCGTTCTATTCAGCGGCTGCGATGTCCGGCTCGCTCGACTGGACCGCATTCATGTTCGGATCGTCCGATCCGAACAATGCCATAAGTGTGGACAAGCCGCCGCTCAGCCTCTGGGTCATGTCGCTGTCGGTCCGGATCTTCGGGCTCAACTCCTGGAGCCTGCTCCTCCCCCAGGCCCTCATGGGCGTCATCAGCGTCTACCTCCTCTACCGCATGGTCCGCAAGCGCTTCGATGCGGCTACTGCACTCCTGTCCGCGTCCTTCTTGGCCGCCATCCCGGTTGCCACTGTGATGTTTCGCTACAACAACCCCGATGCGCTGTTGACGCTGCTAATGATCGGCATTGTCTACCTGACACTCAAAGCTGTGGACAGCTCCCGGTTTCGGTGGCTACTGCTGGCGGGAGCTCTAGCCGGCGCGGCGTTCCTTACCAAGCAACTCCAAGTTCTCCTGGTCCTTCCCTCGGTAGGGTTGACTTACTTGGTCTTTGCACGCACCCCGGTGACGAGACGTTTCCTGCACCTGTTGGGAGCGCTGGCGGCGGCCGTCGTGGCCGGGGGATGGTGGCTGCTGGCTGTTCAGCTCACCAACCCCGCCAACCGACCCTTCATTGGCGGATCCAGGAACAATAGCGTCATCGAACTGACATTGGGATATAACGGGCTTGATCGCCTCACGGGCGAGGACGCCAGTAGAACCATGGCTCCCGGTGCCGGGACGGCTGACAAACTGGACGCCGGCTTCCAGCGATTCCTCCAGCCACAGTTCTCCGGCCAAAGCGGGTGGTTTCTTCCATTAGCTGTTGCGGGTCTGTGCCTCGGCGCCTGGCTTCTTTGGCGGCGCCACGGAAGCCCCTCGGCGCGCGCGCTTCTGCTGGCCTGCTCCATCTGGTTTGCCTGCGCGGCAACTGTGCTCGCATTCATGTCAGGAATCGTGCACCCCTATTACGTGCTCACCGCGGTTCCTCCATTGTGTTTTCTGGCTGCGTTCGCTTTGATGCACCTTCTGCGCCGCGTACAGACTGTCAGAGTCCGACTTCTGACCGGCTTCGTCCTGCTGGCGAGCATGGTATTCGCGTTCGTGTCCGCCTCCCGTTCCGTGGATGAATACCCGTGGCTTCCCGCAGCCATGCTCGCAATGTGGGGACTAGTCCTTGCGGGAGTCGTGGTCCGGCCGCCCAGCCCCGGAGTGGCCAGGACGACGGCAGCCTTACTCATCGCCACCCTGCTCGCCGGCCCCATCATCTGGTCACTGAATACAGTCCTGAACCCGCATACGGGAGCAGGCGTGATTGCCGGACCCGGAATTTTTGGGATGCGGACCGATGACCGGTCCCGCGCGTCTCCCGACACGCCGCCAAGCTATCTGTCGGTCATGCACGGCGATCTGCCGTCAACGACGCTGCTGGAGCGTCTCCGCCAGTCGTCGTCCGCCGCMTGGGCGGCGGCTGTGGTGGGCTCTGAGACGGCGGCCAACTATCAATTGGAACTTGGCCGCGCGGTGTTGCCGATCGGCGGCTTCGATGGTTCGGACCCGTTTCCAACCCTGGAGCAGTTCAAAGTTCTTGTGGCAGACGGGCGTATCGGATCAGTCGTTATCCAAGGTCTTCCTCCGCTCACTCTTGAAGGCCGAGGCGAGTCCGCCCGAATAGTCGCGTGGGTCAGACAGCAATTCGTTCCTGAGAACGTGGACGGAGCCCAATACTTCCAACTCATCAAGTAGCAAGGTCTCTAACGGCGAAAGCCCGCCCCGCCGAGTGGCGGGACGGGCTTTCGTGCAAGCGATTTTTAGCGCTTGGAGTACTGCTGAGCCTTGCGGGCCTTCTTGAGACCGGCCTTCTTACGCTCGATGACGCGGGCGTCACGGCGCAGGTAACCGGCCTTCTTCAGGGTGGCGCGGTTGTTCTCGGTGTCGATCTCGTTCAGTGAACGGGCGATGCCGAGGCGCAGTGCACCGGCCTGGCCGGAGATGCCGCCACCGTGGATACGGGCGATGACGTCGTAAGCGCCGTCAAGATCAAGGATCTTGAAGGGCTCGTTGACATCCTGCTGGTGCAGCTTGTTCGGGAAGTAGTTCGCCAGCTCGCGGCCATTGATGGTCCACTTGCCGGAGCCCGGCACAACGCGAACGCGTGCGACGGCTTCCTTGCGACGGCCAACTGCAGCGCCGGCAACGGTCAGTGCCGGGCGTTCCTTCTTCGGCGCAGCTGCTTCTGCAGCACCGCTCTCCGAGGTGTAGCTGGTCAGGTTTTCCTCAGCCTCAACGGCTTCGGTGGTCAGTTCTTCGTTCTGAGCCACGATTCTCCTTGATAAAAAGTTGGTTGGTGGCCAGGACTACTGGGCGACCTGGGTGATTTCGAAAGTCTTGGGCTGCTGGGCGGCGTGGGGGTGCTCTGCACCGCGGTACACCTTCAGCTTGCCCAGCTGCTGTGCAGCGAGGGAGTTCTTCGGGAGCATGCCCTTGATGGCCTTCTCCACGGCGCGAACCGGGTTGGACTCAAGCAGCTCCGCGTAGTTGACGGAGGTCAGGCCGCCCGGGTAGCCGGAGTGGCGGTATGCGCGCTTCTGCTCCAGCTTGGCGCCGGTGAGGGCAACCTTTTCAGCGTTGATGATGATGACGAAGTCGCCCATGTCCATGTGGGACGCAAAGGTGGCCTTGTGCTTGCCGCGCAGCAGGATTGCGGTCTGGCTGGCAAGACGACCAAGGACAACGTCGGTGGCGTCAATGACGTGCCACTGGCGGTTGATATCGCCGGGCTTCGGGGTGTACGTACGCACGGTGTTTGCCTCGTTCTTGTTCTGGCGTTCTTGTTTTAGGCGTCACTCTTACGGTGCACCTACTATCTATGCGCTACCGGAACAGAGGTGAGGGCTCTATGTAACCAGTCATCCTGAGGTCTCGAATGTGCACGTTGAGTAGCTATCCTGCAACCGGATTCTCAAGCGGGCACGCACCATCGAGATAGGACACGCACAACGACTACCAAGAATAGCCGACTGCGGCCTCTTGGGTCAAAATGGGGTGTCCGGATGCATCCTGTCTGCCCCCTCATTGCGCAGACTGTCCCGTGCCGGCCCGCCGCATCCCTGGAGGAACCGTGTCCCACCTCGTCACCGCCGGCTCCATCTCCCTGCTCTCCGTGCCGCCGACCGGACCGTCAACCGGGATCCTCTTCATAGCCGGCATTGGCCTCGTGGGAGCGTGCCTGGGCCAGCTGGCAGAGCTCCTCATCGGGCGCGCACTCCCCCACCTCGGCGGACCGCTGACCGTACGACTGAGAATTACGACGGCGGCGGCCACCTTTGGGCTCTGCGCACTGCTGGCCTGGCGCTTCGGACCCACGCCCGAACTTCCCGCCTACATCTTGCTGGCGATTGCCGGCGTCCAGCTGGCGCGGATTGACCTTTTGCACCATTTGCTGCCGAACCGGATGGTTTTGCCCCTGCTGGGGGCCGGCCTGGCTCTCCTCGGGGTCGCCGCAGGGGTGTCCGGCGAGGCAGGTAGCCTGCTACGCGGAGCTGTCGGCGCCTTAATTTTGTTCGTTTTGTACCTCTTTCTTGCCCTGACCAGCCGAAACGGCCTCGGAATGGGTGATGTGAAGCTCGCCGCGCCACTTGGCCTGTACTTGGGCTACCTAGGCTGGTCCCACTTGTTCTACGGCGGGGCCCTGGGATTCGTCGCCGGCGGCCTCGCTTCGGCCGTCATTATGCTGAGAAACCGCGGAAACAAGCCAAAGGAAGTGGCCTACGGGCCGTCCATGCTGGCAGCCGGCCTGGCCGTCATCCTCCTGCTCCCCTAAGTGGTCTCCGCCTACGCGCGGACGCTCTTTCAGTAAGACCGCTTATCAAACCAAGTAGTCGAGCCCTGCCCCTACCTGGAAACTGAGTACACCTCTCATTTGCGGGCAGGTGATGCCCACATTTTCCTTCCAAAAGTCGAGTATCCGCATTCATTGCGCCGCCGATAACGGCCGTGCAAATGTTGTTCCAACGAAGCTCCAGCAAATAGGCAAAGGGGATTTGTCGGAAATTCGTTCTTTATTCACAACTCTGGAAAAGGATAATAAAATGACTGGTCTCATGGTCTCAATGCTCGCTTTCGTCGCCGGCGTCAAGGACAAGCTCACTGGTGAAGAGAAGGGCGCAACCGCAGTGGAATACGGGCTGCTTGTCGCGCTGATCGCAGCGGTAATTGTCGTCGTCGTCGCTGCCCTCGGCGGGCAAATCAACAGCGCTTTCAGCAAGATCTCGCTGCAGCTCTAATCCACTTTCGAGAAACCCCAGGGCGGGTGCGGCGGCAGTTCGGGAGACAGATCCGCTGCCACCGCACCCGCCCTTGGGCTTTCAACATTGAATCGTATTTCCCACGAGGGAGGGCATGTCGGCGGCAGCATTCCATGGCTGCGGCGTGATGCCCAGGAAAGAACACAGCGCTGAACGTGAAGAATGCCGACAACGGTCTCGTCGGCAATCTCGTCCGCCACGATTCGCTCGCGGAGGCCGGCCCGATAGGCCTCCGCGACCTACGGAGCCGCAGGGATCCAACTTAGAAAATTGGCTCGCGTAAGTCCTGAGCCGTCATTGAAAGGCATGAAAGTGAAAACACGCCTGCTGGGAGGCATCGTCGCACTTGTGCTTGCGATAGCTGGCACACTGCTTCTGGTCTCATATGTTCAAGGAACTGAGGCTAGGGCCCAGGAGGGCCTGAGCCCCGTCGATGTATTGGTAGTGCAACAACAGGTCCCTCAGGGATCTGACATTCAAGCGATCAAGTCGGCCGTCAAACTGACAGCGCTCCCTGCGGCGTCGGTCCCGAACGGGGCATTGAAGAGCCTGGACGGGATGGACGGAAAAGTAGCCGCCATAGAACTCCTGCCCGGCGAGGCATTGTTGGGCGCGCGACTTGCGGATCCCGCCACGCTCTCGGCACCGGGATCGGTTGCTGTGCCCAAGGGAATGCAGGAGATCTCGGTGCAGCTGGAGGCCCAGCGGGTGGTCGGCGGGCGTATCGCCGCCGGCGATACCGTAGGCATCGTCGTCCTGTTCGACAAGGGTGCGCTGAAGGACGCACCTGACGTGGAAACCGGCCAGGAGGTGTTTCACAAGGTCCTGGTGACCAGCGTCCAGCGTTCCGTCGCGAAAACTGCCGGGGCCACGGGCACGAGTACCGATGCCGCCGAACAAGCCAACACCGAGTTGCCAACTGGACAGTTGCTGGTAACCTTCGCCCGGAATGACGCTGATGCCACGAAGATCGCCTTTGGTGCACATTTTGGGAGCCTGTGGCTCACAAAGGAGCCCGCAACGGCCACAGAAGGTGCCCCCCTGGTGGTCAAGAAGCCGGAGCTGTTCCGATGAGCCGCTTCGTGCTGATCACGTCAGATCATGATTTTGAACGACGCGTAAGGCAGGCCGCCGCCAGCCTGCACGGGAAATTCCATGCCATCGTGGCAGATTTCCTTCCGGCAGGTCCGGATGATGTGCTGCGGGTGCTGGGCGGCGATTTGGTCGAAGTCATCTTGCTGGGGCCAGGTCTGCCACCGGACGATGCGATCCGTCTGGCCAGTCTCTTTGATCTCCAGTATCCGGAAATCAGCATCGTCCTCGTGACCGGCAATGATGCGGAGGTGGCTCTCCCCGCCATGCGGGCCGGCATTAGGGATTTGCTGCCACCGGATTCGGATGTGAACACCATTCGCGGCCTGCTCGAGCGGGCGAGCCTCGCTTCCGCCGGCCGTCGCCGTGGACTCGGCAGCGCCCTCGAAGGACAGCCAATGAGTGGCCGCATTATCGCGGTCATGTCTCCGAAAGGCGGGGTCGGGAAAACAACGATTACAACCAACCTCGCCGTGGGCTTGGGAAAGGACTCTCCCACCGACGTTGTGGTGGTTGACCTGGACCTCCAATTCGGAGACGTTGCATCGGGATTGCTGCTGGAACCCGAAAGGACGCTGGCTGACGCAGTAGTTGGCGCTGCCGTCCAGGACAGCGTGGTGCTGAAGTCGTACCTGACTCTCCACTCGTCAGGCATTTACGCGCTTTGCGCTCCGCTCAACCCAACGGAAGCCGATCAAATATCCGGTGAACAGGTCGGGCGCCTGTTGAGCCAGCTATCCAACGAATTCCGTTTCGTCATCGTGGATTCGGCACCCGGACTCGGCGAACACGTACTGGCGACGTTGGAGCTGGCCACAGATGCGGTGTGGGTCTGCGGAATGGACATACCCAGCATCCGGGGACTTCGTGCAGGATTCAACGTCCTGGACGAACTCGACCTCGTTCCAGAACACCGCCACTTGATCCTCAATTTCGCGGATCGGCGGTCCGGGCTCACCTTGAGCGACGTTGAAGCCGTCATAGGCGGTCCCGTGGATGTGGTTCTACCGCGGTCGCGCGCCGTGCCATATTCCACGAACAAAGGCATTCCGCTGTTGCAGGAGGGGGCCAGGGATCCGTTCACAAAGGGGCTTCGTCGACTTGTGGAAAGGTTCAGCACCGACTTGGAGCCGCATCCCCACAAGAACGTTAGTAGAAGGGCTGTAGTCCAATGAACCTCGCCGAGCGTTTGGAATCCCTCCGGGGAGTAGCCACAGAATCTACCGGCAAGCACCGCGATGCCAGCGGCCCGTGGGCAGGCGGCGCAGCAGAAATGGTCGACTCGCCGGTCACAGTAACGGAACACAGAGCCGCCGCGGAGGCAAACGATGCCTTGAACGCCGTCAAAGATCGCGCGGGCGCCGCCCTGTACGAACGCATGGGCAGCCGTATCACCGATGCCGCCCTGGACGAATCCGAACTTCAGAAGTACGTCAAAGACGAGCTCCGGGCCATTGTAGAAGAAGATGAGATTCCATTGACGGCGCCGGAAAGGCACCGCCTTGTCCAGGAAATTATCGACGACGTCCTGGGACTAGGGCCGCTGCAGAAGTTCCTGAATGACGCGGCAGTCACGGAAGTCATGGTCAACGGGCCGGACAAGGTCTACGTAGAACGTGACGGCAAACTATCCCTGACCAATGCAAGGTTCAGTTCGGAAGAACACCTGCGCAGGATTATCGAACGCATCGTCACGAAGGTTGGGCGGCGGATCGACGAGTCATCTCCCATGGTGGACGCCCGGCTTTCCGACGGATCGCGTGTCAACGCGATAATCCCCCCGCTCGCCGTCAACGGATCTTCGCTGACGATTCGAAAGTTTGGGCAGGTACCCCTGACTGTCGATAACCTCATTTCGTTCGGGACCCTGTCCCCGGAAATGGCGGAACTCTTACAGGCATGCGTCCTTGCCCGGCTCAACATCCTGGTCTCAGGAGGTACTGGCACAGGGAAGACCACCCTCCTGAATGTCCTGTCGTCGTTCCTGCCGGCTGATGAACGCATCGTCACCATCGAAGACGCCGTGGAACTCCAGCTGCAGCAGGAGCACGTGGTAAGGCTTGAAAGCCGGCCGCGCAACATTGAAGGCAAGGGCGAGGTCTCAATCAGGGAGCTGGTCCGAAATTCGCTTCGCATGCGCCCGGACCGGATTGTCATCGGCGAAGTCCGCGGCGGTGAGTCGCTCGATATGCTGCAGGCCATGAACACGGGCCACGATGGTTCGATCTCCACCGTGCACGCCAACTCGCCCCGGGATGCAATCGCTCGCCTTGAAACCCTGGTGCTCATGGCTGGAATGGACCTGCCCCTTAAAGCAATTCGGGAACAGATCGCGTCGGCCGTCAACCTCATCGTCCACATCTCCCGTCTCCGGGACGGGACCCGCCGCGTCACACACGTCACGGAAGTTCAGGGAATGGAAGGGGACATCGTCACGCTCCAGGATGCCTTCATCTTCGACTACAGCGCCGGGATGGATGCCGACGGCCGGTTCCTCGGAAGCCCGAGGGCTACCGGGGTGAGGCCCCGGTTCGCCGACCACTTTGCCGAGCTTGGTATCCATTTGTCACCAGCCGTATTCGGAAGCGTTCCCCAAGGGGGTGGCTACAGGTGAACACAACAAACCCTTTATATTTCGCGTTTGGCATTGGGCTGTGTCTTGTGGCGCTGGCCATCTTGCTGTTTTCGACGCTTGGTGCAGGCAGGTCCGGCATCGCCTTGTCCCGGCGGCGGCCAGGCGTCGTCGACGAGCCGTCATTTCTGACTCGCATGACGGACACTACGCTGGCGTTCGTGGACCGCCGCGTCGGCCGGAATGCCAGCTTCGGCACAAAGGAATCCCTGGAGCGGGCAGGACTGCGCCTTCGGCAGGCTGATTTCGTCCTTCTGGTTTGCTGCGTTGGCGTCACGGTGGGCCTCGTTGGGTTCCTCCTGGGGGGCATCTTCATTGGGCTCCTGCTCACGGTCCTCACCCCGTTCATCGCAATGGTCGTCCTCAACATCATGGCCAGCCGCCGACGGGCAAAATTTGAAGATCAGCTTGGGGACACGTTGCAGATGCTGGCCGGAGGGCTGCGGGCTGGACATAGCCTCTTGCGTTCAGTCGATGCCGTGTCACAGGAGGCCGACTCCCCAACCTCCGAGGAATTTGCCAGGTTGGTTAATGAAACAAGGCTGGGCCGCGACTTGAAGGATTCGATGATTGATGCCGCCCATCGCCTCAAAAGCGATGATTTCGACTGGACTGGCCAAGCAATCGAAATCCACCGCGAGGTGGGCGGTGACCTGGCTGAGGTTCTCGATCAGGTGGGAGAAACCATCCGGGAGCGATCCGAGATCAAGGGGCAGGTTCAGTCTCTGAGCGCCGAAGGAAAAATCTCCGCGTACATCTTGGTAGCCCTTCCCGTGGGAATGTTCCTCTATCTGAGCGTAGCCAGTCCGACCTACATGGGCGCCTTGTACACGAATTTCCTTGGCTGGGTAATGATCGGCCTCTCCGTGGTACTGCTCGCCGTTGGTTCCTGGTGGCTGAGCCGCGTCGTAAAGATCAAGTTCTAGGAAGGATCGTCATGAGTGTAACGGCGTGGCTAATTATCGGGCTTATCATCGTCCCAATTTCTGCGATGGTCTGGTCATTCATCTCTGTTGACCGTCAAGGTCTGGCTGCCGTCCGAAGCAACCTTGGGCGGGGCGTCCGCTTCGTGGAGGAAGGCACAGCCTCGGCCGGATCGAAGGGTCTGATGGGCTTCGGTGTGCGAGTGACGCCCAAGGGATATGCGGGGTGGCTGGACAAACTCCTGGCGAAGGCGGGCCGTCCCGCTGCCATGCCCCTGGAGCGCCTTCTGATCGCCAAGCCGGCGCTGGCACTCGTGGCAGCATTCGTCAGCTTGCTGTTCGCTGCAAAGTCGCCGACCGGTATCACCGTTCTGGTCTTGATGTTGCTGCCGGTGCTTGCCTATTTCGTTCCGGACATCCTCGTCCATGGCCGCGGCGCGGAGCGCCAAAAGGCCATTGAACTGGAATTGCCCAACACCCTTGACCAGATGCTGATCTCGGTGGAGGCCGGTTTGGGATTCGAAGCGGCGATGGCGCGTGCCGGCCACAACGGCAAGGGTCCGTTGGCCGAAGAACTCGTCCGCACTCTTCAGGACATGCAGGTCGGGCGAAGCCGAAAAGATGCCTACCTTGCCATGTCCGAAAGGGCCGGCTCACCGGATCTCCGGAGTTTCGTCCGCTCCGTGGTGCAGGCGGACCAATACGGAATCGCCCTCGCCACTATCCTCCGTACCCAGGCGAAGCAGATGCGCATCAAGCGACGTCAGCGTGCGGAAGAAAAGGCCATGAAGCTGCCAGTGAAGGTGCTGTTTCCACTTATGTTCTGCATCCTTCCAGTGCTCTTCATCGTCATCATCGGTCCCGCCGTCATCAGCGTCATGAAGAACTTCACTGGCGCTTTCTAGCGCAGGGTTCTTCCCCAATTCATTAGAGGTCTTAACCGGAACAGCGAGGGGCCATGAGTTTGTTAAGGATTTTCCAACCACGGCGAGACAGCCGGCGCGGCACGGCCGAGCGTTTCAAGCTGCGGACCGCAAATCGCCGGAATCGGTCTGATCGCCAGCGGGGGGCGGCAGCAGTTGAATTCGCCCTCGTTGTTCCTTTGCTCCTGTCCATGCTGCTTGGGGTGATCGACTTTGGGATGGCTTTCGGCCAAAGCATCAACTTGCAGGCCGCCGCACGTGAGAGCGCCCGACAGGGGGTGACCGAAGGCAACGTCATCGCGTCCGCCAACAATGCCCGGGGACGCGAACTGGACAATGCCAAACTCCAGGTGAAGTTCGTCGTGGACACGTCCGGAGGCGCCCCCGGCGTCATGGTCGTCTGCCTGCGTTACCCGCAGTCGTCTTTGTCGGGCTTCTACGCCTGGGCTCTGACGGGGGTCTTCGAGGCCAAGGCCGTCATGAAAATGGAAGGGACCGTGCCCGTGACGTCCGGGGCACAGAACTGGGCAGGTGGGTCATGCACTCCGTAGCGCCAGAGTCGCGGCACGATCCCGAACTGAATACCGAGCGAGACGAGAAGCGAATGAGCAGGGTGGATCCTCGGGACGGTAAGTCCAGAGAACGGGGAGCAACAGCGGTCCTCTTTGCCTTGCTGGTTCCCGTGCTCTTTGGGGTGCTGGCCATGGCTCTCGACGTCGGCCGGTTGGTGTACGAGCACCAGCAGCTTAGCAACGCCTTGGATGCTGCCGCGCTCGCTGGTGCGACCTCGCTCCCGGACGACCCCGTCGCCGCCCGGAACGCCGCGGTCGCCTATGCCAAGGCCAACGATGCCCAGGCGGACCCCGCGGTCACGTTCTGGTGCGTGGTCGCCTCCACCGGCGCCTCCAAGACCGTGGCCAGCGGTCAAGTCCCCGGAGTCTGCAATCCGGGAACCACCGCCGGGGCCAAATGCAACGAGACGATCTGTGCGATCCCGTGCATCACGGGCGGCGGCCGGACCTGCAACACAATCACCGTGACCGATGACAAAGACGTCCCCTACCTGTTCGCGCCAGCGATAGGGGTCAATACCGGCAACACCGGCTCGCTTGCCGCCAACGCGTGCAAGGGCTCGTGCGGCACCCTGGTCCCGAACCCCATGGATATCGCCCTGGTCGCTGACCGGACCAGCAGTATGAGCACCACTGACCTCGCCAACATGAAGGCCGCCATTCAGAGCACACTCACCACCATGACGAAGGAACAGCAGTACGTGGCCCTGGGCACCATCGGCCCCAGCAGCTCCACGTCCGGCTGTAGCACCACCGCCTCGAGCTTGGTTACGAGTGGCACATGGATGTCCGTACCGTTCTCGAATGACTACACCACTTCAGGCGCGCCGCCCTTGCTCAACAACAGCAGCCCGCTCGTCAAGGGTGTTCAATGCCTGCCTTCATCGAGCACCGGCACTTACCTCGCCTCGCCGATGAAAGCCGCGGCCCGGTATCTGCTTGGCTTGGACGCCAACAACCTGACGAGTCTGCCGGCACGTGCAGGGACGCCCCGCAAGGCCATCATCCTGGAGACAGACGGCCAACCGAACGAGACCGGCAGCGGGGGCGACACCTCCGTGGGCGTCTCCGGCGACATCAAGAACTCCGACGGTCCAACTGCCTGCAGCAACCTGAAGGCCGTCGCGGCCGACGCCAAGGCGAGGGGAATCCTGATCATCACGGTCGCGTACAACGCGGCGACTTCCGCCCGATGCGGGGGTAGCAGCTCAGCGTACGTGCGCGATGTCCTCGCCTCCGCTGCCTCCGAGAAGTCCTCGGGGGTCCCCAGCGCCAGCAATGCCTGCGGGACGGCGGCGCAAACAGCTGCTGAGAACTCTGATGGAGATTACTTCTTCTGCGCCGCAGACGGAGCGGACCTTGGACCAATCTTTGTCTCAGCAATCAATGCGATCAGCGCCCACTCCAGGTTGATGCGAATCCCAGACTGAGTGTTCGGCTGGCCTGTCGGCCAGCCGCCTGCTGGAGGCCGCCGACCTCGGCTGACAGCCCAGATACCGGACCCCCTTGGACCAGAGCCAAGGGGGTCCTTCGGCGCGCCCAGCGCAAGATGAGCGCAGGGAATGTACAGGAAACGTGCAGTTTGGGAAGCCTTGGCACAGGATGCGTCAAGCACGAATCCTCGGCGTGTCGTCGATTGCTAAGTTCCTCTCAGCGCTGGYGCAGGACCAGCCTCCCAACTCGCTCAGGAGTCACCAATGCGTTCCATTTTCTCCAGCTTCGCAGCCCGCCTTCGCCGAGATCAGCGAGGCGCCACCGCCGTCGAATACGGCATTATGGTCTCCCTCATCGCCGTCGTCATCATCGTCGCCGTGACGCTCCTCGGCGGCACTTTGAAAGAGACTTTCAACTCGGTCCAGTGCAGCGTCAAGGGCGGCGCCTACACGGCAGCCACCACCACGGGCGGCGTCACGACCGACGGCAAGTGCTCTAAGTAAGCCGCCCTTCCCTGTTCTCTGGTCCGTTCAGGCCGCATCTACCGCCCAGGAGGCATCGTGCGTTTCCGCTTCAACAACATCGCTGCCCGCGTTCGCCGCGACCAGCGCGGCGCCACCGCCGTCGAATACGGCATCATGGTCTCCCTCATCGCCGTCGTCATCATCGTCGCCGTGACGCTCCTCGGCGGCACCTTGAAGGAAACCTTCAACTCCGTCCAGTGCAGCGTCAAGGGCGGCGCCTACACGGCAGCCACCACTACCGGCGGCGTGACCACGGACGGTTCCTGCTCGAAGTAGCACCCAGCACGACCGGCCGAACAGGGTTGCGGAAGGCTTCGGCCCTCCAGACCCTGTCCGCATCAGGCGCCAGCGGCCAGCGACATCCAGAAAGGCGGCCCCCTATTTCCACGACAAAAGAACGGGGGGCCGTCGCCGTGGAGTTCGCGCTCCTGGCTCCGGTACTGATCATGCTGCTGCTGGGCATCATGGAATTCGGCCGCGCCTACAACGCCCAGATTTCGCTATCCAGTGCCGCCCGCGAGGGCGTGCGTGTGATGGCAATAGGCAACGACACCACGGCCGCGCGTACTGCTGCAAAGAACGCGGCCACGGCGTTGCAGCCTGTCTTGACGGACGCCGATATCACGATCAGCCCCACCCCCTGCACCTCCGGGGCGCAGGTAACGGTCAAGATCACCTACTCGCTCTCCACCATGACCGGCATCGCAGGCCCGTTCACTATGGAAGGCAAAGGAGTCATGCTGTGCGGCGGCTAAGAATTACAACCACCGACGGCGAGCGCGGCGCCATCAGCGTCCTTGTAGCAATCCTCATGGTGACTTTGTTGGGGTTTGCCGCACTGGCGGTCGACGTCGGGATGCTGTACGCGGAGAGGACCCAGGATCAGAACGGCTCTGATGCTGTTGCTCTCATGGTCGCCCAAAAGTGCGCCAAGAACATCAACGACGCCGACTGCTCCACCACTTCCACACTCGCCCGAAGCCTCGCCAACGGAAACGCCGGCGACGGCGCGAGCAACATCGCTGACCTCGTCCTGGACAAAACCGCCCGCACCGTGAAAGTAACGGTGGGTGCCCAGGAAGCAGGTAAGACGCCCAACAGGGTTTCCCTCTTCTTCGCCCGTGCCCTGGGTTTTTCAAGCGCGGAAGTAACAGCCACGTCCCGGGTGGAGTGGGGGACGCCGTCCACGGGTACGATCCTTCTGCCTCTGGCGATTGCCCAATGCAAACTCAACCTGACGCCAGGCTCGCTGGCCGGCGCCGAACAGGTCCTTGACATGGATTCCGGCGGCTGTGGCGAGATCCCGGGTGGCTTCGGCTGGATTTCCGATAGCGATGCAAAATGCGGGGTCACCCTGACCGCCGGACAGGCAAACAGTGCTGGCGCATGGTTCACCAGCAACACGGGCGCGAGCGCACCAAGCGAGTGCACGGCTGCGGACATGAGCAAGATGAATGACCAAACAGTACTTTTCCCGCTGTACGACGTGGCCACCGGCAACGGCTCCAGCGGCAAGTACTACGTGAAGGGATTTGCCGCCTTCCATGTCACTGGCTACCGGTTTTCCAATTACAGCTGGTCATTGAGCGGAACGCTCAAGAACAAGACCATCAAGGGCTATTTCGTCCGATACGTTTCTCTGTCCGACGCCTTCGAACTCGGCGCAGCACCGGACTACGGGACCTCAATTGTCCGCCTCACCATTGGAGTGCCCTAAAAATGAAGTCACGCCTATTGGCAGGAATCGCGGCCTTGGTGCTGGCCGTCGTCGGAGCCGTACTGGTGGTCAGCTACGCGCAGGGAGCCGACGCACGGGCCGTGCAGGGCTTGGATCCCCAGGACGTTCTCGTGGTGTCTAAAGCCATACCCGCCGGCACGTCCGTGGAGACCCTCCAGCCCTTCCTCGCCACCGAAAAACTTCCGGGCACGGCCGTCGCCAAGTCCGCGCTCCGCAACCTGGACGGGCTGGCAGGCAAGGTCACCGCCGTCGATCTGCTCCCCGGCGAACAGCTCGTCACGGAGCGCCTGATCGCCCCCGAAGAACTGAAAACCAGCGGATCGGTGGACATCCCGGTGGGGCTCCAGGAGGTGTCCTTCCAGCTGGAACCGCAGCGCGTCGTGGGCGGCAGGCTGGCACCCGGGGATCACGTCGGCATCTTCATTTCCTTCAAAAGCGGGGGCCTCGAAGCCAACCCGGAGAAGCAAACCACGCAGTTGACCATCCACAAGGTGCTGGTAACCGCAGTGCAACGTGCCCCCGTCGCTACCCCTCCCGCCCAGCCCTCAACAGATGGCACCACCGCACCGGCCGAAGACACGTCGCTCCCCACCGGTTCGCTGCTGCTGACTGTCGCCGTCAACGACGTCGACGCCGGAAAGATCGTCTACGCCTCGGAGTTCACGGACACCGCCAGCCTCTGGCTGAGCAAGGAACCGCTCAACGCCAAGGACAGCGGCCGGCCCGGAATCATGACGAAACCAGAGGTGTACAAGTGAGCCGCTTTGTCCTGATTTCCCCCAACACGGACTTCGATGCCCGCGTCCGCCAGGCACTGGCCGGGGGCCTTCCGGGCGGCCTGCAGACCTTCGCATTCGTCAATCCCGCGAACCCGGCTGAGCTCTTCGCGAACCTCAACCAGGAACGGCCCGAGGTCCTGATCCTGGGACCGGATGTCCCGGCGGAGGACGCCCTGCGCCTGGCGACGGTCTTCGACGTCCAGCTTCCCGAACTGAGCGTCATCCTCGTCGGCGAGGCAGAACCGGACTTCGTCCTGCTGGCCATGCGGGCCGGCATCCGTGACATCCTCAGCCCGGCGGCGGACCCCGCCCAGATCCGGGTGCTGCTCGAGCGGGCCTGCCAGTCGTTCGCCACCCGCAACCGGACCTCGGCCGCCAGCCAGCCGGACAGCGCCAGGGGACTGGTGATCGGGGTCTTCTCCCCCAAGGGCGGAGTCGGCAAGACCACGCTTGCCACCAACATCGCGATCGGGCTCGGCAAAGTCGCGCCCATGGGAGTGGTGATCGTGGACCTGGACCTGCAGTTCGGCGACGTCGCCTCTGGCCTGTACCTGAACCCGGAGCACACCGTCACTGACGCCGTCTCGACCTCGGCCAGCCACGATTCCCTCGTGCTCAAGGCCTTCCTCACCGTCCACCCCGGGAGCATTTACGCCCTCTGCGCCCCCCGGACGCCCGAGGAGGCTGACGACATCACACCGCAGCAGGTCACCCGGCTGCTCGATCAACTGGCCGAACAGTTCCAGTACGTCGTCGTCGACACAGCTCCCGGGCTCCCGGAGATCGGGCTCGCCGCCCTGGAGCAATGCACGGACGCCGTCTGGGTAACCGCCATGGACGTGCCCAGCATCCGCGGGCTGCGCTCGGGCCTGGAAATCCTCCGGCGGCTGGACCTGCTGCCCGAAACCCGCCACGTGGTCCTGAACATGGCCGACTCCAAGTCCGGGCTGAGCGTCCAGGACGTCGAGGCGACCATCGGGGCGCCCGTGGACGTCAGCATTCCCCGGTCCAAGGCAGTCGCCATCTCCACCAACCGCGGAGTTCCGGTGCTCCAGGACGGCCGCAAGGACCCGGCCATCAAGGGGCTGAAACAGCTCGTCAACCGGTTTGATCCAGCGTGGCGCGCCACTGCCCAAAGGAAACTCCACCGGCGGGTGGTGGTCTAGGTGAAACTCTCCGAACGGCTCCGCTCCGCCGAGGGAACACCCGGCGGCGCCACCCTCGCCGGATCCGCCCAGCACGGATCCGGCGAGCATGCATCCACCCTGCACGCCGCACCGCTCCCCGGCTCCCCCATCCGGGGAAGCGGGACGACGGCGGCGCTGCCGGCCGCCGTCGTGCTCGAAAAGAGCGGCCCCACACCCCTGCCGGGCTTCACAGAGCACCACGAAGCCCGAGCCCGGGGCCAGCAGCCCGTGGATGCCTTCGCGGCCCTCAAAGAGCGCGCGGCCACCGCATTGTTCGAACGCCTGGGAACCCGTTTCAACGATTCGGCAACCAAGGAAGAGGACCTCCGCACGTCCGCGCGGGAGGAACTGACCCGCATCATCGACGCCGAACAGGTCCCCTTGTCCGTCGAGGAGCGCTCCCGGCTGGTCCGCGACGTGGCCGACGACGTACTGGGCTACGGGCCCTTGCAACGTTTCCTAGACGACCCCGCCGTCACGGAGATCATGGTCAACCGGATGGACCAGATCTACGTGGAACGCCACGGAAAGCTGACCCTGACCGAATCGCGTTTCAGCTCCGAGGACCACCTCCGGAAGGTGATCGAGCGCATTGTTTCCAAGGTTGGCCGGCGGATCGACGAGTCCTCGCCCCTGGTGGACGCCCGCCTCGAGGATGGGTCCCGCGTCAACGCCGTCATCCCGCCGCTCGCCGTTGGCGGTTCGTCACTGACCATCAGAAAGTTCAGCAAGGTGCCGCTGACGGTCCGGAACCTCATCGAGTTCGGCACGCTGACGCCGGAAATGGCGGAGCTGCTCAATGCATGTGTGAAGGCCAAACTCAACATCATCGTCTCCGGGGGCACGGGCACCGGCAAGACGACACTGCTCAACGTCCTGTCCTCCTTCCTGCCCCACGACGAGCGAATCGTGACGATCGAGGACGCCGTCGAACTCCAGATCCAGCAGGAGCACGTGGTGCGGCTGGAAAGCCGGCCGCCGAACACCGAGGGCAAGGGCGAGGTCACCATCCGCGAACTGCTCCGCAATTCGCTGCGTATGCGGCCGGACCGGATCGTTGTGGGCGAGGTCCGCGGCGGGGAGTCGCTGGACATGCTCCAGGCGATGAACACCGGCCATGACGGTTCACTCTCCACCGTCCACTCCAACTCGCCGCGCGATGCCGTGGCCCGCCTGGAGACGCTGGTGCTCATGGCCGGGATGGACCTGCCGCTGCGCGCCATCCGGGAACAGATCGCCTCGGCCGTCAACCTGATCATCCAGATCTCCCGGCTGCGGGACGGAACCCGGCGCATCACCCACGTGACCGAGGTCCAGGGCATGGAGGGAGACATCGTGACGCTCCAGGACGCCTTCGTGTTTGACTACGCGGCCGGCGTCGATGCCCACGGCCGGTTCCTCGGCCGGCCGGTCCCGACCGGCATCCGCCCGCGCTTCATCGACCGTTTCGAGGACCTGGGCATCCATGTCTCCCCCGCAGTATTTGCCGCGCCGCTGATGTCGGCCGGAAGGGTGTGATCCGTCCATGACCCTGCTGTCCATCGGCGTCGGCCTGCTCTTCATTGCAGTGGTGGTCCTGGGGATCGTGCTGCTCGCCCCGGGCGGGGTGAGTGTCCCGCTGGACCGGCGCAGGCCAGTCCAGCGCCAGCCAGACTCGCAGCTGACGCGGTTCGCCGGCTCGGCCGTGCACCTGGTGGACGGATTCTTCTCGGCCCGCAAGGTCCGGCTCTTCAGCCGTGAGTCGCTGGAACAGGCCGGCCTGCGCCTGGGCCAGGCCGACTTCTACGTCCTGCTCCTGGCCGGTGCCTTTGCCGGGGGCCTCGCGGGTTTCGTCGTCGCAGGACCTTTGCTGGCGATTCTGCTGGTACTCCTGGCACCGGTGGTGGGGCACCTCGTGATCGGCTACCTGACCGGCAAGCGCCGCAGCAAGTTCGACCAGCAGCTCGGCGACACCCTGCAGCTGCTCTCCGGCGGGCTCCGGGCCGGACACAGCATCCTGCGCGCCATCGACGCCGCAGCCACCGAATCGCAAAGCCCGACGTCGGAGGAGATGCGCCGGGTGGTTACCGAGACCAGCCTGGGCCGCGACCTGCTGGCTTCCCTTAGCGACACCGCAGGCCGGATGCGGAACGAGGACTTTGTCTGGATCGCACAGGCCATCCAGATCAACCGCGAGGTAGGCGGGAACCTGGCCGAAGTCCTGGACCAGGTCAACGAGACCATCCGCGAGCGCAGCGAGATCAAAGGACACATCAAGTCCCTCGCTGCCGAGGGCAAGTTCTCCGCCTATATCCTCATGGCCATGCCGATCGGAATTGTCGTGATGCTGATGCTTGTCAACCCCGGCTATATGAACGTCATGTTCACGCACCCGCTGGGCTGGATCATGATCGTCGCCTCCGTCATCCTGATGACCATTGGTGGTTTGTGGATGCGCAAGATCATCGACCTGAAGTTCTGAGGTAGCCATGGCACCTGCTGTTCTCCTTGCCGTGCTCCTGGTGGCCTTGCCACTCGGCTATCTTGTGTGGTCCCTGCTCTCCGTCGACCGCAAGTCACAGCGCGCCCTCCGGGAGCTGCTCGCCCTGGGCACCGGCCCCGCCGAACTCACCCAGCGGGCGCGCAGTGGCCTGTTGGAAGCGGTCGGGCGCCGGCTGACGCCCAAGGCGTACATCCGCAGGCTGGACAAGCTGTTGTCCCTCGCCGGACGCCCCGCCTCGCTGCCGCTGGGCCGGGTGCTCGCGACAAAGCCGCTCCTTGGTCTGGTGGGCGCACTCCTGGGCTTCTGGATCAGCGCCAACGGCCCGACGCCGATCCTCAAGCTCGTGGGTATTTTTGTGTTCCTGCTGGGGTACTTCATCCCTGACCTCCTGCTCTACAGCAAGGGGCAGGAGCGCCAGAAGACGATGCAGCTGGAACTGGCCAATACTCTGGACCAGATGCTCATCTCCGTGGAAGCCGGCCTCGGCTTCGAGGGGGCCATGGCCCGGGCGGGCGAAAACGGCAAGGGCCCGCTGGCAGACGAACTGATCCGGACCCTGCAGGACATGCAGGTGGGTCGCAGCCGGCGCGAGTCGTATATTGCGCTGGCGGAACGGACCAATGTGCCTGAGCTGCGCAGCTTCGTCCAGGCGGTGGTCCAGGCCGACGCCTACGGCATCGCCATCAGCCGGGTGCTGCGGGTGCAGGCAAAGGTCATGCGGGTCAAACGCCGGCAGCGGGCCGAGGAGAAGGCCATGAAGTTGCCCGTCACCATCTTGTTCCCCTTGTTGTTTTTCATCTTTCCTGTGCTTTTCATCGCCATCCTGGGCCCTGCTGTCATCAACGCAATAGACACGTTCAGCGGACAGTAGCGGCCGGCATCACAGCCGAGTCCATGGCTGGCAATAGCGGGCGTGGCTGGTTCCCCTTCGGAAAGCCTCAGGGTTTCCGCAGGATAGGCCGGGCTGCAAGGCATCGGCCATATCAGCAAGTAGCGTGGTCCCATGCCCCTACCCAGTGCCAGCCCCGACGAGAGCAATGCGAGCGTCGTCCTCGCTCACACGGACACTCCCGAACAGCCGGAGACTGTCCTGCCGGCGGCCAGTGTTGCTGCGCCCACTCCGTTCGCGGACCCCACGATGGACCCCACAGCCCTTCCGACGGCGCCACCGCTTGTGGATCCGGCCGCGCTCCAGGACCTGGGTGCCCAACTCGACAGCCCGGCCGTGGCTAAGGGATTTGCCAGGGATTACACCAAGATGTGGGACCAGCGCTACCAAACGCTGGCCTCAGCCCTCGAGGACGGGGACCTTGCACGGTCCATGGACGCGGTACTGAGCCTCAAAACATCCTCCGAAATGGTCGGCGGCCTGCGCCTGGCCCAGCTCGCCGGCGAACTGGAGACTGCCCTCAGGGCCGGCGACATGGGCCATGCCCTGGTGCTCTTGCGCGACGTTGCCGAACGCGGCGACGAAACGGTCGACGAGCTCCAGTTTAGCTATGTCCTGTGGGACAGCTAGATCCACCCGGACCACCGGCCCCGTCAGGCCGCCCGCACGCCTGAGAGCGGGCGTGCTACCGCTACGGCGCCAACCGGTAGCCCACGCCGCGGACGGTCTGCAGCCAGCGCGGTTCCACCGGGTCCTCGCCGAGTTTCCTCCGAAGGTTGCCGATATGCACCTCGACGGCGCGTTCGTCGGATTCGCTGATGAAGGCGTCCGCCCGGTAGTAATCGCCGCGGACCACCCGCACCAGTTCGGTTTTGGACCGAACGGCGCCGGCGCCCTTGAGGAGTGCCTGCAGGAGGTCGAACTCGCTGCGCGTCAGGCTGACAGCCACGCCGTCGACGCTAACGGTCCGCGTCTCGGGGTTCAGGTCCAGCCCGTTGTGGCGCAGCACGGGACTGAGGGTCGCTTCCACGGCCGCGGGAGCCTCAGGATTGGATACCTGCCCGGCCCGGATGTCGTGCCGGGGCCGGCGCATCATGGCGCCTACGCGGGCGCGCAATTCGCGGGGCCGGAAAGGCTTCGCCAGGAAGTCATCGGCTCCGGTGTGAAATGCCGTCAAGGTGTCGAGTTCATCGGTACGCGCCGTCAACATGACCACGTATGCGTCGCTGAACTGCCGGATCCGGCGCAGCACCTCGAAACCGTCGATATCGGGCAACCCGACATCCAGGGTGACCACGTTCGCCTCTTGCGCCCTGACGACGTCGACGCCTTCCCGGCCGCCGGCCGCGGAGTGAACTTCGAAGCCCGCCTGGCTCAATACGGCTTCGACAAGGTTCCGAACATCCTCGTCGTCTTCTACGACAACGGCGACTCCAAGGTCGGACATGGCCCCCCTCACGTGGCACGCTACGTTGCCGCCCGCGGATGCGGTGGCAACACTGATCCCGTCGGCCCCAGCCAGCATTGTCAGAATACCCACCCTACGGGTCAAATTCTCCGCTGCCAGCTAAGACAAATGGGAAAACTTCGATTTGTGTCAATTTTGCGTGACACAAGATGTAAAAATGGGTCAACGGGAAGGGAGCGCGGCGTCTTTGCTTAGACAGCGGCTGATCCGCGGTGTGGATCGATACGGCAAGGCCCTGGGGCCGCGCGCGCGGGTCCTCGTGTGCCAGTTGCCGCTGGCAGTGATGATGGCGGCCGTCGTATTCGCTGCCCCCGCCGCGTGGCCCGGACTTCCCGACAGCACCTTGTGCCGGTACGCGCTAGGCCTGCAGACCGCGCTCCTGCTGGCCTGTGTCGCAGTCCCCTGGCAGCGCCTCGGGCGGTTGGCGCCACTCGCCATCCCCGTCCTGGACCTGGTCGCGATCGGGCTCCTTCGAGACGGCAGTTCAGCTGGCCTGCCGGATCCCGGTGTGCTCTCTGTGCTGCCCGTGGTGTGGATTTCGGCGTCCAGCCTGTCCGCACCCGCGAGCCTTTGGCTCAGCTTCACGGTCCCCCTGCTGGCCGCCGCGCCCTGGCTCCTTGCGGACCGGGGTGCACCGGTTGCGGCCCGCATCGCAGAAGCCGTGCTGGTGCCGTTGATGATGCTTGCGGTCTCCCTGGCCATGCGTTTTGCCCGTGCGCGGCTGCGCCACGAGCAGTGGCGGATCAAGTCCAAGGAAGCCGAACTGGAAGTCTTGCTCTCAGACAGCCGCGAGCGTGAGCGGCTCCTGAATACGATTCTTGACACCGTCGACGTCGGGATCGTGGCAGTCGACGCCGACGGTCGCCGCCTGCTGACCAACAGCTGGCAGGCCCAGCTGGAGGAGTCCGCGGCCTCCGCGGACCGCCCCAACGCGGCCGTGCCTGCGGCGGGGCCGGCGGCTGCGCACCCGCCGTCAGCGTCACTGACGGACGAAGTGCCGGAAGAAGAGGGCCGGCTCGTGCTGACCGGGCAGGACAGAAACACGCCGCTGCCCCTGGAGCGCCGCCCTATCCACCGGGCGCTGGGCGGCGAGTCCTTCGCCGATTACCTTGTCTGCTTCGGCGAGGGGCCGGCCAGCCGGGTCGTCTCAACGGGGGCCCGGCCCCTGAAGGACGACGCCGATGACTTCCGCGGCGCTGTTGTGGTCTTCAATGAGGTCACCGGCTTGGTGGACGCCCTCGCGGCGAAAGACGAGGTGGTCTCCACTGTCTCCCACGAGTTCCGCACGCCGCTGACCTCGATCATTGGCAACCTGGATCTGGTGCTCGCCGACACGGAGGGCCTGGACAGCCCGGTGGTGCGCCGCGTCGAAGTGGCGCAGCGCAACGCGGAACGGCTGCTGGCGCTGGTGTCGGACCTGCTTATGTCCGCCAGCGCCGCCCTCCATGTCCATCCCCGCAGGACCGACCTCGCCGGGCTGGTGGAGGCGAGCCTCGGCTCGGCCCAGGCCCACGCCCAGGCGTCCCGCGTATCCCTCGCCATGGAGGTGCGGGGCCCGCTCTGGGCGCACGTGGATCCGCTCCGGATCAGCCAGGCCCTGGACAACCTCGTCTCAAACGCGATCAAGTACTCACCCGACGGCGGATCGGTGCGGGTCTCCGCCACTACCGGCGACGGCTTAGTGCGCCTCCACGTCGAGGACACCGGGATGGGCATGACAGCCGCCGACGCCGACCGCGTCTTCACCCGCTTCTTCCGCAGCCCGGCCGTTCGCGACGGTTCCATTCCCGGCGCGGGCCTGGGACTGTCCATCACGAAAGCCATCGTGGAACGGCACGGCGGATCCATCTCGTGCCGCACCCGCCCCGGACACGGGAGCACGTTCACACTTGAGCTTCCCGCCGACGGGCACCCGGCCGCCTCCTAGCGTTACATTCGCCGTCACCGGTTGCCGGCTGCCGGCTGCGCCGGAGTTTCCCCACCTTCGGAAGCCCCGGCCGACGTGTCGCTCCGAACCGCCGCCTTCCAGCGGTCTGGTGTCGTCGAAACTGGGGAAGATCGGCGGTCTTAGGCGCGCAGTGCCCGGGTCAGTTCGGCGCGGGCCAGCAGGCCGCCGTCCGTTGGGTAGGCCACTTCCTCGAGCACCAGCGGATGCGGGGCAGCCAGCACGGACTTGGCGTCGCGCTGCCGGGCGAGCAGCCGGTCGTAGAGCCAGTCCGGGGCCTCCACGCCCTCCCCCACGTACAGCGCCGAGCCCACCAGGGACCGGACCATGTTGTGGCAGAACGCGTCGGCCTGGACGGTGGCGACGATGACCCCGTCGGTGCCGCGCGCAAATTCGAAGCGCTGCAGTTCACGGATGGTCGTGGCGCCTTCGCGGGGCTTGCAGTACGAGCGGAAATCCTGGAGCCCCAGCAGCCGCGCGGCGCCCTCGTTGAGGAGCCCGACGTCCAGCGGGACCTTGTGCCAGAGAGTCAACGCGCGGCCCAGCGGGTCCCACAGCGCGGGGCCGTCCGCGATCCGGTACGAATAGCGTCGCCAGAGGGCCGAGAAGCGGGCATCGAACCCAACGGGCGCCACGCTCACCCTGTGCACCTCGATCGCCCCGCTGAGCTCCCCCAGGCCCCGGCTCAGGGCGCCGCGGATCCGGCGGAGCAGGGCAACGGCGGGATCCAGTTCAGCGCCCCGATTCAGGCCCAGCCACTCCGCCTCGGTCAGGTCCAGGTGGACCACCTGGCCGCGGGCGTGCACGCCGGCGTCCGTGCGGCCGGCCACCGTGACCCGGACGGGGCGGCGGATCAGCAGTTCGAGGGCCTCCTCGAGGACCCCCTGGACAGTGCGCAGTCCCGGCTGGACCGCCCACCCGCTGAAGGGGCCGCCGTCGTACGCCACATCCATCCGGATACGCAAAAACCCGCCGCCCCCCAAGACGGGGGCAGCGGGTTTGAGCTCGTTCATAGACTTAAGTCTATAAGAAGGTTTTAGCGAATTACTTCGCGTCCTTCTCGGACTCGACGGCTGCTTCCTCAGCGGCCGGAGCCTCTTCGGTTGCTGCAGCTTCGGTCTCAACGACCTCAGCCTCGGGAGCCTCTTCGGTCTCGGCAACCGGAGCTGCTTCGGCCTTGGCGGCGTCCTTCTTCTCTGCGTCCTTCTTGGCAGCGGAGGTAGCCTCGGCTACAACAGCCTGCTTCGCGGAAACCGGCTCGAGAACCAGTTCGATGACAGCCATGGGAGCGTTGTCGCCCTTGCGGTTGCCGATCTTGGTGATGCGGGTGTAGCCGCCATCGCGGTTCTCCACTGCCTGTGCAATGTCGGTGAACAGCTCGTGGACGACGCCCTTGTTGCTGATCAGGCCGAGTACACGGCGGCGGGAAGCCAGGTCGCCACGCTTGGCGAAAGTCACCAGGCGCTCGGCGTACGGCTTCAGGCGCTTGGCCTTGGTCACCGTGGTGGTGATCCGCTTGTGCTCGAAAAGTGCGGCGGACAGGTTCGCGAGCATAAGACGCTCGTGAGCCGCTCCGCCTCCGAGGCGCGGACCCTTAGCGGGGGTAGGCATAATAGTTTCTCCTCATATGGAAGCCGTTGGGCTGCGCACACCATGGTGCATCCAGCCAGCCGGCCAAGATCTGTTGGTTAGAGCTCGTCGTCGCTGAACGCGGCGTCGTCCTCTTCGATGGCTGCGGCACGTGCTGCGAGATCGAAACCGGGAGGGGAGTCCTTGAGGGACAGGCCCAGTTCGACCAGCTTGGCCTTGACCTCATCGATGGACTTCGCACCGAAGTTGCGGATGTCCATGAGGTCAGCCTCGGAGCGGGCAACGAGTTCACCCACGGTGTGGATGCCCTCACGCTTGAGGCAGTTGTAGGAACGGACCGTCAGGTCCAGATCCTCGATCGGCAGAGCCATGTCCGCTGCCAGGGCAGCGTCCGTCGGCGACGGACCGATCTCGATACCTTCAGCTGCGGTGTTCAGCTCGCGGGCCAGACCGAACAGTTCCACCAGGGTGGTACCTGCCGAAGCAACGGCGTCGCGCGGGGCGATTGCCTGCTTGGTCTCGACGTCGACAATGAGCTTGTCGAAGTCAGTGCGCTGCTCAACACGGGTAGCTTCCACGCGGAAAGTAACCTTCAGGACCGGCGAGTAGATCGAGTCGACCGGGATGCGGCCGATCTCGGAGTCGCCGGACTTGTTCTGAGCTGCCGAAACGTAGCCGCGACCGCGCTCGATGGTCAGTTCGAGTTCGAACTTGCCCTTCGAGTTCAGCGTGGCAATGTGCAGATCCGGGTTGTGGAATTCGACGCCGGCCGGCGGAGCGATGTCCGCGGCGGTGACGACTCCCGGGCCCTGCTTGCGCAGGTAAGCAACAACCGGCTCGTCGTGCTCGGAGGAAACCGACAGGTTCTTGATGTTCAGGATGATCTCAGTGACATCTTCCTTCACACCCGGAACCGTGGTGAACTCATGCAGCACGCCATCGATCCGGATGCTCGTTACAGAGGCACCGGGGATGGAGGAGAGCAGGGTACGGCGGAGGGAGTTTCCGAGGGTGTAACCAAAGCCCGGCTCCAGCGGTTCGATGATGAACCGGGAGCGGTTTTCGGAGACGACCTCTTCGGAGAGGGTGGGGCGCTGTGCAATGAGCACTTAGGTTTCCTTTCGGCGAGCATCCGCTATATGACGCAACACAGGTGGTGGAAAGATCGGTCTGAAGACTTAACGCGGCCGGGCCTGCCCGGACCGTTGAGGGTCCGGGCAAGCTCCTGGGCGCTGGAAAGCCTTAGACGCGGCGGCGCTTCGGCGGACGGCAGCCGTTGTGGGCGCTGGGGGTGACGTCCTGGATGGAGCCAACCTCGAGGCCAGCGGCCTGCAGCGAACGGATGGCGGTTTCGCGTCCGGAACCCGGTCCCTTGACGAACACGTCAACCTTGCGCATGCCGTGCTCCTGTGCACGCTTTGCGGCGGCTTCGGCGGCCATCTGGGCAGCGAACGGGGTGGACTTACGCGAGCCCTTGAAGCCAACCTCGCCGGACGAAGCCCAGGAGATGACAGCACCGCTCGGGTCCGTGATGGACACGATGGTGTTGTTAAAGGTGCTCTTGATGTGCGCCTGGCCCAGCGCGATATTCTTCTTGTCCTTCTTACGCGGCTTGCGAACCGCGCCACGAGTCTTCGGGGGCATTTTTTCTCCTACAGAAAGTTATCGGGGGAAAACCGAGCTAATCCCTCAGGGATTAACGGGCCTTCTTCTTGCCGGCGACGGTACGCTTCGGGCCCTTGCGGGTACGGGCGTTGGTCTTCGTACGCTGTCCGCGTACGGGCAGGCCCTTGCGGTGACGCAGGCCTTCGTAGCTGCCGATCTCAACCTTGCGGCGGATGTCAGCGGCTACCTCGCGGCGAAGGTCACCCTCAACCTTGTAGTTGCCTTCAATGTAGTCACGCAGCTCAACCAGCTGCGCGTCGGTCAGGTCCTTGACCCGAACGTCAGCGCTGATGCCGGTAGCAGCCAGGGTTTCGTGTGCACGGGTCTTGCCCACGCCGTAGATGTAAGTAAGCGCAATTTCCAGCCGCTTTTCGCGGGGAATGTCTACGCCAGCGAGACGAGCCATATTGGCAGTACTCCTTGTATAAACCGGAGGTCGTAGGCAGTACACCCGCACTTTCAGTGCGGCCCCAGCCTCCGACCAGGGGTTAGCTGTCCGGGCCCATACGTCCCAATTCAGCTTGTGCTGCCTTTATTTACTTGCGTGGGTTAGCAACCCAGGATTTCCCGTGAAGGAAATTAGCCCTGGCGCTGCTTGTGGCGCGGGTTCTCGCAGATCACCATGACCCGGCCATTACGGCGGATCACTTTGCACTTTTCGCAGATCTGCTTGACGCTCGGCTTGACCTTCATGGCGTTCCTTTGCGTGTTGCAGTTGGTCAGCTGGACCGGCCCTTGGCTATTGCCCTGGCCGCCCAGTGTTTACTTGTAGCGGTAGACGATACGACCACGTGTCAGGTCGTAAGGGCTCAGCTCCACCACTACGCGGTCCTCGGGGAGGATCCTGATGTAGTGCTGGCGCATCTTTCCAGAGATGTGTGCCAGAACGATGTGCTTGTTGGTGAGCTCAACGCGAAACATCGCGTTAGGCAGCGCCTCGGTCACAACGCCCTCGATCTCAATGACCCCGTCCTTCTTGGCCATACCCTCCGCTAACTGTTGTTGCCGCAGCCTCCCGGTTTGCACCGGTCATGACCGCGGACGTTTTTGATTGGTTGGTTGGTGCCACCCGACCACAAAAGGGCACAACGGGGCAGACAACCAACAGACAACACTACGCCATTGCGGCGGGATTGTTAAATCGAGAGTTAAATCCAGCCATCGTAGCGCACTCAGCGTCCGTACGCACCTAGCGTCCCTGCCGCCGTCGTCACCGCCTCCGCCTGTGCGATCCCGTCGAGGATGGCCAGCCGGACGACGTCGGCGGCTGCGCTCTGCAGCGTAATGAGGCTTATCTGCCGGGCCATCGGGGTGCTGCGGTCAAGCGCGACGACGCCCGTCGCCAGTGCGAACACGGTGTCGCCGTCGGCAAGGGTGTGGCTGGGGTTCAGGGCCCGGGCCAGTCCGGCGTGGGCGGCCGAGGCCGTGCGCTTGCAGTCTGCTGTGTCCATGACGGCATTAGTCGCTACGACGACCAGAGTGGTGTTCAAGGGCGGCAAATCCGAAACCCTCCGCGTGCTCGCTCCTGTTTCTGGTTCGCCCGATGTGCCAAAAGGCAGCCCCAGCGCGTTGACCACTGCAATGGCGCCAACTGTTACCCCGTTGTCCAGGGTGAGGGAGGCTGTGCCCACTCCCCCCTTGTAGGTGCCCCGGCCGATCGCTGCTCCCGTGCCGGCGCCGACGTTGCCGCGTTCGACGTCGTGCCCTTCCTGGCGGGACGCGGCATCCACTGTGGCCGCGTAGCCCATCTCCTCGCCGGGGCGGGCCGCGAAGTCGCCGCCGCGGCCCAGGTCGAAGATTGCGGCCGCGGGAACGATCGGAACGAGGCCGCCCGGGACGGCGAACCCTCGGCCGTTCTCCTCACACCAGCGCATGGCCCCGCCCGCCGTTGCCAGGCCGTAGGCGCTCCCCCCGGTCAGGACTACGGCGTCCACGTTCGAGGACAACGTGGTGGGATCCAGCGAGTCCGTCTCGTGCGTTGCGGGGCCGCCGCCGCGGACGTCGACGGAGCCCACCGTGCCGGGTGGCGGAAGAATGACCGTCACCCCGCTCAGCCAGCCGTCGCCTGTCTTCTGCACGTGCCCTACCCGGATCCCGGCGACGTCGGTGATCGCCCCTGTTGCTGTCATGGCTCCATTGTGCGCTCCCCCCGCAAAACAAACGTTATGGAATCCTTCGGCGAACTTGCTGTGAACGGCCGCAGAAGCCTCCCGCAACAATTCCCGGGACGGCCCAGATGCGGGATTTCACGCCTCTGGCCTGTGGTGAAGTGTGTCTGGACCCCCTGTCTGTACCCCCACCCCTGTACCCCCACCAATCCGCCTGCCCTTGGCCGGCCCGGATCCGTTAGAGACCCGAATGACAAGACAACTGGCTGACCGGCCGACCGCCGTCGCCCACGCCCGCACCGCCCACCCGCAGCGGCCCCGCTGGTCGGGCCGAACCCGCAGGGACTTCTTCGTCTTCCTGGCCCTCGCCCTGCCCAACCTCGCGCTGATCGCGGTGTTCACCTACCTGCCGCTGATCAACAACATCTACTACTCCACGCTGGACTGGACCCTCGGTTCCGATTCCGCCACCGTCGTGGGCCTGGGCAACTACGCCACGTTCTTCACCAGCCCCGACGCCGCCAAGGTCCTTGGAACCACCGCCGTCTTCACCGTGGTCACGGTCGGCGGGTCCATGGTGCTGGGCCTTCTGGTGGCCCTGGCGTTGAATTCCAAAGTCCGCGGCACCACATTTGCCCGCTCGGCGGTGTTCGCGCCCTACGTACTGAGCGGCGTCGGCGTCGGCCTCGTCTGGCTTTTCATCTTCGACCCCGGGTATGGAGTCCTGGCATGGCTGCTGCGCGGCATCGGCCAGGCCAGCCCGCAGTGGATCAACGATCCCCAGCTGTCCCTGGTCATGGTGATCGTCGTCTACATCTGGAAGAACCTCGGCTACTGCGCCGTGGTCTACCTTGCCGGCCTTCAGTCCCTGCCGCAGGACGTCATGGAAGCGGCCTCCCTGGACGGGGCAAACGGCTTCCGCCGCTTCCTGAACATGTCCCTGCCCCTGCTTTCGCCCACCACGTTCTTCCTGCTCATCACGACCATGCTGAGCTCGCTGCAGGCCTTTGACCTGATCCGGATCATGACGCCGCTGGGCAACGGCACCAGCACCCTGATCTACGAGGCCTACCTGCAGGCGTTCGGTGCCTTCAACCGGGCCGGCTACTCAGCCGCCATCTCCGTGGTCCTTTTCGCAATCCTGCTCATCATCACCGTCCTCCAGTTGCGGTTCGTCGAACGGAAGGTGCACTACTCGTGAGCACGCTCTTGCCCGTCAGTCCCGGTCCCGGCGTCACGGGCACTCCCCCTTCCGACGGCGCCCCGGGCTCCGGTCTGGAAGTGCCGCCCCGGCGCCCTGCTCCGTTCTCGCGCACCAACCTGGTCCAGACGATCGCCGGCGGCTACGTCCCGCTGGTTCTCGCCACCTTGGTGGTGTTCCTGCCCCTGTTGTGGATGCTCCTGAGCTCCTTCAAGCAGCCGGGCGAGATCATCACCATGGACCTGAAGCTCCTCCCGGAGGGTGCGAACCTGGAGAACTACAGGACGGCCATGACCACGGTGCCGTTCGGCCAGTTCTTCCTGAACAGCCTGATCGTCACGGCGGTGGGTTCCACCGTCAAGGTGATCCTGGCCGTCCTGACGGCCTACGCCCTCGTGTTTGTCCGCTTCCCGTTCAAGAACGCCATCTTCGTGCTGATCCTCGTAGCCCTCATGGTCCCGCCGCAGGTGTCCATCCTGCCCAACTACATCCTGATCGCCGGGATGGGCGGCAAGAACACCCTGTGGGGAATCATCCTCCCGGGACTGGGCACCGCCTTCGGCACGTTCCTGCTCCGCCAGCACTTCAGGACTCTGCCCGGTTCCATCCTCGAGGCGGCCGAAATCGACGGCGCGGGCCACTGGCGCCGGCTCTGGCAAGTCGTGGTGCCGGTCTCCGTTCCCTCCATCGCCACCGTCGCCCTGGTGACAGTGGTCAGCGAGTGGAACGACTACATCTGGCCGCTCATCATCACCGACCGGCCCGAAACCATGACCCTTCCAGTCGGCCTGACCCTGCTGCAGAACTCCGAGGGCAATGGCTCCGGCTGGGGCATCCTGATGGCCGGCGCCGTCCTCGTGATCGTCCCCATCCTGCTCGTCTTCGCCGCGCTGCAGCGCTACATCGTGGCCGGCCTCACCCAGGGCAGCGTCACGGGCTGAGTCTGCCCCTGCGCTGGCCCCGTTCAGTTCCCGTCCATCACCTCCGTCATCAGAACCAACGAATTTCATACCTTTGAGAGGATCCATCGTGGCAATCAATCTTGACCGCAGGCATTTCCTGGGCCTGGCCGGCGCCAGCGCAGGAGCAGCTACCCTGGCCGCGTGCGGCGGTCCGTCGACCGCCGGGACGGCCGCCGCCACCGGCGCCGCCGACATCGACTTCAGCGGCGTCAAGGCCGCCGGGCAGTTCGATTTCTGGACGAACCACCCCGGGAAATCCCAGGACGTGGAGCAGTCGGTGATCGAGAAGTTCCACGCCAAGTTCCCCGACATCAAGGTCAACCTCGTGACCGCGGGAGCCAACTACGAGGAAATCGCGCAGAAGTTCCAGACCTCCCAGGCCGCGAAGTCGGCCCTTCCCGGATTGGTGGTCCTCTCCGATGTCTGGTGGTTCCGCTACTTCACCAACGGCAACATCATTCCGCTCGACGGCCTGATCAAGCAGCTCGAGATCAAGGTGGACGATTTCCAGAAGTCACTCGTGGCGGACTACCAGTACGCCAACAAGCAGTGGGCCCTCCCCTATGGCCGCTCCACGCCGCTGTTCTACTACAACAAGTTCCACTTCAAGGCGGCGGGGCTGCCGGACCGCGCCCCCAAGACCTGGCAGGAGTTCGGCGAATGGGCGCCCAAGCTCAAGGCCAGCTCCGGGGCCGAGTACGCCTACATGTACCCGGCGCTGGCCGGCTACGCGGGCTGGACCCTGCAGAACAATCTGTGGGGATGGGGCGGCAGCTGGTCGGACGGGTGGAACTTCACCTGCGATTCCGCCGAGTCGGTCGCGGCCCTGCAGTGGGTCCAGGATTCGATCTACAAGGACAAGTGGGCCGGGGTGTCCTCCAAGGAAGCCGCGGACGACTTCGCCGCCGGCATCACGTCGACCACCATCTCCTCGACCGGATCGCTGCTCGGTGTCCTGAAGTCCGCGAAGTTCAACGTCGGCGTCGGCTACCTCCCCGGCGGCCCGAAGTCGGAGACCGGTGTCTGCCCCACGGGTGGAGCAGGGCTCGGTATTCCCAGCGGTGTGAGCAAGGAAGTCCAGCTGGCGGCCGCCACGTTCCTGAAGTTCATGACGGAACCGGAAAACACGGCGGCGTTCTCCGCGGCCACCGGTTACATGCCCACCCGCGTGTCCGCTGACATGGGCGCCGTACTGGCCAAGACCCCGCAGATCAAGACCGCCATGGACCAGCTCGCCGTGACCCGCGTCCAGGACAACGCCCGCGTGTTCCTGCCCGGCGCGGACCAGGAGATGGCCAAGGCCGCCGCGGCGATCCTTACCCAGCAGGGCGACGTCAAGGCCACCATGACGGGGCTCAAGGCCACGCTGGAGGGGATCTACACCAAGGACGTGAAGCCGAAGCTGAAGAGCTAGCTTTCGCCTGCGACACACAAAATCCCTGGCGCTACCGGAATTCCGGTGTCGCCAGGGATTTTGCGTGTCGCCGGAAAACCTGCGAGTCGCCGTGGGGCGGGGGCTAGGGAATCGGGACGGGCACGACGCCGAGCGGCGCAAGTTTCGCCGCTCCGCCGTCGGGCGCGGAAAGGACCCAGATGCCCTTCTCATGCACGGCGACGGAGTGCTCCCACTGGCAGGAGCGCTTGCCGTCCGTGGTGACAACGGTCCAGTCGTCCTCGAGGATCGCGGTGTCGATGCTGCCGCGGACCAGCATGGGCTCGATGGCAAGGCACAGCCCCGGGCGGATCTTCGGCCCGCGGTGGCTGGTGCGGTAATTCAGCACGTCCGGGGCCATGTGCATCTCGGAGCCGATACCGTGGCCCACGTAGTCCTCCAGGATGCCCAGCGGCTTGYCGGGTACGGAGGAGACATAGTCGTCCACCGCGTTGCCGACGTCGCCCACGAATTTGCCGGTGGCCAGGGCCGCGATGCCCCGCCACATGGCCTCCTCGGTGACGTCGGACAGGCGCACGTCCTCGGGATCGGCGGTTCCGACAATCACGGTCCGCGCCGAGTCGGAATGCCAGCCGTCCACGATCGCGCCGCCGTCGATCGAGATGATGTCGCCGTCCTGCAGTACCCGGCCGCCGGGGATGCCGTGGACAACTTCCTCGTTCACCGAGGTGCAGATTGTCGCCGGGAACCCGTGGTAGCCAAGGAAGTTGGACTTGGCGCCGGCGTCCTGCAGCACAGCGGCGAAGACCTCGTCCAGCCGGGCCGTGGTGACGCCCGGGGCCGCCGCGGCAACGGCCGCATCCAGTGCCCGGCTCAGGACAAGCCCGGCCTCGTGCATCGTGCGCATCTGGGCGTTGGTCTTGTATTCAATGCGTGCCTGGCCGAATGCCATCTGAACCTCAGAATCTTCTCTCGCGGACCGGGCGCACTTCAACCCGGGCCTCCACCATGGGCTTTCAACCCACGTCTTCATGCTCTATTCTCCCGCACTGGCACAGCAGACCCGAACGGGCCGCCGCCAGGAAAGCCAACGCCACCCAACAGCGAAGGGCGCGTCCCGTACACGATGGTACGGAACGCGCCCTTCAGAAGTGCGTCGGTAAGACTGCCTTGGCCGGAATGACTCAGGCGGTCTGGGCCGACTTGATCGCTTCCATGACGCGCTCGGTGACGTCGTCGATGGCGCCGATGCCGTCCACCTGGGTCAGGATGCCGCGATCGGCGTACTTGGCCACAACGGGTTCGGTCTGCTCGTGGTACAGGTCCAGCCGGTGACGGATAACACCTTCGTTGTCGTCGCTGCGGCCAGTTTCCTTGGCACGGCCCAGGAGGCGCGTGACCAGTTCTTCGTCGTCCGCGGTGAGCTGCAGGACGACGTCGAGCTTCTGGTCGGCGTCGGCGAGGATCGCATCGAGGTAGTCCACCTGCGCGGTGGTGCGGGGGTAGCCGTCGAGCAGGAAGCCGTTTTCGACGTCGTCCTCGCTGAGGCGGTCGCGCACCATTTTGTTGGTGACGCTGTCCGGGACGAAGTCGCCGGCATCCATGTACTTCTTGGCTTCGACGCCGAGCGGAGTCTCACCCTTGACGTTGGCGCGGAAGATGTCGCCGGTGGAAATCGCAACGACGCCGAGGCGCTCCGAAATGCGTTCCGCCTGCGTTCCCTTGCCGGAGCCGGGAGGTCCGATAATCAACATTCTCGTCATCGCAAAAGCCCTTCGTAGTGACGTTGCTGTAGTTGCGCATCAATCTGCTTCACGGTCTCCAGACCGACGCCCACCATGATCAGGATCGAGGTGCCGCCGAACGGGAAGTTCTGGTTCGCGTTGATCAGGACGAGTGCAACCAGCGGGATCAGTGCCACGAAGCCGAGGTAGAAGGCTCCGGGCAGGGTGATCCGGGATAGGACGTACTGAAGATAGTCCGCCGTCGGCTTGCCGGCGCGGATGCCCGGAATGAAGCCGCCGTACTTCTTCATGTTGTCCGAGACCTCTTCAGGGTTGAAAGTAATCGCAACATAGAAGTAGGTGAAAAACACAATCATGGCGAAATACAGTGCCATATAGATCGGGTGGTCACCCTTGGTCAGGTTGTTGTTGATCCACTCAACCCAGGGCTGCATCGGCTCGCCGGCCTTGGGCTGGTTGAACTGTGAGATCAGCCCCGGCAGGTACAGCATGGAGGAGGCGAAGATGACGGGCACGACGCCGGCCATGTTCACCTTGATGGGGATGTACGTGCTGGTTCCGCCGACAGTGCGGCGGCCGATCATGCGCTTGGCGTACTGCACCGGGATCCGGCGCTGGGACTGCTCCACGAAGACCACAAGGCCCACGGTGAGCAGGCCGATGATCAGGACCAGGAAGAAGGTCCCGGGACCCTGGGCCTTCCAGATCGCACCGAGCGAGCCGGGGAAGCCTGCCGCGATGGACGTGAAGATCAGCAGGGACATGCCGTTGCCGACGCCCTTCTCCGTCACGAGCTCGCCCATCCACATGATCAGGCCGGTGCCGGCCGTGAGCGTGATGATGATCAGGACCGTGGTGACGATCGAGCTGTCCGGAATGATCGGCAGCTGGCAGTTAGGCAGCAGCTGCCCGGAGCGTGCCAGCGACACCAGCGTGGTGGCGTTGAGCAGGCCGAGGGCGATCGTGAGGTAGCGCGTGTACTGGGTCAGCTTCGACTGCCCGGATGCGCCCTCCTCATACAGCTGCTGGAAGCGGGGAATGACCACCCGGAGCAGCTGGACGATGATGCTGGCGGTGATGTACGGCATGATGCCGAGGGCAAAGATGGAGACCTGCAGCAATGCACCGCCGCTGAACAGGTTGACGAGCTGGTAGATGCCGCCCGAGGTCTGACCGTTCTGCAAGCATTGCTGGACATTCTGGTAGCTCACACCCGGCGAGGGGATGAAGGCACCCAAGCGGAAGATTGTGATGATTCCCAGCGTGAACAACAACTTGCGTCGCAGATCAGGCGTGCGAAAGGCCCGGCCAAATGCGCTAAGCAAGCGTCCTCCTGAGTAATAAGTAAAGTCGTGTGAGATAGGTCAAATAAACCCAACAACCGAGTCTAACCGGTGGATGCGTGCGGCGAACAATCGGCGGGGCCCGGAAAATAAAAAAAACTCCCGGCACCGGGGGCCTGAGCCCCTGATACCGGGAGTTTCAACAACGGGCAACTGCCCCGCCGCCTCGTTAGAGGGCAGTGGTGCTTCCGCCTGCTGCGGCAATCTTTTCTGCGGCGCTGGCCGAGAATGCGTGGACGGTGACGTCAACCTTGACGGTGATGTCGCCGGTGCCCAGCACCTTGACGGGCTGGTTCTTGCGAACGGCACCCTTTTCGACCAGGTTCTCCACGGTGACTGCGCCACCTTCCGGGAACAGCTCGTTGAGCCGGTCCAGGTTTACAACCTGGTACTCGACCCGGAACGGGTTCTTGAAGCCGCGCAGCTTCGGCAGGCGCATGTGCAGCGGCAGCTGGCCGCCGGCAAAGCCAGCCTTGATCTGGTAGCGGGCCTTCGTACCCTTGGTACCGCGACCAGCGGTCTTACCCTTGGAACCTTCACCACGACCAACACGGGTCTTGGCGGTCTTGGCACCCGGGGCGGGACGCAGGTGGTGAACCTTCAGTGCGTTCTGCTTCTCAGCGGCGCCCTGTGCCTTTTCGGCGGTGTTCTTCTCTGCCATTTACTTCGCCTCCTCTACCTTTACCAGGTGCGGAACCGTGTTGAGCATTCCAACGGTCACGGCGTCGGCGGTGCGGACAACGGTGTGTCCGATCCGCTTCAGGCCGAGGGACCGAAGGGTGTCGCGCTGGTTCTGCTTGCCGCCAATGGCGGACTTGATCTGAGTGATCTCCAACTGAGCGTCGGAAACAAGCACGTTCTTAGCCATGACTCAGACACCTGCCTTCTGGTTCAGGAGAGCCTTCACCATTGCCGGCGGAGCGATCTCGTCGAGCGGGAGGCCGCGGCGTGCTGCCACTGCTGCCGGCTCTTCGAGGCGCTTCAGGGCATCAACGGTCGCGTGAACGATGTTGATGGCGTTGGAGGAACCGAGCGACTTGGAGAGGATGTCGTGGATGCCCACGCACTCCAGTACTGCACGGACCGGGCCACCGGCGATAACACCGGTACCGGCGGAAGCCGGACGCAGCATGACGACGCCTGCGGCGGCCTCACCCTGAACGCGGTGCGGGATGGTGTTGCCGATGCGGGGAACGCGGAAGAAGGACTTCTTGGCCTCTTCAACGCCCTTCGCGATAGCGGCAGGAACTTCCTTAGCCTTGCCGTAGCCAACGCCGACCATGCCGTTGCCGTCACCGACGACGACGAGAGCGGTGAAGCTGAAGCGACGACCACCCTTGACGACCTTGGAAACGCGGTTGATGGTTACAACGCGCTCTACGAACTGGCTCTTCTCGGCTTCGCGGCCGCCGTCACGGCCACCACGGCCGCCACGGTCGCCACGGCCCTGGCCGCGGTCGCCACGCTCGCCACGACGGGCGCCACCACGGCGGTCGTCGGTGGTAGCAGGCGCAGCGGTCTCAGTTGCCGGAGCAGCTACAGCTTCAGTCACCTGAATGTCCTTTTCGTTATTTTCGGTCACAGTGCCAGCCCACCTTCACGTGCGCCGTCAGCGACGGCGGCGATCCGGCCGTGGTACTTGTTACCACCGCGGTCGAAGACAACTGCTTCGATACCGGCAGCCTTGGCACGCTCGGCGACCAGTTCGCCAACGCGCTTGGCCTTGGCGGTCTTGTCACCGTCGAATGCACGAAGGTCGGCTTCCAATGTGGAGGCGCTTGCCACGGTCAGGCCCTTGGTGTCATCGACAACCTGGACGAATACGTGACGTGCGGAGCGGTTGACGACCAGACGAGGGCGTACAGCCGTACCGGAGATGCGCTTGCGGATACGAAGCTGGCGGCGGCTGCGCTGGGCAGACTTGCTCTTGTTCGTACGCTTCTTGTTAATTGCGATCGCCATGGTTACTTACCAGCCTTTCCGACCTTGCGGCGGATGACTTCGCCTGCGTAACGGATGCCCTTGCCCTTGTAGGGGTCCGGCTTCCGCAGCTTGCGAATGTTGGCAGCAACCTCGCCGACCTGCTGCTTGGAGATGCCTGAAACAGAGAGCTTGGTCGGGGTCTCAACTGCAAAGGTGATGCCGTTCGGTGCCGAGACGTTAACCGGGTGGCTGTAGCCCAGAGCGAACTCCAGGTCAGAACCCTTGGCCTGGACGCGGTAACCGGTACCGACAATCTCAAGCTTCTTCTCGTAGCCTGCGGTGACACCCTGGATCATGTTGGCGATCAGGGTGCGGGTCAGGCCGTGCAGCGAACGTGAGGCGCGCTCGTCGTTCGGGCGGGCGACAGTCAGGGTGCCATCTTCCAGGGAAACCTCGATCGGGCTGGCCACAGTGTGGCTCAGCTCGCCTTTGGAACCCTTGACGCTGACGACAGAGCCGTCAACCTTGACCTCAACGCCGGCAGGAACGGTGATGGGGAGACGTCCAATACGTGACATTATTCTCTTCCTTTCCCGTTACCAGACGTAAGCGAGGACTTCGCCGCCCACGCCCTTCTTGCCGGCCTGCTTGTCAGTCAAGAGGCCGGAAGAGGTGGACAGGATTGCGACACCCAGGCCACCGAGCACGTGCGGCAGGTTGGTGGACTTTGCGTAAACGCGCAGTCCCGGCTTGGAAATACGACGAACGCCAGCGATTGAACGCTCGCGGTTCGGACCGAACTTGAGCTCGAGGGTCAGCTTCTTGCCAACCTCAGCGTCTTCTTCTTTCCAGGAGGCAATGAAACCTTCAGCCTTCAGGATGTCGGCAACGCGTGCCTTGAGCTTGCTGTACGGCATGGTCACGGAGTCGTGGTATGCCGAGTTAGCGTTGCGCAGACGCGTAAGCATGTCTGCGACGGGATCTGTCATTGTCATGTGGGCTCTTGCCCTTCCTCATAACGGTTTCCGCCGTGCTGCATTTCCGAACAGAATTCGGGACCAGCGCGGACGGACCTTTTACGTAGCTAGATTAGTCTTCGGTCTTGAACGGGAAGCCAAGCGCCTTGAGCAGCGCGCGGCCTTCGTCGTCGGTCTTGGCAGTGGTCACGACGGTGATGTCCATACCGCGAACGCGGTCAATGGAATCCTGGTCGATCTCGTGGAACATAACCTGCTCGGTCAGACCGAAGGTGTAGTTGCCGTTGCCATCGAACTGCTTGCCGCTGAGGCCACGGAAGTCGCGGATACGCGGCAGGGCCAGCGTGACCAGACGGTCCAGGAATTCCCACATGCGGTCTCCACGCAGGGTTGCGTGTGCACCAATCGGCATGCCTTCGCGCAGCTTGAACTGAGCGATCGACTTGCGTGCCTTGGTGACCTGCGGCTTCTGGCCGGTGATCAGGGTCAGATCGCGGACAGCGCCGTCGATCAGCTTGGAGTCCTTGGCGGCATCTCCAACACCCATGTTCACAACGACCTTGACCAGGCGGGGAACCTGGTTGACGTTCTGGTACTTGAATTCCTCAGTCAGCGTGTTCTTGATGGAATCGGCGTACTTGGTCTTCAGACGAGGAACGATCTTGCTTGCCGGAGTCTCGAGAGTCTCAGTCATTAGATGTCCTTCCCTGAGCTCTTGGCCACGCGGACGCGCACTTCGCGCTTCACGCCATCGCGCTCAACGGTCTCGGTGCGGAAACCGACGCGGGTGGGCTTCTTGGTGGACGGGTCAACCAGAGCCACGTTGGAGATGTGGATTGAAGCCTCGACGACCTCGATGCCACCGGTCTTGGTGCCGCGCTGCGACTGACCGACCTTGGTGTGCTTGGTTACGCGGTTAATGCCTTCGACCAACACGCGGTTGGTCTCGGGGAAGACGCGCAGAACCTTGCCCTGCTTGCCCTTGTCGCCGCCGCGCTCAGCCTTGGCGCCAGTGATGACCTGAACGAGGTCACCCTTTTTGATCTTAGCCATGGACTAGAGCACCTCCGGAGCCAGAGAAACGATCTTCATGAACTTCTTGTCGCGAAGTTCACGACCAACCGGTCCGAAGATACGGGTACCGCGGGGGTCACCGTCGTTCTTCAGGATGACGGCTGCGTTCTCGTCAAACTTGATGTAGGAACCATCCGCACGGCGGCGTTCCTTCTTGGTACGGACGATGACAGCCTTGACGACGTCGCCCTTCTTTACGTTGCCGCCCGGAATTGCGTCCTTGACGGTAGCGACGATTACGTCGCCAATGCCTGCGTAGCGACGGCCAGATCCACCGAGAACGCGAATGGTAAGGATTTCCTTAGCACCCGTGTTGTCGGCGACCTTGAGTCGCGACTCCTGCTGAATCACTATTTACTCCTTGCGTCGCGCTGGTTCTCAGACCGAAATTTTTCCTACGGGATGAGCCTTGCGGAACGGTTGATCGGGGTGTCTCTTGACCTGCCTGGATTTTGCCAGACCAGGCCTAAACGCCCGTGCCAAAAACATTTGCTTCCCAGGCGGTTCTCGACGAGTCGGGGCGCAAGGGGGCACTATGCCGTGGCACGATTGTTTACGAGGTTGATGACGGCGCGCAAAAAGCGCCATACAAACTCAAAATCTTAGCACGTTTTGGGCGTATCCCCATATCACAGCCTTGCCGCCGGCACACGCCGGCCGGGCCCGTCTATGGCGCCGGCACGCCAGACCCTGGCGCTGCGGCCGTCCGCCAGCGCCCGACGGCGTCACGCAGGACAGTCTTTGGGCCCACCGGGCCGCGGGTGGCCCCCGGAAACCCGCCCAGACGGCGTCGTACGCCTCCTCATAGCCTGCCCAGCGTGACGCCGCCGCCGGTACCGCCACTCTGGTCAGCCCCAGGCAACGCGGAAGCCCCCGCTCCCCCAGAGGGGAACGAGGGCTTCTGCTGTATCAACACGCAGCAAAGCTGCAGGTGCTACTTGGCCTTTTCGAGGATCTCGACCAGGCGCCACCGCTTGGTAGCGGACAGCGGGCGGGTCTCGGCGAGGAGCACGAGGTCGCCGATGCCGGCGCTGTTCTCTTCGTCGTGAGCCTTGATCTTGGCGTTGCGGCGGATGACCTTGCCGTAGAGGGCGTGCTTCACGCGGTCTTCGACCTGGACAGTGATGGTCTTTTCCATCTTGTCCGAGACGACGTAGCCGCGCTTCGTCTTACGGTAACCGCGCTCGTCAGCCTTGGCTGCGTCGGAAACAGTTTCCGTCACGTTCTCGTCCTTCTTTTCAGTCACTTGGCATCCTCCTCGGTCTCAACCGTTTCAGCCTTTTCGGCCTTCTTGGTTGCAGCCTTCTTGGACTTCTTCTCTTCCTTGGCTTCCACAACCGGTGCGGCAACCTCGGCACGAATGCCCAGCTCGCGCTCACGGAGAACGGTGTAGATGCGGGCGATGTCCTTCTTTACCGCGCGCAGACGACCGTGGTTCTCCAGCTGACCGGTGGCGGACTGGAAACGCAGGTTGAACAGCTCTTCCTTGGCCTTGCGGAGTTCTTCAACGAGACGCTCGTTGTCGAAACCGTCCAGCTGTGCGGATGCAAGTTCCTTGGATCCTACTGCCATTTCTACTCACCACCTTCGCGACGCACAATGCGTGCCTTCAACGGCAGCTTGTGGATTGCCAGGCGCAGGGCCTCGCGAGCTACCTCTTCACTGACACCGGAGAGTTCGAAGAGAACCCGGCCCGGCTTGACGTTTGAGACCCACCATTCCGGAGAACCCTTACCGGAACCCATGCGGGTTTCAGCAGGCTTCTTCGTCAGCGGACGGTCCGGGTAAATGTTGATCCAGACCTTTCCGCCACGCTTGATGTGGCGGGTCATCGCGATACGGGCAGATTCGATCTGACGGTTCGTGACGTAGGCCGGGCTCAGAGCCTGGATGCCCCACTCACCGAAGGAGACCTGGGTGCCGCCCGTAGCAGCGCCGGAACGACCCGGGTGGTGCTGCTTACGGTGCTTGACTCGACGTGGGATAAGCATTTAAGCCTGTCCTCCTTCTACTGCAGCAGGTGCAGCCTCAACTGCCGGAGCTTCGGCGGCAGCCGGGGCTGCCTCAGCTGCGGGGCGGTCGGGACGACGGCGGCGGTCACCACGGTCGGCGCCACCCGGGCGGCCCGGGCGGTCGCCGGCACGGCCACGGGACGGAGCAGCAGCTGCCTGCTGAGCCAGTTCCTTGGCAGTGACGTCGCCCTTGTAGATCCAAACCTTCACGCCGATGCGGCCGAAGGTGGTCTTGGCCTCGTAGAAGCCGTAGTCGATGTTCGCGCGCAGGGTGTGCAGGGGCACACGGCCTTCGCGGTAGAACTCCGAGCGGGACATTTCTGCGCCGCCCAGTCGACCCGAGCAAGCGATCCGGATGCCCTTGGCACCGGCACGCTGTGCGGACTGCATGGCCTTCTTCATCGCACGGCGGAACGCCACGCGGGAAGTCAGCTGCTCTGCAACGCCCTGGGCAACAAGCTGGGCTTCCATCTCGGGGTTCTTGACCTCGAGGATGTTCAGCTGTACCTGCTTGCCCGTGAGCTTCTCGAGCTCGCCGCGGATGCGGTCTGCTTCAGCGCCGCGGCGGCCGATGACGATGCCCGGACGTGCCGTGTGGATATCCACACGGACACGGTCGCGGGTGCGCTCGATTTCGACCTTGGCGATACCGGCGCGCTCCATGCCCGTGGACATGAGCTGGCGGATACGGATGTCTTCGCGAACGAAGTCCTTGTACCGCTGGCCGGCCTTGGTGCTGTCAGCAAACCAGTGCGATACGTGATCGGTGGTGATGCCGAGTCGGAACCCGTGCGGGTTAACTTTCTGTCCCACTTAGCGAGCCTCCTCTTTCTCCGGGGTAGCGACTACCACGGTGATGTGGCTCGTGCGCTTCTTGATCTGAAATGCACGACCCTGGGCTCGCGGCTGGAACCGCTTCATGGTCGGGCCTTCATCAACAAACGCTTCGCTGATGATGAGGTCACCTTCGTCAAACGCCACGCCGTCGCGGTCCGCGAGGACCCGAGCGTTGGAGATTGCCGACTGAACTACCTTGAATACCGGCTCCGAAGCTGCCTGCGGGGCAAACTTCAGAATTGCCAGAGCCTCATTCGCTTGCTTACCACGAACAAGGTTGACGACGCGCCGGGCCTTCATAGGCGTTACGCGGATGTGACGCGCAATTGCCTTGGCTTCCATTGCTTTCCTTCTCTCGTCTTTGACGTAAGTGCAGGCGCCTAGCGGCGCTTGCCCTTACGGTCGTCCTTGACATGGCCGCGGAATGTCCGCGTGGGAGCGAATTCGCCGAGCTTGTGCCCGACCATCGACTCAGTGACAAACACGGGGATGTGCTTGCGTCCGTCGTGTACGGCGATCGTGTGGCCGAGCATGTCGGGGACGATCATCGAGCGGCGGGACCAGGTCTTGATGACGTTCTTGGTGCCCTTTTCGTTTTCCCTGGCTACCTTCACAAAGAGGTGCTGGTCAACGAAAGGACCTTTTTTCAGGCTGCGTGGCATGTGTCCAGGCTCCTATCGCTTGTTCTTGCCAGTACGACGGCGACGAACAATAAGCTTGTCGCTCTCTTTGTTGGGACGGCGGGTGCGGCCTTCGCGCTTACCGTTCGGGTTGACGGGGTTACGTCCACCGGACGTCTTGCCCTCGCCACCACCGTGCGGGTGATCGACCGGGTTCATGGCGACACCACGGACGGTCGGGCGAACGCCCTTCCAGCGCATTCGGCCAGCCTTGCCCCAGTTGATGTTCGACTGCTCGGCGTTGCCGACCTCGCCGACGGTTGCGCGGCAGCGCACGTCAACGTTGCGGATTTCGCCGGAAGGCAGACGCAGCTGGGCGAAACGGCCTTCCTTTGCAACGAGCTGGATCGATGCGCCGGCGGAGCGGCCCATCTTGGCGCCGCCACCCGGACGCAGTTCGACTGCGTGGATTACGGTACCGACCGGGATGTTGCGCAGCGGAAGGTTGTTGCCGGGCTTGATGTCAGCGTCGGCGCCGGCCTCTACGAAGTCGCCCTGGGACAGCTTGTTCGGGGCGATGATGTAACGCTTGGTGCCATCAACGTAGTGCAGGAGGGCGATCCGAGCCGTGCGGTTCGGGTCGTACTCGATTTCGGCAACGCGGGCGTTGACGCCGTCCTTGTCGTGGCGACGGAAGTCGATCAGACGGTACTGGCGCTTGTGTCCACCACCCTTGTGACGGGTCGTGATCTTACCGGAGTTGTTACGGCCACCCTTTTTCGGGAGGGGACGTACCAACGACTTTTCCGGCGTCGACCGCGTGATTTCAGTGAAGTCCGCTACGCTCGAGCCACGACGGCCCGGGGTAGTCGGCTTGTATTTACGGATTCCCATAATTTATTTCCTCGTTAAAGTGGTCTCCGCTATGAAAGCGGACCGCCGAAGATGTCGATAGTGCCTTCTTTGAGGCTCACAATGGCACGCTTGGTGTTCTTGCGGGTACCCCAGCCGAATTTGGTGCGCTTGCGCTTACCGGCACGGTTGATGGTGTTGATCGATTCGACCTTGACGGAGAAAATCTTCTCCACGGCCAGTTTGATCTCGGTCTTGTTCGAACGGGGGTCCACCAGGAAGGTGTACTTGCCCTCATCGATCAGGCCGTAGCTCTTTTCCGAGACAACGGGTGCAAGCACGACGTCGCGCGGGTCCTTGATGGTGGCTGCACTCACTTGGCATCCTCCTCGTTCTTTGCAACCTTGTCAGCAACGAATGCTTCGTAGGCAGCCTTGGTGAAGACTACGTCGTCGGAAACGAGCACGTCGTAGGTGTTCAGCTGGTCTGCGTACAGAACGTGAACTTCCTCGAGGTTGCGCACGGACAGTGCAGCAACGTCGTTGGCGCGCTCAATGACAACGAGCAGGTTCTTGCGCTCGGAAACTCCGCGCAGGGTTGCCAGTGCTTCTTTGGAGGACGGCTTGGAGCCGGCAACCAGGTCAGCAACGACGTGGACGCGGCCGTTGCGGGCGCGGTCCGAGAGTGCGCCGCGCAGTGCAGCAGCAATCATCTTCTTGGGGGTGCGCTGGCTGTAGTCACGCGGCGTGGGGCCGTGGACAACGCCACCACCGGTCATGTGAGGAGCACGGATGGAACCCTGACGGGCGCGGCCGGTGCCCTTCTGCTTGAACGGCTTGCGACCTGCACCGGAAACCTCGGCGCGGGTCTTGGTCTTGTGGGTACCCTGGCGAGCAGCAGCGAGCTGGGCAACGACGACCTGGTGCAGCAGCGGCACGTTGGTCTGTACGTCGAAGATCTCTGCAGGCAGGTCAACCTTGACAGTGCTAGTCATTGAACTAGGCTCCCTTCACGGCGGTGCGTACGAGTACGACCTGGCCGCGGGCACCGGGAACGGCGCCCTTGATAAGGAGCAGCGACTTCTCGACGTCAACCGCGTGGACCGTGAGGTTCAGCGTGGTGTGACGAACGGCGCCCATGCGGCCGGCCATTTTCATGCCCTTGAAGACGCGGCTCGGGGTGGATGCGCCACCGATTGAACCGGGCTTACGGTGGTTCTTGTGGGCACCGTGGGAAGCTCCAACGCCGTGGAAGCCGTGACGCTTCATAACACCGGCGAAGCCCTTACCCTTGGTGGTGCCAACGACGTCGATCTTCTGGCCGGCTTCGAAGAGCTCAACGGAGAGCTCCTGGCCCAGCTCGTAAGAGTCAGCATCTGCAGTGCGCAGTTCTACGACGTGGCGGCGAGGCGTGACGCCTGCCTTTTCAAAGTGACCAGCCAGCGGCTTGGTGACCTTGCGGGGATCGATCTGGCCGTAGCCGATCTGAACGGCGACATAGCCATCAGTTTCTGCATTGCGCAGCTGCGTGATGACGTTCGAGTCAGCCTGGACCACAGTGACGGGGATGAGCTTGTTGTTCTCGTCCCAGACCTGGGTCATGCCGAGCTTCGTGCCCAGCAGGCCCTTTACGTTACGGGTTGCGGTCATAGTCTCTCAGCACCTCCCTACAGCTTGATTTCGATGTTCACGTCGGCCGGCAGGTCGAGACGCATAAGCGAGTCAACAGCCTTGGGCGTGGGGTCGATGATGTCGATCAGACGCTTGTGCGTGCGCATTTCAAAGTGCTCGCGGCTGTCCTTGTACTTGTGCGGAGAGCGGATAACGCAGTAAACGTTCTTCTCCGTCGGCAGCGGCACGGGGCCGACTACCGTTGCGCCTGCGCGCGTGACCGTCTCAACGATCTTCCGTGCTGAAACGTCAATGACCTCGTGGTCGTATGACTTCAGCCGGATGCGGATTTTTTGTCCCGCCATGTCGCCTGACTCTCTTTCAGTAAATGCTGCTCTGTTTACTTACCTGTTGTATGTGGCTGCCGAGGCATTTGAAGTCGTGACTACCACCCGCCGCACAAGCTGAATCCGGAAAGATCCGGGTTCCTCAACCTGCCGGCGTAACCGACCCCCGCGGTCGGGCGTGTCGCACGTTTTCACACGTACTCGTCCGCAATTCCGTGGGGAGTGGGTTATGTTTGGTCTCTTACCTGGACCCTGGCACCCGGCATTATCCGGATCGGGACGCGAAAGAGCGCTTGAACAACTCATCTAGTATGCCGGATTTTATGGGCAGAAGCGAATCAGGGCGCTGCACAGCAGTGCAATCACTGCAGGCAGCTGACCTTGGGTCGTTGTCCTGAACCGCCGTCGAATGGATGATAGGGGCATGACTCTGCAGGACTCTGTAGCAGTTCAGGCCCTCGCCGCACGCCTGAGCCCCGGGTTCACCCTGGGAGTTGCCTCCGCGGCCTTCCAGATCGAGGGCGCCCTCGCGGCCGGCGGCCGCGGGCCCTCCGGGTGGGATGCCTTTGCCGAGAAGCCGGGGAACATCCTGCACGGCCACTCCCCCGCCGTCGCCTGCGACCACTACAACCGGGCGGCCGAAGACGTCGGGCTCATGCGCGAGCTCGGAATCGACTCCTACCGCTTCTCGATCTCGTGGCCGCGGGTCCAGCCTGCGGGCACCGGCCGGTTCAACGCCGCGGGCCTGGACTTCTATGACCGCCTGATCGACCGGCTGCTCGCCGCCGGCATCTCCCCCATGGCCACCCTCTACCATTGGGACACCCCGCTCCCCCTCGAGCACCGGGGCGGCTGGATGAACCGTTCGACGGCGGAGCGGTTCGCCGAGTACTGTGCGGCCGCCGGACAACGCTTCGGCGACCGCGTCGCGCAGTGGGTGACGCTGAACGAACCGGCCTCGGTCACGCTCAACGGGTACGCCATGGACATCCATGCCCCCGGCCGCGGCCTGCTGTTCGACGCCCTGCCCTCGGTGCGCCATCAGCTCCTGGGCCATGGCCTCGCGGTGCAGGCCCTGCGGGCGGCGGGGGTCCATGGCGGCGTCGGCGTGACGAACCTTCATTCCCCCGTCCGGCCGGCATCCGGGTCGCTGACGGACCGGCTGCTGGCCAGGGTGTTTGACCTCGTGCTGAACCGTCTCTACGCGGACCCGATCCTCCTGGGCCGCTTTCCCAAGCCGCCGCTGATCGCCCGGCCGTGGTTCCGGTCCCTGGGGAGCGTCTCCGATGCGGACCTGGCCACGATCCACCAGCCGCTGGATTTCTATGGCCTGAACTACTACTACCCCGTGAAGGTGGCCACGGGGCGCGGCGTCAACACCCCCTCGGGAACCGTGGAGGAGTTGCTGAAGATCCCGTTCCATCTCGCCGCGTTCCCGGAGTACGAGCGCACCGGATTCGGCTGGCCGGTCGCCCCGGACCATTTGGGGATCCTGCTCCGGGAGTTAAAGGACAGGTACGGCGAGGCCCTGCCGCCGCTCTACATCACCGAGAGCGGAGCGAGCTTCCCCGAACCGGACCACGTCACCGGCCCCATCCCCGACGCCGGACGGATCAGCTACCTCGCCGCGCACCTGGCCCAGGCGGTGGACGCCACCTCACCCGGGGGAATAGCCCACGACGTTGACCTGCTCGGCTATTACGTCTGGACGCTCATGGACAACTTTGAATGGGCGGCGGGCTACTCACAGCGCTTCGGACTGGTGCATGTGGATTTCAAGACGCTCCAGCGCACGCCCAAGGACTCGTACTACTGGTACCAGGCGCTTGCGCGGGCCCGGCGCGCCTGAGTTCCTCCCCCGCCGGGTTATTGGTTGCGGTTCGCCCGGTTGATGCGCTTGGCGCGCTCGATCTCCTGGCGGAAGTGCCGCTTCGCCCAAAAGAACGCGACGACTGCCGCGACGACGATGAGCAGAAAAATGAACCAGCCCATGGTGAGCTCCTTTCCCCTCCTGTAAAGGTATCAGGAACTTAAAAAGAACAGCCCCGCTGCGTGTGCAGCGGGGCTGTTCTCTTAGTTTTCCGTGACCGTCAACCGGCCAGGATAACCATGATCAGCAAGTACTACTTGATGATCTTGGTGACGCGTCCCGAACCAACGGTGCGGCCGCCTTCGCGGATAGCGAAGCCGAGGCCATCTTCCATTGCGATCGGCTGGATGAGCGCAACGGTCATCTCAGTGTTGTCGCCGGGCATAACCATTTCCGTGCCTTCCGGCAGGGTGATAACGCCGGTTACGTCCGTGGTGCGGAAGTAGAACTGCGGGCGGTAGTTGGAGTAGAACGGGTTGTGACGCCCGCCTTCGTCCTTGGAGAGGATGTAGACGTTAGCCTCGAAGTCGGTGTGCGGGGTGATGGAACCCGGCTTGACGACAACCTGGCCACGCTCGACATCGTCGCGCTTCAGACCGCGGAGCAGGAGGCCACAGTTCTCGCCGGCCCATGCTTCGTCGAGCTGCTTGTGGAACATCTCGATACCGGTAACCGTGGTCTTCTGGACCGGGCGGATGCCGACGATCTCGACCTCGGAGTTGATCGCGAGGGTTCCACGCTCGGCGCGGCCCGTAACAACGGTGCCACGGCCGGTGATCGTGAAGACGTCTTCGATCGGCATCAGGAAGGGCTTGTCGCGGTCGCGTACCGGGTCCGGAACGGACTCGTCGACTGCTGCCATGAGGTCCTCAACGGACTTGACCCAGACGGGGTCGCCTTCGAGGGCCTTCAGGCCGGAAACGCGAACAACGGGAGCCTCGTCGCCGTCGAAGCCCTGCGAGCTGAGCAGCTCACGAACTTCCATTTCGACGAGGTCGAGGAGCTCTTCGTCATCGACCATGTCAGCCTTGTTCAGCGCGACCAGCAGGTAGGGAACGCCAACCTGGCGGGCGAGCAGAACGTGCTCACGGGTCTGTGCCATCGGGCCGTCAGTGGCGGCAACCACGAGGATTGCACCGTCCATCTGAGCAGCGCCGGTGATCATGTTCTTGATGTAGTCAGCGTGACCCGGAGCGTCTACGTGTGCGTAGTGGCGCTTCTCGGTCTGGTACTCAACGTGGGAGATGTTGATGGTAATGCCGCGCTGACGCTCTTCGGGAGCAGAGTCAATCGACGCGAAGTCACGCTTCTCGTTGAGAGTCGGGTACTTGTCGTACAGCACCTTGGAAATGGCGGCCGTCAGCGTCGTCTTACCGTGGTCAACGTGACCAATGGTACCGATGTTAACGTGCGGCTTAGTCCGCTCGAACTTTGCCTTTGCCACAGGTTCCTCCTAGAACGTTTTCAAATGACTTACCCTTCGGCCGCGCTTGTCGCGACAGAAACTCCAGTAAGTCTACTTGGGGGGCTTTGGATTGGTGAAATTGCAGATTCAGGTACTAATGCTAGTGCCTAGAGCCTGTTCGTGCAGACGGCCGCACTCCGGCCTGGCCGGACTACAGCTGACCGGAGTCCGGCCGCCTGCACCAGATGAATCTCCGCTGGCGGAAGCCCATCCGAGTTTTCGTTGCTGCGAAGCGTCCTAGGGACTACTCGCCGCGGTTCTTCTGGATGATCTCGTCGGCAACTGCCTTCGGGACCTCGGCGTAGCTGTTGAACGTCATGGAGTACACAGCGCGGCCCTGGGTCTTCGACCGCAGGTCACCGATGTAGCCGAACATGCCGGACAGCGGGACGTGCGCGCGAATAACCTTGACGCCCTGGGCATCCTCCATGGACTGCATCTGGCCACGGCGGGAGTTGAGGTCACCGATAACTTCACCCATGTATTCCTCAGGGGTGCGGACCTCGACATCCATCAGCGGTTCGAGCAGAACAGGGTTCGCCTTGCGTGCGGCTTCCTTGAAAGCCATACGGCCGGCGATCTTGAACGCCATTTCCGAGGAGTCAACATCGTGGTAAGCGCCGTCAATCAGCGTCGCCTTGATGCCGACAACCGGGTAACCGGCCAGGACGCCGTCGTTGAGCGCATCCTGGATGCCGGCGTCGACGGACGGGATGTATTCGCGCGGAACGCGGCCACCAGTGACCTTGTTCTCGAACTCGTACAGCTCGCCTTCCGCAGTGTCCAGCGGCTCGATCGCGATCTGGATCTTTGCGAACTGGCCGGAACCACCGGTCTGCTTCTTGTGCGTGTAGTCGTGACGCTCTACAGCACGCTTGATGGTCTCGCGGTAAGCAACCTGCGGCTTGCCAACGTTCGCCTCAACCTTGAATTCGCGGCGCATGCGGTCCACCAGGATGTCCAGGTGGAGCTCGCCCATGCCGGCGATGATGGTCTGGCCGGTGTCCTCGTTGAGGGAGACCTGGAAGGTCGGGTCCTCAGCGGAGAGCTTCTGGATGGCCGTGGAGAGCTTCTCCTGGTCACCCTTCGTGTTCGGCTCGATCGCAACCGAGATCACGGGCTCCGGGAAGCTCATGGACTCGAGGACGATCTGGTTGGACGGATCGCACAGGGTGTCGCCCGTGGTGGTGTCCTTCAGACCGATCGCTGCGTAGATGTGGCCGGCGGTAGCGCCCTCGACGGGCATTTCCTTGTTGGCGTGCATCTGGAACAGCTTGCCGATGCGCTCCTTCTTGCCCTTGGTGGAGTTGACCACCTGCGAGCCTGCTTCCACGTGACCGGAGTACACGCGGATGAAGGTGAGCTGACCGAAGAACGGGTGCGCGGCGATCTTGAAGGCCAGTGCGGAGAAGGGCTCTTCAGAGGACGGCTTGCGGGTGAGTTCCTTCTCTTCGTCGCGGGGATCGTGACCGATCATCGGCGGGACGTCGAGCGGGTTCGGCAGGTAGTCCACGACGGCGTCGAGCATCGGCTGGACGCCGCGGTTCTTGAACGCGGAACCACAGAAGACCGGGTACAGCTCAGAGTTGATCGTCATCTTGCGGATGCCGGCCTTGAGCTCATCGATGCTGATCTCTTCGCCCTCGAGGTACTTCTCCATGAGTTCCTCAGAGGCCTCGGCAACAGTCTCAACGAGAGTTGCGCGGTACTCTTCGGCCTTCGCCTGGAGGTCAGCCGGGATCTCGCGGATCTCGTACTTGGCACCCATGGTGACGTCACCCTTGGAGTCGCCAGGCCAAACCAGCGAACGCATGTACAGGAGGTCGACGACGCCGATGAAGTCGTTCTCGGCGCCGATCGGCAGCTGCATGACGAGCGGCTTGGCACCGAGGCGGCTGATGATGGTGTCGACGGTGAAGTAGAAGTCAGCGCCGAGCTTGTCCATCTTGTTGACGAAGCAGATGCGCGGAACGTTGTACTTGTCGGCCTGGCGCCAAACAGTCTCGGACTGCGGCTCAACGCCTTCCTTGCCGTCGAACACGGCGACAGCGCCGTCGAGGACGCGCAGGGAGCGCTCAACCTCGACCGTGAAGTCAACGTGGCCGGGGGTGTCGATGATGTTGATCTGGTTGTTTTCCCAGAAGCAGGTCACGGCGGCAGACGTGATGGTGATGCCGCGTTCCTTTTCCTGTTCCATCCAGTCAGTCGTCGAAGCGCCGTCGTGCGTTTCGCCGATCTTGTGGTTCACACCCGTGTAGAACAGGATGCGCTCGGTAGTAGTGGTCTTGCCGGCATCGATGTGGGCCATGATGCCGATGTTGCGGACCTTGCTAAGGTCGGTAAGCACGTCCTGTGCCACGGTGTCTCCCTTTCGGATGGACTGCACGTTCGCCGCCGGCTCTTTCGAGCCGGCGGCGTCCGGGAAGTATTACCAGCGGTAGTGTGCGAAGGCCTTGTTGGACTCGGCCATCTTGTGGGTGTCTTCGCGACGCTTCACAGCGGCACCGAGACCGTTCGAGGCATCCAGGATTTCGTTCTGGAGGCGCTCGGTCATGGTCTTTTCGCGGCGGGCCTTGGAGTAGCCAACCAGCCAGCGGAGGGCGAGGGCCGTGGAACGGCCCGGCTTGACCTCAACGGGAACCTGGTAGGTGGCGCCACCAACGCGGCGGGAGCGGACCTCAAGCGAAGGCTTGACGTTCTCCATGGCCTTCTTGAGGGCTGCAACGGGGTCGCCGCCGGACTTGGCGCGAGCACCCTCGAGTGCACCGTAAACGATGCGCTCTGCGGTGGACTTCTTGCCGTCAACCAGCACCTTGTTGATGAGCTGGGTGACCAGCGGGGAGCCGTAAACGGGATCTAGAACTAGCGGCCGCTTGGGGGCCGGACCCTTGCGAGGCATATTACTTCTTCTCCATCTTTGCGCCGTAGCGGCTGCGAGCCTGCTTACGGTTCTTGACACCCTGGGTATCGAGGGCGCCACGGACGATCTTGTAGCGGACACCCGGAAGGTCCTTCACGCGGCCGCCGCGAACGAGCACAATGGAGTGCTCCTGCAGGTTGTGGCCTACACCGGGGATGTAAGCGGTGACTTCAATGCCACCGTTGAGGCGCACGCGAGCAACCTTACGCAGAGCCGAGTTCGGCTTCTTCGGGGTCGTCGTGTACACGCGGGTGCAGACACCGCGGCGCATGGGGCTGCCGTTAAGCGCGGGGGCCTTGGTCTTTTTGACCTTCGGCGTGCGGCCCTTGCGGACCAGCTGGTTAATCGTAGGCACTCTCGTGTTCTCCGTTTTATCCGGAGCGGCCGTTGGCGGCCGCTCTCTTGTCGCTGCGCCTCGCCGCCCGAGCTTTGAAGTTCTCTCCAGAGCAGCTGAGGCGAAGCCTTAATAGTCGGACCGCACGCCGGGGTCCAAGGACTTTCGACCCGAACTGCCCCTAGGCATGCGAAAATGTGGCATACGTTGCACAAGAACCCTGCAAACCGGAAACGTCGTCCTGGTCAAGCCCTACAGCTGCAAGCTGTCTAACTAAGACCGGCGCACTCATCCACTGCCACAATAACAATTAGTCTCAAGTCTAACACGGACGGGTCCCAGCCCTTAATCGGCGCGGATTCCCGTCCATTGCTGAGGTACGGCCCTTCTGAAGGGTCTAAAGGGCCATAGCTCAGCAATCGATCGTTGAACGGGGTCAAAAGGAAGGGCCCCGCCCCCGCTCCGCCGGAAAGCAGAGTGGTGACGGGGCCCGACGTCGAGCTGCAAGGGCAGGGCGGCCGGGTCCCTACGTGGCGCGGAACGCGACACGAAAGGGCCCGCCCTGCCCGCTAGCGGAAGTCGCTGCCGAGGTCGTAGTCATCCAGCGGGATGGCGTGGAACTCGGGAGCTCCGTCGCCGCCCAGGGTGTCGTAGGAGAAGTCGCTGAATGCGCTGGGGCCGGTGAACAGGTTGGCCTTCGCTTCTTCAGTCGGTTCCACCGTGACCTCGGTGTAGCGCGGGAGACCCGTGCCGGCCGGGATGAGCTTACCGATGATGACGTTTTCCTTGAGGCCGAGCAGCGGATCGCTCTTGCCTTCCATGGCCGCCTGCGTCAGGACGCGGGTGGTCTCCTGGAAGGAAGCTGCGGACAGCCAGGACTCGGTCGCCAGGGACGCCTTGGTGATGCCCATGAGCTCGGGACGGCCGGAAGCCGGCGTCTTGCCCTCGGACACAACGCGGCGGTTGGCCTCTTCGAAGCGGCTGCGTTCGGCGAGCTCGCCGGGCAGCAGGTCCGATTCGCCGGACTCGATGACCGTGACGCGGCGCAGCATCTGGCGGACGATAACCTCGACGTGCTTGTCGTGGATACCGATGCCCTGGCTGCGGTACACGCCCTGGACTTCGTCCACCAGGAACTTCTGCGCGGCACGGGGGCCCATGATGCGCAGCACCTGCTTGGGGTCGACCGGGCCGTTGATGAGCTTCTGGCCAACGCTGACGTGATCGCCGTCTTCGATGAGGAGACGTGAACGGCGCAGCACCGGGTAGGCGATCTCTTCAGATCCGTCATCCGGGGTGATGACCAGGCGCATCTGGCGCTCGGACTCTTCGATGGTGATGCGGCCGGCTGCTTCAGCAATCGGTGCGACACCCTTCGGAGTACGGGCTTCGAAGAGCTCCTGGATACGGGGCAGACCCTGGGTGATGTCGTCGCCGCCGCTGGCCGAAACTGCACCACCGGTGTGGAACGTACGCATGGTCAGCTGGGTACCCGGCTCACCGATGGACTGTGCGGCGATAATGCCCACGGCCTCACCGATGTCGACGGTCTTGCCAGTGGCCAGCGAACGGCCGTAGCACAGGGCGCAGGTGCCGACGCTGGACTCACAGGTGAGTACGGAGCGGACCTTGACCTCGGTGATGCCGGCTGCGAACAGCTCGGCAATGACGACGTCGCCGCAGTCAGTGCCGGCCGCTGCCAGGACCTTGCCCGAGGAGTCAACGACGTCCACGGCCAGGGTGCGGGCGTAGGCGCTGTTCTCGACGTTCTCGTCCAGGACGAGGACGCCGTTGGCGTCGGCCACGGCGATCGCGGTCATCAGGCCGCGCTCGGTACCGCAGTCCTCTTCGCGGACAATGACGTCCTGCGAGACGTCCACCAGACGACGGGTCAGGTAACCCGAGTTGGCGGTACGCAGGGCGGTGTCAGCCAGACCCTTACGGGCACCGTGCGTGGCGATGAAGTATTCCAGCACCGACAGGCCCTCGCGGTAGGAGGACTTGATCGGACGCGGGATAATTTCACCCTTCGGGTTGGCCACCAGGCCACGGATACCCGCGATCTGACGGACCTGCATCCAGTTACCACGTGCGCCGGAGGACACCATGCGGTTGATGGTGTTCATCGGGGACAGGCTGTCACGCATCGCCTGGGCGATCTCGTTGGTTGCCTTGTTCCAGATCTCGATCAGTTCCTGGCGACGCTCGTCGTCGTCGATCAGGCCCTTGTCGTACTGGCCCTGGATCTTGGCGGCCATGGTCTCGTAACCGGCGAGGATCCGCGGCTTGTCCGTGGGCACCTCGATGTCGGAGATGGCAACCGTGACGCCCGAGCGGGTGGCCCAGTAGAAACCGGCATCCTTCAGGTTGTCCAGCGTTGCCGCCGTGACGACCTTCGGGTAGCGCTCGGCGAGGTCGTTGACGATCGTGGACAGCTCGCCCTTGTCGGCAACGTTCTCAACCCACGGGTAGTCCGCGGGCAGCGTCTGGTTGAAGATGACCTGGCCGAGGGAGGTCTCGACCAATGTGGTCTGACCGGGCTCCCAGCCCTCCGGGGCTTCCCAGCCGGCGTAGGGCACGAAGCCCTCGAGGCGGATCTTGACCTTGGAGTTCAGGTGCAGCTCGTGAAGGTCGTAGGCCATGATGGCTTCCGCGACGGAGGAGAAGATCCGGCCTTCGCCAGCTGAACCGACACGCTTGGTGGTCAGGTGGTAGAGACCGATGATCATATCCTGCGAAGGCAGGGTCACCGGGCGGCCGTCGGACGGCTTCAGGATGTTGTTCGAGGACAGCATCAGGATGCGGGCCTCGGCCTGGGCTTCGGGGCTCAGCGGCAGGTGCACTGCCATCTGGTCGCCGTCGAAGTCGGCGTTGAAGGCGCCACAAACCAGCGGGTGCAGCTGGATTGCCTTGCCTTCAACAAGCTGCGGCTCGAACGCCTGGATGCCGAGGCGGTGCAGGGTAGGTGCACGGTTCAGCAACACAGGGTGCTCGGTGATGATCTCTTCGAGGACGTCCCAGACCTGCGGACGGTAACGCTCCACCATGCGCTTGGCCGACTTGATGTTCTGTGCGTGGTTGAGGTCAACCAGGCGCTTCATCACGAACGGCTTGAAGAGCTCCAGGGCCATCTGCTTGGGCAGACCACACTGGTGCAGCTTCAGCTGCGGGCCGACGACGATGACCGAACGGCCGGAGTAGTCGACGCGCTTGCCGAGGAGGTTCTGGCGGAAACGACCCTGCTTGCCCTTGAGCATGTCGCTCAGGGACTTCAGCGGGCGGTTGCCCGGTCCGGTGACCGGACGGCCGCGGCGGCCGTTGTCGAAGAGGCTGTCAACAGCTTCCTGAAGCATGCGCTTCTCGTTGTTGACGATGATCTCCGGAGCACCGAGGTCAAGCAGGCGCTTGAGGCGGTTGTTGCGGTTGATCACGCGGCGGTAGAGGTCGTTGAGGTCGGAGGTCGCGAAGCGGCCACCGTCCAGCTGGACCATCGGGCGCAGTTCCGGCGGGATCACCGGGACGGCGTCCAGAACCATGCCAAGCGGGCTGTTGTTGGTGGTCAGGAACGCGTTGACCACCTTGAGCCGCTTCAGGGCACGCGTCTTGCGCTGGCCCTTGCCGTTGGCGATGACGTCGCGCAGCATGTCGGACTCAGCCTGCATGTCGAAGTTCTCAAGACGCTTCTTGATGGCCTCGGCACCCATGGAGCCTTCGAAGTACATGCCGTAGCGGTCGCGCAGTTCGCGGTACAGGCCTTCGTCACCTTCGAGGTCAGCGACCTTAAGGTTCTTGAAGCGGTCCCAGACCTGCTCGAGGCGCTCGATTTCGGCGTCGGCGCGCTTGCGGACGTTCGCCATCTGGCGGTCAGCGGAGTCGCGGGCCTTCTTCTTGTCGGCAGCCTTGGCGCCTTCGCCTTCGAGACGGGCAAGCTCGTTCTCGAGGTCGCGGGCGATCGTGGCGATGTCCGAGTCGCGGTTGTCGATCAGCTGCTTCTTCTCGATGTCGTGCTCAACCTGGAGGTTGGGCAGTTCTTCGTGGCGGCTGTCGGCGTCGACGCTCGTGATCATGTAGGCGGCGAAGTAGATGACCTTTTCGAGGTCCTTCGGTGCCAGGTCAAGGAGGTAGCCCAGGCGGGACGGAACACCCTTGAAGTACCAGATGTGCGTGACCGGGGCGGCCAGCTCGATGTGGCCCATGCGCTCACGGCGGACCTTGGCGCGGGTGACCTCAACGCCACACCGCTCGCAGATGATGCCCTTGAAGCGCACGCGCTTGTACTTACCGCAGTAGCATTCCCAGTCGCGGGACGGTCCGAAGATCTTCTCGCAGAAGAGGCCGTCCTTCTCGGGCTTGAGCGTGCGGTAGTTGATGGTTTCCGGCTTCTTAACCTCGCCGTACGACCAGCCACGGATGTCTTCCGCGGTGGCGAGGCCGATCTGCATGAGGCCGAAGGAGGATTCGCTGGACATATGGTCCCTGTTCTCTCTTGTTCTCTAAATTCTGAAGTCTTGGGTTACGGGAAGAGGCCGAGAGGCCCGGAGAAAAGTCAGCGCGGCGGGGCCGGCTGCTATTCTCCGGGCGCTCTGCTAGACCTCTTCTACGGAACTGGGCTCTGCACGAGACAGATCGATGCCCAGTTCTTCCGCAGCCGTGAAGACTGCGTCATCAGAGTCACGCATTTCAATTGTGGTTCCGTCCGTGGAAAGCACTTCCACGTTCAGGCACAGCGACTGCATTTCCTTGATCAAGACCTTGAAGGACTCAGGAACGCCCGGCTCGGGGATGTTCTCGCCCTTGACGATGGCTTCGTAGACCTTCACACGACCGTGGATATCATCCGACTTGATCGTGAGGAGCTCCTGGAGCGTGTAGGCGGCGCCGTAAGCCTCGAGCGCCCACACTTCCATTTCACCGAAGCGCTGACCACCGAACTGTGCCTTACCACCCAGCGGCTGCTGCGTGATCATGGAGTACGGGCCGGTGGAGCGGGCGTGGATCTTGTCGTCCACCAGGTGATGGAGCTTCAGGATGTACATGTAGCCGACCGAGATCGGATCCGGGAACGGCTCGCCGGAGCGGCCGTCGAACAGACGGGTCTTGCCGGAGGAGTTGATCAGGCGGTCGCCGTCGCGGGTGACGTTGGTGGAATCGAGCAGGCCCGTGATTTCCTCTTCACGCGCACCGTCGAAGACCGGCGTCGCCACAGTGGTCTGGCCACTCTCGCGCGGCAGGTTCGGCAGCTGCTTGACCCACTCGGGCTCGCCCTCGATCTTCCAGCCGGTCTTGGCGACCCAGCCGAGGTGCGTTTCGAGCACCTGGCCGACGTTCATACGGCCCGGAACACCCAGCGGGTTCAGGACGATATCAACGGGGGTACCGTCGGCAAGGAAGGGCATGTCCTCGATCGGAAGGATCTTGGAGATAACACCCTTGTTGCCGTGGCGGCCGGCGAGCTTGTCGCCGTCGGTGATCTTGCGCTTGGCAGCCACGTAGACGCGCACCAGCTGGTTCACGCCCGGGGGCAGCTCGTCGTCGTTGTCGCGGTCGAAGACGCGGACACCGATCACGGTGCCGGACTCGCCGTGCGGCACCTTCAGGGAGGTGTCGCGCACTTCGCGGGACTTCTCACCGAAGATGGCGCGCAGCAGGCGCTCTTCCGGGGTCAGCTCGGTCTCGCCCTTGGGGGTGACCTTACCGACCAGGATGTCGCCGGCTTCAACCTCGGCACCGATGTGGATGATGCCGCGCTCGTCCAGGCCTGCCAGGACTTCCTCAGACACGTTGGGGATGTCACGGGTGATTTCCTCGGCACCAAGCTTGGTGTCGCGGGCATCGATCTCGTGCTCCTCGATGTGGATGGAGGACAGGACGTCCTCGGCCACAATGCGCTGGGACAGGATGATGGCATCCTCGAAGTTGTGGCCTTCCCATGACATGAATGCCACGAGCAGGTTCTTACCGAGGGCGAGCTCGCCCTGGTCCGTTGCCGGGCCGTCAGCGATGATGCCGCCGACCTCCAGGCGCTGGCCTTCGTTCACCAGGACACGGTTGTTGTAGCAGTTGCCCTGGTTGGAGCGCGCGAACTTGTTGATGCGGTAGTTGGTTTCCGTACCGTCGTCGTTGAGCATGATGACGAGCTCAGCGGAGACCTCGGTAACCACACCGGCCTTCTTGGCGATGGTGACGTCACCGGCGTCGACGGCTGCGGCGCGTTCCATGCCGGTACCGACGAACGGCGCCTCGGAACGGACCAGCGGCACGGCCTGGCGCTGCATGTTGGCACCCATGAGTGCACGGTTGGCATCGTCATGCTCGAGGAACGGGATCAGGGCGGTAGCCACGGACACCATCTGGCGCGGGGAAACGTCCATGAACTCGACGTCGGCGGCGGGAACCAGCACGGGCTCGCCTCCACCACCGCGGGCACGGACCAGGACGGTCTCTTCCGCGAAACGCTTGTTCTCGTCGAGCGGGGCGTTGGCCTGTGCGATCAGGACCTCGGCCTCGTCGTCGGCCGTGAGGTACTTGACCTCATCGGAGACGACACCCTCGGCAACAAGGCGGTACGGGGTCTCGATAAAACCGAACGGGTTGATGCGTCCGTAAGATGCCAGCGAACCGATCAGACCAATGTTCGGGCCTTCAGGAGTTTCGATGGGGCACATACGTCCGTAGTGGGACGGGTGCACGTCACGAACTTCCATGCCGGCACGGTCACGGGACAGACCACCCGGGCCAAGCGCGGACAGGCGGCGCTTGTGGGTCAGACCCGAGAGCGGGTTGTTCTGGTCCATGAACTGGGACAGCTGGGAAGTTCCGAAGAACTCCTTGATGGCTGCCACGACGGGACGGATGTTGATCAGGGTCTGCGGCGTGATGGCCTCGACGTCCTGGGTCGTCATGCGTTCGCGGACGACGCGCTCCATGCGGGACAGGCCGGTGCGGACCTGGTTCTCGATGAGTTCGCCGACGGCGCGGATGCGGCGGTTGCCGAAGTGGTCGATGTCATCGATCTCGACGCGGAGCTCGTGGTCCTGGCCGTCGCGCTTGCCCGTGAGGGTCTTCTCGCCGGCGTGCAGCGCAACCAGGAACTTGATCATGGCCACGATGTCTTCAACGTGCAGGACCGAAGCTTCCTTGTCGCCAAGGGAGCGGTCGATGCCAAGCTTGCGGTTGATCTTGTAACGGCCAACCTTGGCCAGATCGTAGCGCTTGGAGTTGAAGTACAGGTTGTCCAGCAGGGACTGGGCAGCCTCAACCGTGGGCGGCTCGCCCGGTCGCAGCTTCCGGTAGATGTCCAGCAACGCGTCTTCGCGGGTCTCCGTGGCGTCCTTCTCCAGCGTCGCGCGCATGGAGTCGTACTGGCCGAATTCCTCGAGGATCTGGCCTTCGGTCCAGCCGAGGGCCTTCAGCAGCACGGTGACGGACTGCTTGCGCTTGCGGTCAAGACGGACGCCGACCTGGTCGCGCTTGTCGATTTCGAGTTCGAACCAGGCGCCACGGGACGGGATGATCTTCGCGGTGAAGATGTCCTTGTCACTGGTCTTGTCGGCGGTGCGCTCAAAGTAGGCGCCCGGGGACCGGACCAGCTGGGAGACGACGACACGCTCGGTGCCGTTGACGACGAAGGTGCCCTTCTCGGTCATCAGCGGGAAGTCACCCATGAACACGGTCTGCTGCTTGATTTCGCCCGTGTTGTTGTTCATGAACTCGGCCTTGACGTACAGCGGAGCCGAGTACGTTGCGTCCCGGTCCTTGCACTCAGCCATGGTGTATTTGGGGTCAGCGAACTCCGGCTCGGAGAAACTCAGGGACATGGTGCCCTGGAAGTCCTCGATCGGGGAGATCTCTTCGAAGATGTCGGACAGACCCGAGGAGGTGGCGACGCTGAGGTCGCCTTCTTCGACGGCCTTCGCAACGCGCGCCTGCCAGCGTTCGTTTCCGACCAGCCAGTCAAAGCTGTCGGTTTGCAGGGCGAGCAGATTCGGAACATCAAGGGGTTCGTGAATCTTTGCGAATGAGAGCCGGCGGGTTGCACCGTCGGTGCTGTCGGCATTGATAGCGGTAGCGTTGTTTACATTAGAGGTGCTCGAGGCGACCAAGAGGGATCCTTCCACAGAYCTTCAGGCGTTGTCAGATCTCCCCCGTTATGCACTCTGCAGAATGACTCCGCAGCGCTACCAGTCCGGTTCCGCTATATGACCCGGGACCCACGCTGTTCCATGCTGGTGCACGTTATTGACGGCACATTGATAGAACAGCTGTCAGGCTAAGCCCACCGCTATATGAAGGCTGAAGGTAAACAGGGAAGACGCAAATATCTACGATACGGCAAAGCAACCTACTTGTCTACCCCACTTCCGCCGGGATTGCAAGCACAAAGTTCCGGCGGGGATCCGGCAGGGATCTGCTGGGGGTTCTGTTGAGTCTTGTTGCAGCGCCGCCGGAGTCTCGCCAGTCGGCGGCGGCGAGGGCCCGGACCGGGCCGAATGGATAGGTGACGGGGCTCACGATAACGTAGACATAAGTCGACGTAGATCGGAAGAAAAAACCATGAGCAATCCTGCAGACAACAACGATGTTGTCATCCTCTCCGCCGCCCGCACCCCCCAGGGACGCCTGAACGGGCAGCTGGCCAGCTTCACCGCCGTCGAACTCGGCAGCCACGCCATCCGGGCGGCCCTTGCCGCCAGCGGCGTCAAAGCCGACCAGGTGGACAGCGTCATCATGGGCCAGGTCCTGCAGGCCGGGGCCGGCCAGAACCCGGCACGCCAGAGCGCGATCGGCGCCGGCATCGGCTGGAACGTCCCCACCGTGACCATCAACAAGGTCTGCCTCTCCGGCCTCACCGCGGTGATCGACGCCGCCCGGATGATCCGCAGCGGCGACGCCACGGTGGTGGTCGCCGGCGGCCAGGAATCCATGACCCGCGCACCGCACGTGCTGCCCGGGTCCCGGCAGGGCTGGGCGTACGGCACCGTCCAGGCCCTCGACGTGGCCGCGCACGACGGCCTGACCGATGCCTTCGACGGCCAGTCCATGGGGCTTTCCACCGAGAGCAAGAACCTGACCCTCGGCATCGACCGGGCTTCCCAGGACCGGGTGGCCGCCCAGTCGCACCAGCGCGCGGCGCGGGCCGCCAAGGACGGGTTCTTCGACGGCGAGATCGCCGCGATGAGCGTCAAGCAGCGCAAGGGCGACCCGATCACCGTCACCTCCGACGAGGGCATCCGGCCGGACACCAGCGTCGAATCGCTGGCCGGGCTGCGCGCCGCGTTCGTCACGGACGGAACCATCACAGCCGGCAACTCCTCTCCCCTGTCCGACGGCGCCGCCGCCCTGGTGCTGACCAGCCGGAAGTTCGCCGAGGACAACGGCCTGGACTACCTCGCCGTCGTCGGCAAGCCTGGCCAGGTCGCCGGTCCGGACAACTCGCTGCATTCCCAGCCGTCCAACGCCATCAAGAACGCCCTGGACAAGGCCGGCTGGTCCGTCGCCGACCTCGACTTCATCGAAATCAACGAGGCCTTCGGCTCCGTGGCGGTCCAGTCCCTGAAGGACCTCGACTATCCGCTGGAGCAGTGCAACATCCACGGCGGTGCAATCGCCCTGGGCCACCCGATCGGGGCCTCCGGCGCCCGACTGGCCCTGCACGCGGCCCACGAACTCAAACGCCGCGGCACCGGCAAGGCGGCCGTGTCCCTGTGCGGCGGCGGCGGACAGGGCGAGGCCCTGCTGCTGTACCGCAACTGAACCGCCACCCGCAGACCCAAGAGAACCGGCAACGACCAGGAGCAGGAAAGGCTTGACGCGGATGGTGGAACAACGGACAACCAGCGGTGGCCGCGAGCGGTTCCTGGCCGACGCCGCGGCCCGCGGCCTGGACGTCGAGATCGTGGAACGCCTCGCCGCCAGGAGCCTTGAGGAGGCGGCCGGAATCCTGGGAATCCAACCCGCGGATATCGTGAAGTCCCTGGTGGTCAAGCACAAGGACGGGAGCTTCCTGTTCGCCCTGGTCCCGGGCGACCGCCAGATCTCGTGGCCCAAGCTGCGGGCGCTGCTGGGCGTCAACAAACTCTCGCTCCCGGCGGCGGAAACCGCGTTCGAGGCCACGGGGTACGAGCGCGGCACGATTACGCCGCTGGGCAGCATCCGCCCCTGGCCGGTCTACGCCGACCGGACCATCACGGGCCGGCGGATCTCCATGGGTGCCGGGGAACACGGCTACAGCGCCTTCGTGGACGCCGACGCCCTGACGGCGGCCCTGGGCGCCGTCGTCGCGGACATCACCGAACCCAACTAGCCCGCGCGGGTTAAAACCAGCACCTCTTAAAGCAACGCGGGGTCACCTACAGCCCATCCGGCGGTCAGGATGGGACGCAGGTGACCCCGCGTTGCTTGGTGGGCGTGCTGGGGTGGCGGGGGTGCTAGGCCGTGACGGTCAGCGGCGCCCCGTTGACGGTGAGCCGCCAGTTGGCCTGGCTGAAGGTGGCGACGTCCAGGGTGCCGCGGTCCACGACGTAGTCGATGATGCGCTGCCGGATCTCGCGCTGGCTGTTCGAGAGCACCGGTGCGCTCTTGACGGCCGGGAAATTGCCACCGCCGCTCTGCCGGTAATTGTTGATGGCCAGGGCGAATTCCTGCTCGGGCCGCAGCGCCTGGCCGCCGTAGCTGAGGTTGGCAATCCGGTCCCCCGCCGGCCGGGCGAGGTCGATCTCATAGTCCAGCGGCGCGTCCAGTCCGTAGACGACGTCGTAGTTGTAGTCCGGGGTGCCGTTCGGGGCCGCGGCCGTGACGGCGTTCGTGACGTCCTGGGCCCTGGCCGTGGTGGAGGTCACCGGTTTGAAGTACTGCGCGGACCACTCGAGGTAGGCCTTGACCTGCGCCCCGGTGACCTTGATGGACAGCAGCGTGTTGTCGAAGATATACAGTCCGGCGACATCGCGGATGGTCAGCGGTCCGGCCTTGACATCCACTGCCCGGGAGAAGGCCGCCGCAATGGACAGGACGGGCAGCCCGGCCGCGGGACCGTTGGCGAGCTCGGCCTTGATGGTGCTGGCCTGGACGTAATTGATGGCGTCGATCGCGGCGGAATCCTCCCAGCAGGCGGTGGCCGTGCTGAGCGGGGCGGTGGAGGTCCCGATGACCTCGTTGACGTAGCTGACGGTGGCCTCGTGCCCGGCCTGCACGGCCCGGACGACGGCGGGATCGGCGTCGACGGTTTTGGCGTCCAAAAGGAGCGAATGCGCTGAGGTGACGCTCCACTTCCCCTTTTCCTTGGCGAGTCCGAGGTCCATGACCGATACGCGCATGCCCCACTTGAGCGGCTCGGTCAGGAGCACCTGCTTGCCTGTGGCCTTGTTGGTGACGAAGCGCTCCGGGATCTCCAGGTGGGCGTGCCCGACATGGCGTCGATGCCGGGGACTTCCTCGGCGAGCTGGGTGGACGCGTTCTCGGGGAAGGGCAGGGCGTCGCCGTAGGAGGATCCGGGCGTCGCCCCGGAATGGCTCGTGACGATCACGACGTCGGCCCCGGCGGCCTTCACCTGCGGGATGACGGTCCTGGCCTCCTCGACAATGCCGTTGAAGTCCAGCTTGCCCTGGACGTTGTCGCGGTCCCAGAGTGCGCAGCCGGGCGTCACGAAGCCGACCAGGCCGACCGTCAGCCAGCCGCTGTCCGTCTTGATCCGCTTCAGGACGTAGGGCGTGAAGGCTCGCCTGCCCGAGACGGCGTCATGGACGTTCGCGCCCAGGAGCGGGAAGTCCAGTTGCTTCTCCCAGGTCCGCAACAGCGGAATGCCGTAGTTGAACTCGTGGTTGCCCAGCCCCACGGCGTCGTAGCCGATCGCGTTCATGGCCAGCGCCATGGGGTGTTTCACCGTTGCCGAGATGGGCTTGATCTTGGCGAAGTAGTAGGCCAGGGGCGTGCCCTGGATGGTATCCCCGGCGTCGATGGTCAGCGTGTTGGCCGCGCCGCGCTCGGCCCGCATGGCATTGATCAGCGTGGCGGCCTGCGCGATCCCGATCCTGTTGCCGGCGGCATCGGCATAGGCGGTGTTCTTGAAGTAGTCCCAGTTGAAGACGTTGTTGTGCAGGTCCGTGGTGCCGAGGACCGTCAGCGTGAACTGCTTCTTGCTGCCGGGCTGGCCCCCTCCTGGTTGATCGCCGGCCGCCTGTGCTGCCGGGCTGCCGGCCAGCGCGGCGGCGGCTGCGCCTCCGCCCACGAGGGCCGCCGTGAGCATGGCGCGGCGGGAGGGGGAAGTGTTTGGGTCCGTCATTGTGGGTGAACTCCTGAACGTTGGGGGCCGGTGGGCACAAATCCAAAGTCTAGGGTCGCGCCATCAAGTGCGACAGGGGTATCAGAAAAACTTTGCCAAATCCTTGGGCGCCGTTCACCCGCACCCGGGATGTGTATGCCGGGGCCGGGAATGCAGGAAACCCCGCCCACCTGAGTGGACGGGGTTTCCTTCGAGCAGTGCGGATCGCGATGGATCCGGACGGCAGGAGTTACTTGAGGGTAACGCGGGCGCCAGCTTCTTCGAGCTGAGCCTTTGCCTTCTCGGCAGCTTCCTTGGTGGCGCCTTCGAGAACAGCCTTGGGTGCGCTGTCAACCAGGTCCTTGGCTTCCTTGAGGCCCAGGGAGGTGATGGCGCGAACTTCCTTGATCACTGCGATCTTCTTGTCGCCAGCAGCTTCGAGGATGACGTCGAAGTCGGTCTTCTCTTCGGCTTCCTCGGCGGCAGCGCCACCGGCGGGGCCGGCAACGGCAACAGCAGCAGCGGTAACTTCGAAGGTCTCTTCGAAGAGCTTGACGAACTCGGAGAGCTCGATGATGGTCAGTTCCTTGAAAGCTTCAATGAGCTCTTCGTTGGTGAGCTTCGCCATGGTGTGGCGTCCTTCCTATAGTGGTGCCCGGCGGGCCTGAGGCTCGCTGTCGCACCGGAGTCTTATGGAGAAGAGGACTAGTTCTCTTCGGGGGCTGCGGCTTCGGCCGGTGCTTCGGCCTCGGCTGCTGCATCTGCTGCGGGAGCTTCTTCAGCGGCGGGTGCTTCGGCTGCTGCCGGGGCACCGTTCTCTTCTTCAAGCTTGAGGCGCAGTGCGTCAATGATGCGTGCAGCGGCGGCAGCAGGAGCCTTGAGGATGCCTGCAACCTTTGCGAGCTGCAGCTCACGGGACTCGAGTGCTGCCAGGGCAGCAACTTCGGTGGCGTTCAGAGCCTTGCCCTCGAAGTAACCGGTCTTGATGACCAGCTGCTTGTTGGCCTTGGCAAAATCCGTCAGGCTCTTGGCAGCGGCAACTGCGTCACCCTTGATGAACGCGATTGCAGTGGGGCCGGCAAGCTGACCGTCGAATGCTTCGACACCAGCTTCCTTGGCTGCAATGGCGGTCAGGGTGTTCTTGACGACCGAGAACTTGGTTTCCTGGCCGAGAGAAACACGCAGCTGCTTGAGCTGTGCAACGGTGAGCCCACGGTATTCGGTCAGGACAGCGGCGTTCGATTCCTTGAAATCGTTAGTGATCTCAGCTACTGCTGAAACCTTGCTAGGCGTTGCCATAACCCTCCTTCCGGGGATAGTGCCGGTATGTCCGGGTCCCCGCTCAAGAGAGCTAAAACTAAAAAACGCCCCGCGCAGATGCACGGGGCTTGTCTCGACGCGGTCCATGACCACGGAGCTTTGCTTCGTTCACCTGCGCCGGCCGCCCTATGTTCAGGGTCCTTCGTCCGGAAATCCACTGCGCTCTCCCGGCGCGACTGCAGAATTGAGTCTTGCTTGGGAGAGTGGATTTCCAACAACCGACGGTCTTTGGTCATCCCAGCTTACGGGACACCGGGCGCGGGTTCCAAATCGGGCGGGCAGGAGCCCGCCGGACAGGGCCGGACAGGCCCGGCCGGATGAGTCCGCCGTCCCTCAGCTGACGCTCGGGCCGAAGTCGGGGAGTTCTTTCTGCCAGAGGCCCGTGACGCCCGCCGTCGTGAATCCGAGCTGCTGGTTGACCTTCAGGAGGTAGCGGTTCTCCGGGGCGTTCCACGTGTACAGGACACGGGCATCCGGGAACTGTTCGCTGAGCCGTTCCATGTTGGCAACCTTGATCAGCAGACCGAGCTTGTTGCCGCGGTGTTCCTGCAGCACCACGGTGTCATCCTGGAAGACGACATCCGGGCGCAGCGCCAGGACGCTGATGGTGGTCAGGCCTACGAGCGTTCCACTGGCGATGTGCTCGACGGCGGTGACCACCGTCCGGCGGCCCTGGGCGATGGTGACCTCTTCCGCCTCCCGGAGGATTCCGCCGTCGAACACCATCTCCTGGGCGTCCGGGCCGGGCACTTCGTCCTCGCCTGCCTGGTTCTCCAGGGCGGCGACAGCCTCGAGCCACTGGTCAGGACACCGGTCGGTCCAGTGGTGCAGGCGGTAGCGGCCGCCATTGGCTTCCTCGGCCTCGGCCTCGAGCTCGGCGACGAGTTTGCTGTCCAGCGGAAGTGCGCAGGAACTGAACTGTTCGATGTGCTGCAGGGTGTAGCCGGTGTGACGGGCAAATTCGACGTCGCGGCTTCCCAGCGGGACAAATCCGACGCCGCTGCCGGGCACGAGCTGCTCGGCTTCCGGGTCCCTCAGGGTGGATCCCGGGTGATTCGTGTCGATCAGGATGGTGTGGCGGCCCTCGTCCCGGGCCAGGTGCTCCGCGGCCTCCAGCAGCTGCCGCCCCACGCCCTGGCGCCGGAATTCCGGCAGGATGTCCAGCGTGAATTCGGCGAGGTCGAGGTTGTCCACGAGCGGCAGCGCGATGTCCGCCGTCCCGACAATCACGCCGTCGATCTTGGCGACAAGGATCACCTGGCGTTCGTAGGGGTCCGCCATCTCGAGGAGCTTCTCCTGCGGCGCATAGGCGAGGTCGTCGGTGCCCCAGGTCTGCATCCGGACTCTTCTTCCCACCTCGACGGCGGCCAGAAAGTCCGCGGCATCGGGCGCGTCAAGGGAATCGGGGATCCACAGCTGCTCAATCCGTACTTCGTTTGCCATAGAGGGCATCTTCCCAGCCGTTGTGCCATCCACCATCGGTCCGGCCCGGCTCACACCGGGCCTTCAACCGCCAGCATATGCCGGTTTGGGCCACTCTTCCATTGGTGACGCGGGTCCATTAGTGACGCTGGTCCATTGGTGACGCGGGTCCATTGGTGACGCGGACGGTTTCGCTCCAGTGGCTTCCCCGCCGCCGCGGGAGGTCAGTTCCGGCCGCCGCGACCAGCTGCGCCCGCGGGGGCCGCGGTCCGCTGCCACTCGCCGTCGTAACCGGCCGCCTTGAAGCCCAGTGCGATGTTGATGCTGAGCATGTGATCGTTTTCCGCGGCGTTGTAGGTCAGCACACGCCGCACCGCAGGGAATTGTTCCCGCAATTGGCGCAGGTTGAGGATCTTGATGAGCGTGCCGAGCCGGTGGCCGCGGTGGTTCGCCGCGACCAGGGTGTCGTCCTGGCTGGCCAGCCAGGGCTTGTCCGGTTCAGTTTGGAGGACCGTGTAGGCGGCCAGCTCCCCGGTKGCCCGGTGCCGTGCCGCCGCCACCAGGGAGGACTGGCCGGCCCGCCGCCAGACGTCCTCGACGTGGCGGACCCGGGCGACGTCCCAGGTCTCCGGCTCGTAGCTCAGCGCGCCGCTGGGCGCGTCGGTGCTCATACGCGACATCAGCACCGCGAGCCCGGCGGCGTGTTCCTCGGGGCAGGCATCCCTCCAGTGCAGGAGCTCGTAGTCCCCCGCGTGGGCCAGGGCGTCCCGTTCCAGAACGTCAAGGTCCTCGGTGTTGAGGTCCGCGGTGTTGGGGTCCGCGGTGGGCTGGAGGTCGAGGGAGCTGAACCGTTCCACCTGCTCGAGGCGGTAGCCGGCGTGTCCGGCGAACCGGACGCCGGGCGCGGCGGCGGGAAGCGCCCCGGTGCCCGTGGCGGGCCTGATGACGTTTGGGCCGTCGACGTCGAAATCGGCCGGGTGCTCCGTGAAGGTCTGCAGTATGGTCCGTCCGTCGGCTGCGGCCACCGCTTCGGCGTGCTCCAGCAGTGCCCGGCCGATCCCCCGGCCGGTAAAGGCATCCAGGACACTCAGGTGCAGAAGCGCGCTGCTGAGATTGTCCTGCAATTCGAAGCGGACCCAGGAGCTGGCCACCATGCGTCCGTCGACCCGGACGAAAAAGAGCCGCACCCGGGTGTAGGGACTGTCCCGCCAGTACTGAAGACGCGCTGCCGGGGACGTGGCCCGGTCAAGGTTGCCCCACGTCTGCAGGACGAGCTCATCGGAGAGTGCCATGAATTCCAGGAAGTCCGCTGCGTCGGCACCAACGCCAGCGCCGTCAAGGCTTGCGGGCAGGGAAAGGGGCTCGATGAGGTACGACGGCGTAGTCACCGGGACAGCCTAACCGGCAAGTCCGGCCACTCCAAGGGCTCCGGGACGGCTGATGCGTCCGGGACGGCGGGGTTCCCGGGCGCCGAAACGGCGAAAGGCCGCCCCGCTGGTGCAGGACGGCCTTTCGCTTGGAACTGGAGGCGCCGTGGGGCTGGTGGCGCCGTGGATCCGGTGAGGACTAGACCTCGGTCAGGACCTTGGTGACGTTGGGGTCAACCGAGATGCCCGGGCCAAACGTGGTGGCGACGGTGGCCTTCTGGATGTAGCGGCCCTTGGAAGCGGACGGCTTGAGGCGAAGGACCTCTTCCAGTGCTGCCGCGTAGTTCTCGGCCAGCTTGATGGCGTCGAAGGAAACCTTGCCGATGATGAAGTGCAGGTTCGAGTGCTTGTCGACGCGGAAGTCGATCTTGCCGCCCTTGATGTCGTTGACAGCCTTCGCGACGTCAGCGGTCACGGTGCCGGTCTTCGGGTTCGGCATCAGGTTACGCGGACCCAGGACCTTACCGAGGCGGCCAACCTTGCCCATGAGGTCAGGGGTGGCGACGGCGGCGTCGAAGTCGGTCCAGCCGGCGGCGATCTTTTCGATCAGGTCATCGGAGCCAACGAAGTCGGCGCCGGCTGCGATTGCAGCCTCAGCCTTGTCGCCCGTTGCGAAGACGAGGACGCGGGCGACCTTACCGGTGCCGTGCGGCAGGTTGACGGTGCCGCGGACCATCTGGTCGGCCTTGCGAGGGTCAACGCCCAGGCGGAAAGCGACCTCAACGGTGGCGTCGAACTTGGACGGGTTGGTGTCCTTGGCGAGCGTCACTGCCTCGAACGGCGCGTAGAACTTCTCCGCGTCGATCTTGGCGGCGGCTGCCTCATATGCTTTGCTGCGCTTTGCCATGCTGCTTATTTCTCCTTGTGCAGTTGTGGTCTGCGGACCGCGCTGGGCCCTGCCACAGGCGGTATTCCGGCTGGATTATCTGTTCCGGAATTCCGCTTTTCAATGTTTAGGTGGTGCCGGCTGGCCGGCGGTGCTGACGGCGTCGTGATCGGTTGCCCGAACCCGGCCCATCAGCGGAAGGGAATTAACCCTCGACGGTGATACCCATGGAACGGGCGGTGCCGGCGATGATCTTCGCTGCGCCTTCGAGGCTCGTGGCGTTGAGGTCTTCCATCTTGGTGGTGGCGATCTCGTTGACCTGGGCCTGGGTCAGCTTGGCAACCTTGACGGTGTGCGGGGTAGCCGAACCCTTGGCGACGCCAGCAGCCTTCTTGATGAGCTCTGCAGCCGGCGGGGTCTTGGTGATGAACGTGAATGAACGGTCTTCGTAGACCGTGATTTCCACGGGGATAACGTTGCCGCGCTGGGCTTCCGTCGCAGCGTTGTACGCCTTGCAGAATTCCATGATGTTGACACCGTGCTGGCCAAGCGCAGGACCGATCGGCGGGGCCGGGTTAGCGGCACCTGCCTGGATCTGCAGCTTGATGAGGCCGGTGACCTTCTTCTTGGGAGCCAATGTAGGTCCTTCTCTCAAATACGTCCTGGGGCACAGGAGCGTGCCTCAGGTTGGTGGCCGCCATGGCAAGGCGGCCGGCCGCTCCGTGACTGCTAAGCGGGCAGTCCGGGGCGAATTCTGTGGGAACAGCTAGATCTTGCTGACCTGGTTGAACGCCAGGGTGACCGGAGTCTCGCGCTCGAAGATGGACACCAGCACCACGAGGGTCTGGGAATCGATCTTGATCTCGGAGATCGTGGCGGGGAGGGTCTCGAACGGGCCTTCCTTGACGATGACCGACTCGCCAACCTCGAAGTCGACGTCGACCTGGGCGGCGGCGTGCTTGACGGGCTTGCCCTTCTCGGCCTGCTCTTCTTCGAAGACCGGGGCGAGCATGGAGAAGACCTCATCGAGGCGCAGCGGGACCGGGTTGTGGGCGTTGCCCACGAAGCCGGTGACGCCGGGGGTGTGGCGGACGGCGCCCCAGGAGGCGTCCGTCAGGTCCATGCGGACCAGGACGTAACCGGGGATGCGGACGCGGTTGATGACCTTGCGCTGAGCGTTCTTGATCTCAACGACTTCCTCCATCGGAACCTGGATTTCGAAGATGTAATCTTCCATGTCCAGGGTCTGGATGCGGGTCTCAAGGTTGGCCTTGACGCGGTTCTCGTAGCCTGCGTAGGAGTGGATGACGTACCAGTCACCCTCCTGGCGGCGCAGCTTGCCCTTGAATTCCTCGGCAGGGTCGACCTCGGCCTTGGCGGCCGCGGCTGCCAGCGCGTCGGTATCTTCGTCGGATTCTTCGGCGTCTTCAACGTCGGTATCTTCAGCGTCGCCGGCTTCGGCAGCTTCTTCCGCGACTACGGCCTCGTCAGCGACGTCGGATTCGGGCGCAGCAGACGCAGCCTCGGACTCTTCCGTGGCTTCCACCGCGGCGTCCTGGCGCTTATCCAGCTCAGTCTCAGTTACCTCGAGCTCCTGCTCAGACACTTGGTCTCCTGCTTCCTCAATTGCCTAACATGCCTATTTAAATGACTCAATTCCGCACACTCCGCGGAACCTCCGGTTTCCCGGGGCATCCACGCAGTCTGCGGACCGGTCCCCTTAGCGGTCCGTGGGGCCGCTGCCGCCGAAGACCCAGCCGACCGCGGTCCCAAAGGCCAAGTCGAGCAGGGTGACGATCACCATCATGATGGTGACGAACACCAGCACCACGAGCGTGTAGTTGATCAGTTCTTTACGGGTCGGTGCGACGACCTTCTTCAGTTCGCCAATGACCTGGCGAATGAAGATCGCGATGCGAGCGAAGAAGCCGGGCTTGACGGCATTCTTGGCGGGGCGGCCTTTGGAGCTGCTGGCAGCTGTTTCGGTCACCTGGTCCTCACTCATCCTCGCAATGATCGGATACCCGGCTCTGAACTGAACCATGGTTGCTGCGCTGGTTCCGGAATTCCCGGAACAGCATGCGCAGGGCAGACAGGACTCGAACCTGCAACCTGCGGTTTTGGAGACCGCTGCGCTACCAATTGCGCCACTACCCTTCGGGGCGAAAATCCGTTCCGGCCGACGCGTTTCCCCAGGCTTCCCTGAGGCGCAGGCCATCATCGTGTTTTCAACACCGGAGAACCAGTCTACGCAACAACTGCGCCTACGTCGAACCGGCCCTCTTCCGGACCCCTGCGGACCTGCGCAAACGGGCTGACAGCGGTCAGTCACAATTGCGTTCAGGCACCCCGGAGGATCCGGTGAACAGCATAGAGTAGATTTCGTCGATTCCCATATTCAGCCTTCCAGCTGCAAGCGAAGAACGGACCCGCCCATGTCTTCTGCCCGCATTTCCCGGCGCATTTCCGCCATAGCCGAATCCGCCACTCTGGCCGTCGATGCCAAGGCGAAGGCGCTGAAGGCAGCCGGCCGGCCGGTCATTGGCTTTGGCGCCGGGGAACCCGATTTCCCAACTCCGGACTACATCGTGCAGGCAGCCATCGAGGCCGCCAGCCAGCCGAAGTACCACCGATACTCCCCCGCCGGCGGCCTTCCCGAGCTGAAGCAGGCCATCGCGGACAAGACCTTCCGCGATTCCGGCTACAAGGCCACGGCAGCGCAGGTGCTGGTGACCAACGGCGGAAAGCAGGCCGTCTACAACACCTTCGCGACGCTCCTGGATCCGGGCGACGAGGTCATTGTTCCCACCCCCTTCTGGACCACGTACCCCGAGGCCATCCGGCTGGGCGGCGGGGTACCCGTGGAGGTCTTCGCGGGCCCGGAGCAGGGCTACCTGGTCACGGTGGAGCAGCTGGAAGCCGCGCTCACGGAGCGCACCAAGATCCTCCTGTTCGTCTCCCCCTCCAACCCCACGGGCGCCGTGTACTCCCCGGAGCAGGTCAAGGAGATCGGCCAGTGGGCGGCGTCCAAGGGCCTGTGGGTGGTCACCGACGAGATCTATGAGCACCTGACCTACGACGGCGTGCCCTTCACCTCGATCGCCACCGCAGCACCGGAACTGGGCGACAAAGTGGTCATCCTCAACGGTGTCGCCAAGACCTATGCCATGACCGGCTGGCGGGTGGGCTGGATGATCGGACCGGCGGACGTCATCAAGGCCGCCACCAACCTGCAGTCCCACGCGACGTCTAACGTCTCCAACATTCCCCAAATGGCCGCCCTCGCCGCCGTGTCCGGGCCGCTGACCGCCGTCGACGAGATGAAGGTGGCCTTTGACCGCCGCCGCAAGGCGATCGTCGCCGGCCTGAACGCGATTGACGGCGTTGACTGCCCGACGCCGAAGGGCGCGTTCTACGTCTACGCGGACGTCCGCGCGCTGCTGGGCAAAGAGTTCCCGTCCGCGAACGGTCCGGTGCGGCCGGCCACCTCCGCCGAACTCGCGACGCTCATCCTGGATGAGGTGGAGGTCGCTGTGGTTCCCGGCGAGGCGTTCGGCCCGTCCGGGTACCTGCGCCTGTCCTATGCCCTCGGCGACGAGGACCTGGCCACGGGCGTCGCCCGCCTGCAGGACTTCCTCGGCAAGGCGAAGTAGCCCGCCCCAAACCCCCGATGCGCCATCACTTGTGGTTGCTTTGCCCCCGTCAAGAGGACCCCAAGTGATAGCGCATCGCTGGGTTAAAGCAGGCGGCGCTCGGCGGCCCAGCGGGTCAGCTCGTGGCGGCTGGAGAGCTGGAGCTTGCGCAGCACGGCCGAGACGTGGGTTTCAACGGTCTTGATCGAGATGAACAATTCCTTGGCCACTTCCTTGTAGCTGTAGCCGCGGGCGATGAGGCGCATCACCTCGAGTTCGCGCGCCGAGAGCTTGTCCAGTTCGTCATCGGCGATGTCCGCCGGGGCCGTGCCGAACGCGTCAAGGACGAAGCCCGCCAGCCGGGGCGAGAAGACGGCGTCGCCGCCGGCCACGCGGCGAACGGCGCCGCTGATTTCCGCGCCGGAGATTGTCTTGGTGACATAGCCGCGCGCACCCGCCCGGATCACGGAGACCACATCCTCCGCCGCGTCGGAGACGCTCAGCGCCAGGAACCGGGTGGTGCCCAGCAGCGGCGCCGAGCCGGCCAGGACTTCGCGCCCGCCGCCACCCCGGCCGCCCGGGAGATGGACGTCCAGCAGCACGACGTCGGGTCGCTGCGTTGCGATGACGGCGATCGCCTCTTCCACGGTTCCGGCCTCCCCCGCGACGACGATGTCCGGGTCCAGGTCCGCTTTCAGCCCGGAACGGAAGATGGCGTGGTCGTCGACGATCACCACCCGAACGTGGGCCGTATTTCCTGATGACTGGTTGTCGTGCGCCGGGGTTCCTGGTGCTGGGCTGGTCACTGCTTGGCCTCTCCGTTGACGTTGTTGGCGGCAGCCGCCGCGGTTCCGCCAGATGCGAGCGTGGCGACGGCGGGCAGCCGCAGCCGCACCTCGGTGCCGTCCGGGCTGCTGATGATGGCGGCGGTGCCTCCGTGGCGGTTCATCCGCCCGATGATCGATTCCCGGACACCGAGCCTGTCCGGCGGAACCGACTCCGGGTCGAAGCCCTGGCCCCGGTCCTTGATGAAAACCTCTGCGGCGGCGTCGGTAACTTCCAGATACACGGACACGGCTCCGCCTCCGTGCCGGGCGGCGTTGAGCATGGCTTCGCGGGCCGCCTGGACGAGGGCCTCATGGCGTTGGGTCATGGCGCAGTCCCCGACGCTGACCACTTCAACCGCGTGCCCCAATGAGTCTTCGACCTCTGCGGCGGCAGCCATGATGCCCTCAGACAGCTGGCCGGACTCCTTGCCGGCATCCCGGTACAGCCAGCCCCGCAGTTCGCGCTCCTGTGCGCGGGCAAGCCGGATGACGTCGTGCTCGTTGCCGGCACGGCGCTGAATCAGGGCGAGCGTCTGCAGCACGGAATCGTGGAGGTGGGCTGCGATCTCGGCGCGCTCGGTGGCGCGCACCCGTCCCGCGCGTTCGGTCTCCAGGTCACGCCAGAACTTCAGCCCCCAGGGCAACAGCACCAGGGCCACGCCGCCGAGCACCGCCACCGAGGCCAGCAGGGCAAGCCAGGTCTGTTCCCAGGACCCCGAGCCGGACACCATGACCAGCACGCCGGCCACCACGAGGGCCAGCCCGGCCGCAAGCCGCGCCCAGCCGCCGGCCTGGTCCGCCTTGGTCTTGTCCACGAGCCCGGCCCGGCGCGTCTCGTCCAGTTGCATCCAGGCGATCGCGGCACCGCCCAGGATCGCCGCCACGGGAATCAGGGTGCCCAGCGGGACGTCAACACCGAGGAGCCGGGCGATCAGGATCCCGGCCGCCAGCAACAAGCCGGCGCCCAGAAGGATCTCCTTGCCGAACGGCATGCCGGGCACCTTGGACCACCAGGAACCCTGCGGTGCCGTGCCGCGCGTGCCGCGGGATCCCGACCCGCCCGGGGTTCCGGGCGTGCCGGGAGCCGGCGCGGTGCCCGTGGCTCCGGGGACGTCCGGGAGGCTTACCGCCGGGGCGATCGGCGACGCCGGGCGGCGGGCGTTGCGCCGGGCGCTTTCGTCCGCCGTGGGGACCATGATCCAGAGCCAGGCGTAAAAGGCCACCCCCGCGCCGCCTGCGAGGGCAGCCACCACCATGCCGATCCTGACCATGCGCACCGGCCAGCCCAGGTGGTTGGCGAGGCCCGCGCAGACGCCGGCAATCACGCGGTCGCTGCTGCGGACCAGCGGCGGGCGGGCGGGCGGGGTACTCATGCATCAATCCAAGCATGGATCGGGGTTCCCCGGACGAGTTTCGGGGCCCGGCCGGGGGACACTCAGGGACCATTCAGGGTGTTCCCCAGTAGAGCCCGGCGCCGGGAACGGGAAGGATCGAAGTATGAATCCGCACACTCCGCACCCCGATGAAGGCCCGGCCTCCGCAGACCGGCCGGCCACGGACAATCCAGACACGGAACGTCCCGGCACAGAACACCCTGACACCGAAGTTTCCGGCACGGGGCAGCCCGCCTCCGCTGCGACCGGCTCCGAGCCTTTCAACGCCCTGCCGGCCGGTTCCGAGCCGGTCAACGCCGGACCGGCCGGCGGGCAGCAGCCGGAGCCGCCGCGGCTTTACCCGGCCCCGGACGGGCCGCTCCCGGCGCCCCAGTCCCAGAACTTCTTCGACTGGATCCGGGGCCATGGCATCTACCGGGGACGGGACCGGTGGGTCGGCGGCGTGGCCAGCGGCATCGCCCACCGGCTCGGCGTCGACCCCCTCATCATTCGCGGTGTCCTGATCGTCCTGGCTGTCTTCGCCGGAATCGGCGTGCTCGCCTACGGTCTGGCCTGGGCACTGCTGCCAGAGCCTGACGGCCGCATTCACGTCCAGGAGGCCGCCGCCGGCCGGTGGACGGCCGGCATGACCGGCTCCCTCATCGCCACGGTCATCGGTTTCCCCAGCCTCGGCACCGGCGTCTGGGGCTGGGACCGCTACGGCTTTGGCGCCTTCCTCTGGACGGTGTTCTGGGTGGGTGGCGCAATCTACCTCGTCTACTACCTGACCCAACGCAACAAGACCCGGAACGGAGCCACGCCCATGCCAACGCGCTATGACTACAGCAGTCCGGCCGGCACGGCGGCCTTTGCGGGCACCTCCCGCACTGACGCCGGTCAGCAATCCGATGCAGGCTTCGCCACCGGAGGATTCGCCCAGTCCGGCGGCCCGGCCTTTGGCCAGCCCGTCAGCGGCTCGGGAGTCTCCGGCGCCGGTCCCGCCTGGGGTCCGCCTCCGCCGTCGGGCTCCATCCCGCCCGGCCCCACCGGCCCCATTCCCCCAGGCGGCTATGGGCCCGGGGCTACACCCCCTCCACCGGCTGCGCCCCGTAACCTTGGTCCCGGCGCTCCGGCAGTTGCCGTGACCGTCGGTTCAGCCCTCCTGGTGGGCGGCGGCATCAAGGCCCTCGACGCCGCCAACGTGATCGACCTCGGCGACGCCGGCAATGCCCTGGTCTGGGCTATTGGCGCGGCCATCCTGGGCCTGGGAATCCTGTTTGCAGGGCTGCGGGGCCGGACCTCCGGGATCCTGAGCTTCTTCGCGGTCGTGGCGCTGCTGATCGGTGGAATCTTCAGTGTGGTTCCGCACGGGGACCGGTTCCGTTTCCAGAACGCGGACTGGACACCGGCCAGCATTGAACAGGCCCGCGGCGGCTTCGAGATCACCGGCGGCGCCGGAACAGTGGACCTGACCAAGCTGGCGCTGAATCCGCCACTGGGCTCCGACGTCGTTGTGCCGATCGACGCGACGGCCAGCAACCTCACTGTCGTCATCCCCACTACCGTCCCCGTGCAGGTCCAGGCGGACATGACCATGGGGAGCCTCCACGACGGCAACCAGGACCGCGGCGGCATCACGAAGCAGCAAAGCGATTACAACACCTCGAAGCCGGGCGCCCGGCTGGTCCTGCAGGTCTCCGGCACCGTGAGCAACGTGACCATCAAGGAAGGAAACTGACATGAGCAGCTATGACGACTCCCGGCCCGACGCCGGGCAGGACCTTGAACAGGCCGGTTCCCCGGCCCGGGTAGGCACGGTGGTCTGGGGGCTGATAGTGGTAGCGCTGGCCGCTCTGCTCATCATTTCCCGCCTCGGCATCGTGGCCCTCAACGGCACGTATGTGCTGATTGGCCTGATGATCGGGGCGGGCGCCGCCCTGATCATCGGCGGGCTGGTCTCGGCCCGCAGGCGTGACAAGAACCCCACAACAGGGAAGTCTTGAACCATGGATAAATTCTTCGACACCATCCGGGGCTTCGGCCTGAAACGTGGTCCGCAGCGCTGGCTTGGCGGGGTCTGCGGAGGAATCGCCGCCAAACTCAATGTTGATGTGGCCTATGTCCGGATCGCCTACCTGCTTTTGAGCCTGCTCCCGGGACCGGCATTCGTGGTCTACCTTGCCGGGTGGCTGCTCCTTCCGGACCAGCGCAACGCAATCGTCCTCCAGAGCTTCCTCTCGAAGCGTTCTTCCCGGCCCTGATTCCGGCCCTGACGCTGGCCACAGGCCCGCCCAACGTCACGAAAAAATGCCCCCGCCTTCACGGCGGGGGCATTTTTGTAACCGTTTGTGTCCTGCCCCACACCCGCCACTAGACTCTAGGTGAGCTCAGCGTGGCGCTCTGCCTGTACCCCTTCAAACCAGGATTTGAGCCAAGATATGAAAATTGGAATCCTCACCAGCGGCGGAGACTGCCCCGGACTGAACGCCGTCATCCGTGGCGCCGTCCTCAAGGGAATCGCGGTCCACGGCCAGCAGTTCGTAGGGTTCAAGGATGGCTGGCGCGGCGTTGTCGAGGGCGACATCGTGGAGATCCCCCGCACCATGGTCCGCGGCATCGCCAAGCAGGGCGGCACCATCCTCGGCACGTCCCGCACCAATCCCTTTGAGAACGGCGGCGGCCCCGAGGTCATCAAGGCCAACATGGACCGGCTCGGGATCGACGCCATCATCGCCATCGGCGGCGAGGGCACCCTCGCCGCCGCCAAGCGCCTCACCGACGCCGGCCTGAAGATCGTGGGCGTGCCCAAGACGGTCGACAACGACCTCGACGCCACGGACTACACCTTCGGATTCGACACTGCCGTGGAAATCGCCACCGAGGCAATTGACCGGCTGCGCACCACCGGGGAGTCCCACCACCGCTGCATGATCGCCGAGGTCATGGGACGGCACGTGGGCTGGATCGCCCTGCACGCCGGCATGGCCTCGGGCGCCCACGCCATCCTGATCCCGGAGCAAAAGGCCTCCATGGAACAGATCGCCGAGTGGGTTGTCTCCGCCCATGACCGTGGCCGTGCCCCGCTGCTTGTCGTCGCCGAGGGGTTCGTGCCCGAAGGCCAGGAGTCCCCGCACTCGGAGCGCGGACTGGACACGTTTGGCCGCCCCCGCCTCGGCGGCATCGCCGAAATGCTGGCGCCCGAACTCGAGGCACGCACCGGCATCGAGACCCGCGCGACGGTCCTGGGCCACATCCAGCGCGGCGGCGTCCCGACGGCGTTCGACCGCGTCCTGGCCACCCGGCTGGGCATGGCGGCCATCGATTCGGTGGTCGAGAAGCGCTGGGGCACGATGGTGTCGCTGCACGGCACGGACATTGTTCATGTTGGCTTCGACGCCGCCCTGGGCAACCTCAAGTCCGTACCGCAGAGCCGCTATGACGAGGCCGCAGTCCTCTTCGGCTAAGAGGTCTCCTGGGCAACGTGGGCACCGTCCGCGGGCGGTGGCCACAGGCTGTGTCTGCCGGCTGCGCCTGCTGGCTGTGGCCGGAATCGCGGTCCGGCGGTGGGTAGGGTTGTTTCATGACTCTTGAGCCCGGTTCCGCTGAAATTGTCCAGCTCGCGTGGGCGCGCCGCTTGGGGTTCGACGACGGCGCCTTCGCGGCCGCGGCAGGGGTGCGGCTCACCCGGGCCGACGAGACGGCCCGGGCCGTGCAGTTTGTCCGCCTGTTCGGCAACTCCGCCTTGGTGGGCCCGCAATGGGCGCTGGACGCCGCCGAAGGCCTCGCCGACGAGGAACTGGCCCAGCACGTGACGCTGCTGACCATCACGCGCGCGCACGGCGGCCACGGGCTGGGCGCCGCCGCACTTTTCTTCGCCGACGACCTTCCCCTGCAGCAGCCCTCCGAGGAGCTGACCGTCTCGCACGGGAATCCGGAAGCAATCGAGCTGGAGTCGTTCTGCCCGCCCGATGATGTCAACGAGGTGTGCCTCGCGGACCTCGAGCACCGTTTCACTGTCCTGCATGTGGAAGACGGGCGCCGGACGCCTGTGGCCTGCGGGGCCTACGCCGAATGGGAGGGGCTCCTGGCCCATCTGGGCGTGCTGGTTGCGCCGGAGTGGCGGCGCCGCGGGCTGGGCAAGCTGGCCGCCTCAATAGCCGCCCACGAGGCCCTTGCCGCCGGGCTCACACTGCAGTGGCGCTCCGAAGTCAGCAACAAGGGGTCGCTGGCGCTGGCCCGCAGCCTCGGCTTCTCCGCCGGCGGCATCCAGACCAGCGTGCTGCTGGGCTGACCCGGATGCCGGCCGGGCTAGCGCCGCTCCGCGGCGGCGTTGTCCGTTCGGCCGATGGCCCGGTCCGTGCCGGCAGCCGTGCCGGACATGCCTGCGGCTTCCGCCGCCTCTGACGCGGCAACGTCGTCCGGAGCGCCCCAGCCCTGGACCGGCTTGGGTTTGGCGAAGAAGAGCACCACGGCGGCGCCGAGCAGGATGACGGCCGCCGGCAGCAGGATGGACTGGCCCATCGCCGTCGAGAACCCCTCGTGCAGTGCCTCGGGCAGCGCTCCGCCGAAGCCCATGGGGCTGGCATCTCCGCCTGCCCCGGGACGGGCGGGAAGCTCGGCCGCCAGCCGCGACTGGATGAGGACGGCGATCGCGGCGCTGCCGAGCACCGCGCCGATCTGGCGGGTGGTGTTGTAGACGCCCGAGCCGGCGCCGGCCTGCCGCGGCGGCAGGTTACGCGTGACCGTGGAGCTCAGCGGGGCCCAGATGCCCGCGTTGGCGAAGCCCAGCACCGCGCTCGGGAGCAGGAACAGCCAGATGGGTGTGTCCGGGTGCATGAGCAGAGAGTTCCAGAACAACGCCACGGACATCAGGACCAGTCCCGTCGCGGTGATGAATTTCGGGTTGACTCTGTCGATGATCCGGCCGACGACGGGGGCCAGGCCGCCCGAGATCAGCGCCATCGGCACCATCATGAGCGCGGACTCGGTGGGGGTCAGGCCGCGGACGATCTGGTAGTAGAAGATCAGCGGCAGGGTGAACGCCGTGACGGTGAAGCCGACAGTGGTGATCGCGATGTTGGCGAGCGAGAAGTTCCGGTCCTTGAACAGGGACAGGGGCAGCAGCGGTTCACCCTTGTTGAACTTCTGCCACAGGACGAAGACAACCAGCACGGCGATGCCGCTGATAATCAGGCCCCAGACGGTGATGGGGCCGACGATGGTGCCCCAGTCGTAGGTCTCCCCCTCCTGGATGCCGAAGACCAGCAGAAAGAGGCCAAGGGCGCTGAGCAGCACGCCGGGGATATCGAACTTGTGCGGGTGAGTGCTCAGTGTCGGGACGAACCGCATCGCGAGGATGAAGCCGGCAATGCCGACCGGGACGTTGATGAAGAAGATCCATTCCCAACCGAGGCCGTCCACCAGCACACCGCCGAGGATCGGTCCGACCAGGGTGGCGACGCCGGCCGTGGCGCCCCAGATGCCCATGGCCGCTCCACGCCGGTCCGGCGGGAAGATCCGGGTGATGACGGCCATGGTCTGCGGCGTCATCATGGCCGCGCCCAGGCCCTGGACCACGCGGGCCGCAATCAGGGTCTCGACGTTGCCGGAGAGCCCGCACCACAGCGAGGCCAGGGTGAAGACCACCAGGCCGGACAGGTAGAGCTTCTTCGGCCCGAAGCGGTCCCCGAGCCGGCCCGTGATGAGCAGCGGCACGGCATAGGCCAGCAGGTAGGCGCTGGTGACCCAGATGACCGCGTTGATGTCAGTGTTGAGGCCCTTCATGATGCTCGGGTTGGCCACCGAGACGATGGTGGTGTCGATCAGGATCATGAAGAAGCCGATCACCAGGGACCAGAGTGCCGGCCATGGCCGGGCTACGTTTTCCATGGGGTTCCTTAGGGTCTGGTGCGTGAATGCTGGATGGTCGATGTTTCGTTGGCGGCCAGGGTCCGGCCGCCGGTTGTGCTTGGGCGTCACCACGGCAGTTCGCCGGAGCGGAGCTGGTCCTGCAGGCCGTCGATCCAGGCGATTTCGGCCTGCATCATGCTCTGCTGGTACAGGACATCAACCCAGTACTTGCGGTCCACGCCCTTGGTCTTGAGCAGTTCCTCACCGGAGAGCAGGAAGGCGATCTGTTCGTGCAGCGACTGGAGGCGCCGGTCCAGGAGTTCGACGACGAGGTCGGCGGGCAGGTTGTAGGCCTCGGAGATGGCCAGCGGGAAGGACGGGTATTCATTGACGGGGGTGGCGAGCATGTCCTGGAGCCACGTCGTGAACGCCTCTCGGCCGGCTGCCGAGATCGTGTACGTGGTGCGCTCCGGCCGGTTGCCTCCCCGGTCGGTTCCCGTTGCCGCGACCAGACCCTGCTCTTCGAGCCTCCCGACGGCGTGATAGAGCGTTCCCGGCCGGACCTTGACCAGCCGGTCCTCGTGCCGGGCGATCAGGAGCTGGTACATCTCGTAGGGATGCATGGGTTCCTCCACGAGCAGGGAAAGTGCGGCGACACCCAGCGATGTCAATGCGGTTGCCCGGGCCATGGTGCTGTCCTCTGCGGTCCAAATTGCTCTTACTCCACACCGATTATTCCACGTGGAGTATTAGGCCGCAATTGTTCCCGAATCCCGCGCCGACCTGCGACCGCCAGGCCGCAGACCGGGTCAGCCCAGGAGCGCCAGGATATCCGTGCGGGCGAACATTTCGGCGGCGGCACGCGCGGAGGGTGTGCCGGCATCGGGGTCGGCCCCGGCTGCCAGCAGTTCCCGGGCGACGTCCGTGTAGCCCTTGAAGACGGCGCCGGCCAGCGGCGTCTGGCCGCGGTCATTAGGCATGTTGGCGTCGCCGCCGTGCGTGAGGATCAGCCGGACTGTGGCGGCGTGGCCGTGATAGGCCGCCAGCATGACCAGCGAGTCGCCGGAGGCATTGGTCAGCGTAGCCGGGGCGCCGGCGGCGAGGTAGCCGCCCAGCAGTTCGGAGTTGCCCTCGCGGGCCGCATCGAAGAGCGTGTGGGCCAGCGCCAGCGTGTCGTCGTCGGGCGCCGCTCCCGCATTATCAGGCGCGGAGGAGTCCTTGGCGGAAGATTGTTGTGCCGAAGAATCCGGTGCCGAAGAATCCAGGGGGGAAGAACCGGTCATCGGGTCCCCCGCAGGAAGCCGGTCTGGCGGCCCACTACCTGGCCGGCGTCGGGGGCCACAATGACCTCCTGGGCCGCGGCATAGGGCTCGTCGCCGTCAACAACGGTCAGGACGTCCTCCGGGGCGACCGAACGCTTGATCACGGCCAGGGCCACGGGGCCCATTTCGTAGTGCTGCGCCACGGAGGTCACCGAGCCCACCTTGCGGTCGCCTGCGCGGACCTCGCTGCCGGCCGCTGGCAGGGTGTGCTGGGAACCGTCGAGCTGGAGGAACACGAGCCGCCGCGGCGGGTGGCCCAGGTTGTGGACCCGCGCGATCGTCTCCTGGCCCTTGTAGCAGCCCTTGGCCAGATGCACGGCGGTGCGGAGGAGGTCGAGCTCGTGCGGGATGGTCTTGTCGTCGGTTTCCGCGCCCCACCGGGGCCGCCATGCGGCGATCCGCAGCGCTTCGGACGCCAGGGTGCCGGCGAGGGCACGGTCCCCCACCGTCGCGACCAGCTCAGCCGCGGGGACAAGGTACTCGAACCACGGCCGCTCCAGTCCGGGGTGGGCGTCCTCGCCCACTACCGCATAGGAGTAGCCGCCGGCGCTGACGTGCGGCCAGGGATCTTCCCAGACCTGCAGCCCGGTCCATTCCGGGATCCGCCGGGTGGAACCGAGCACGGCCCAGTCGGCGGAGACGTCGGCGATCTCGACCCGCAGCATGAACTTCATCTTGTTCAGCCATTCGGCCAGGGGTGCCGCCTCGGCTCCTTCGACGATCAGCCAAGTGGTGGCGCCGTCGTCCACCACGCGTGCATCAAACTCGATCCGGCCCTGGACACTCAGCAACAGCAGCTCGGTGGACTGGCCGGGGGCCAGGGAAGTGAGCTGCTGGGAGGACAGGGTGTTGAGCCAGCTCAGGCGGTCCGGTCCGCTGACCGTGACCACGCCGCGGCAGGAGAGATCGACGACGGCGGCGCCGGCGGCCAGCGCCCGCTGCTCCCGGAGCGGCTCGCCGTAGTGGGCGGCGACGCCGGCGTCGGCGCCGCCGGCTTCAACGGCGGCCGGGCGCGACAACAGGGGGCTAGTGATAGTCATACTGAAGGGAACGTCCTTAGCTTTAGCGGTATTCCGGATTTTCGAAGTCGAAGCGGGTGCCGGCCTTCCAGGCCTCGGGGAGGTTTCCGTAGGACGGAATGCCGCCGGCGTCCTTGAGTATCCGTGCCAGGTGCAGCAGGTTCCACGTCATGAAGGTGGTGTTGCGGTTGGTGAAATCGCTCTCGGGCCCCCCGGACCCCTCGTCAAGGTAGCTCGGCCCCGGCCCGACGGGGCCAATCCAGCCGGCGTCGGCCTGCGGCGGGATGGTGAAGCCGACATGCTGGAGGCTGTACAGGACGTTCATGGCGCAATGCTTGATCCCGTCCTCATTGCCGGTGATCAGGCAGCCGCCCACCTTCGGATAGTAGGCCCACTGGCCCTTCGCGTTCAGCTGCCCGGAGTGGGCGTAGAGGCGCTCGATGAGTTTCTTGGTCTGGGAGGAGTTGTCCCCCAGCCAGATGGGCCCGGCGACGACCACGATATCCGCGTCCTGGACGGCCGGGTAAAGTTCCGGCCATTCATCGGTGGCCCAGCCGTGTTCTCGCATGTCCGGGTAGACGCCGCTGGCGATGTCATGGTCCACGGTGCGGATCACGCGGGTGGTGACACCCTGCTTCTCCATGATCCGGCGGCTGACCTCGATCAGGCCTTCGGTGTTGGAGACATCCGGGGACTTCTTGAGGGTGCCGTTGAAGTACACCGCCTTCAGGTCGGCGTAGTCGGCATAGCCGGTCTTGCCGGCGTCGTTGCTGGCGTCGTTGCCGGCGCCCGTACCGGTGGCTGAGTCATTCACGGGGTTTCTCCTTGGTCGATGCAGACAACGGAAAAATCAGTGAGACCGTGTGGTTAGCCTACTTTGGCGAGGATGGCCGACGCATGGGCTTCCAGGCCGCCGCCCGCCGTCGACCCCTTGCCCGTGGCCACATCCCAGCGCCACAGCAGGTTCCCTTCGACGAGCCCGAAGATCCGGGTGGCCGCGGTGTACTCCTTGGAGTGACTCCCCCGCATCACCATGTCGGTGCTGAGCTGGATCTGGGGACCCTTGATCTGGCCGTAATACAGCTCCGAAATCCCGCCGGGGTGGGCGATGGAGACAGAGATGTCGAAGCCGCCGTCGCTGTTGCGCAGGGCCTCGACCTCGTCGGCGCTCTTGAGCACGGGGACGATGTCGGCCGGGATCAGGCCCGGGCCGCCGTCTTCCTCGCGCTGCTTGCGCTCCAGCGCCCAGAAGCCGGTCTCGACCGTCAGGGGACGCAGCTTGGTTCCCTCGTCGTCGGTCAGCCAGCTCTCGGCGCGGTACTGCAGGTACGGCAGGCCATTGTGGGTGAACGAGACGTGCTGCACGAAGTGCTCGGAGTCCTCGTCCCCGGCTCCCAGCCGGCCGCTTCCCTCCCACTCACCGATGAGCCAGGACAGCGGAACGATTTCGGGGGTCAGATCAGTAGGGATTTCAATCGGCACAGCATCTACCTCTGGAAGCTACGGGTTCTGGAACGTGTTACTTCTGGCCTTTGAAGAGGCGGTACACGACAAAGCCGGCAAACCACGCCATGGACAGGCCGGCCACGCCGAGCAGGACAAGGAAGAAAATCTCATATGCAAGTACGGACATGATGCCATCCTAACGCCTAGTAGATGAGTAGTTTGTCTATGAAGTAGGCCAGGGAACCGACGGCCGACACCGGGCCAATGCCCATGCCCACGGCCGCCAAAACGGTCAGGCCCTCGCCATTGAGAATGACCAGGCGGCGGAAGCTCACCAGCACCACGCCTACCACGACGCCGACGAGGGCGGCCGGGAGCACTGCGATGTCGGAGAACACCAGGCCGGCCAGCGGCCCGGCGAGCCCCGCGGCCACGATGCCCAGCGGCGCCACGATCCGGTCGGGCCAGCGGATCAGCCCCGCCATCAGGGCGATCGCCGCGCTGATGGCGGCCACGAGGATCATTTCGCGGACCCCGTTGAAGCGAGAACTCGCAATCCAGCCGGCGCCCAGGCAGGACAGCAAGACCCCCGAGCACGAACCCAGGGTGGATTCGAGGCGCTGGGCCTGGCCGGTGCCCCGGATCAGCTGCATGACGAAGATGGCCATGACCCCGACCGCCATGAACGACGGCGTCCAGTCCAGGAAACCCGGAGCCGGAAGATAGGTCGCCGCCACCGCCGACCCGACGCCGGGCAGGCCAATCAGGACCGCGAGGGTCTTCTTGGCGGGGATGCCAAGGAAATAGGGCCAGCCAATGCCGATGCCGGCGGCGCTGAGGGCCCCGACGGCCAGGAGGGCCTCAGGAGAGACATAGGCACCGGCAACGATGGCCACCAGACCGGCCAGGCCAATGATCCCGACGCTCCACGGCTTCACCGTTGGCTCGCCATCGGCAGACCCGCCATGGTCGTACCTTCGCTCACTGCGGACCCCAATTCGACTCGGCTCAATTTCGACGGGCCGCGGGCCCTGACGGTTCAATCCTGCCCTATATGAACGGTATGTGTCGCAAATGGACCGGCCGGAGGTGACGGGACCATGGCCGGAAAGGGGCCTTTAGGTATACTCATGATCAGCAACACAGACGCCCAACGATGCGCGGACACCCCTTGGAGGAACAATGTCGCACATCCTGCTCTTGACAAACAGCACCGGAACATCCGTGGACGTCCTGCCTGCGCTGGAACTGTTGAACCACCGGGTGCACATTCTTCCGGCCGAGCCCACGGCCCTGCTCGAAACCGACCCCTGCGACATTGTCCTTTTGGATGCCCGCAAGGACCTGGTGGGCGCACGTTCCCTCACCCAACTGCTCAAGGCCACCGGCCTCAGCGCTCCCCTGATGCTCATCCTGACCGAAGGCGGAATGGCTGCCGTGTCCTCGGCGTGGGCCGTGGACGATATCCTCCTCGAATCCGCAGGCCCGGCAGAAGTCGAAGCCCGGATCCGCCTCGGCGTGGCGCGCGCCGTTCCCGAGCAGGAGGACGTCCCGACCGAAATCCGGGCCGCCGGCGTCGTGATTGACGAGGCCAGCTACACCGCACGGGTCAACGGCGCCGCGCTGAACCTGACCTTCAAGGAATTTGAACTGCTGAAATACCTGGCCCAGCACCCCGGCCGGGTGTTCACCCGCCAGCAGCTGCTGACCGAAGTCTGGGGCTACGACTACTACGGCGGCACCCGCACCGTGGACGTCCACGTCCGGCGGCTCCGCGCCAAACTGGGCGCCGACCACGAGAACCTGATCAGCACGGTCCGCAACGTGGGCTACCGCCTGACCCTGGTCCGCCAGCCCGAGGACGAACTCACCGAGGCCTGACCGGCTCGCCCGCGACAGAAGCGTCCGGGCACCGGGCACCGGGCACCGGGCACCGAACGACATTTGCACCAAACGCGGAAGGCCCCGGACTCTGGAATCCAGAGTCCGGGGCCTTCATGCTGCAGCATTCAGTGATGCTGTTTATTGGTGGAGGACATACGGGTCGAACGTATCGAGGCCACCCCAGTGGTGGATCCCCCTCGCATCTGGCTCAACGCCGGACGAGATATCGACTATACGCCGACGCCCGGAGTTCAACAAAATCGGCCGCTGACACCCGGGCACCGGATAGCCTTGCCCCAACCCGATACCCTTGCACCATGAGCCCTGCGCACCCGGAAAACTGGCCCGTACTCGCCGTCAAAGGAACCGTGGACAGCAGGCTGCTGCGGGACGTCGCCGCCCTTGTGGCTGCGGCAGAAGAGTCCGACGGCAATCCGCCGCTGTCAGAACAAACCCTTGTCACATTGCGCGCCGCCGACGCGGGCGAGCATTCGGTGCTGGCCCTCGCCGTGTACGCCCCCGACGACCAACTGGATCCGGCRACCGCGCAGGACCTGGCCGGAGTCGCCGTCGTGATCGAAGAACCCGACGGCACGGGGGTCCTGGAAGTCGCCGTCCACCCCAGCTACCGCAACCAGGGCGTGGGCGACCGACTGGTGGGCGAACTGCAGAGCGTCCGCGGCTTCGCCGGCCTGAAGGCCTGGTCCCACGGAAACCATGAGGCCGCCGCGGACCTTGCGGCCCGCTACGGCTACGGCGCCGTCCGCGAACTCTGGAAGATGCGGCTGATGACGGCCGCGGCGGCGTTGCCGGAGGTCCGGCTCCCGGAGGGCGTGCGGCTCCGCGCCTTCGAGCCCGGCCGGGACGAGGACGCCTGGCTGGCCGCCAACAGGGCCGCGTTCGCCCACCACCCGGAGCAGGGCAACATGACGCGCGCCGACCTGGACGCCCGGATGGCCGAAGCGTGGTTTGATCCGGCAGGCTTCCTGCTGGCCGTGGACCCGGCGGACCGGCTCCTGGGGTTCCACTGGACCAAGGTGCACCCCCGGCATGGCGATCACCCAGCGATCGGCGAGGTCTATGTGGTGGGCGTAACCCCGGAGGCCCAGGGCTCCGGGCTGGGCAAGGCGCTCACCGTCGCCGGAATCACGCATCTCCAAGGCCTCGGCCTGCGCGCCGTCATGCTCTACGTCGATGCCGACAACGCCCCCGCAGTGGCCCTCTACCGGCGGCTCGGATTCACCCGTTGGGATGTCGACGTGATGTACGCGCCGCTGCCGCAGCAGCACTGACCGGCCGCCGCGGGACCCTTTGACGGCCGTTAGTCAAGTCGGCGGATGACCGTCCCGCCCGGGCCGCAATCTGGGGTCATCTGGCCACGATTGCTTGTAAGGTTGAACCTACATCGCGCCAGCATTGAGGAGACACCATGCCACGGGATACTGCCCGGACATCCACGTCTGAACCAGCTACGTCGGAAAAGGGGGCGCGTCCGGTACGAGCCCGCTTTGGCTCCTCCGAGGTGCCGGCCTCACGCGCCACCCAGGACCGGATCGACATTCCGGAGTTCGCGCCGAACCTGGAACCGGAAGGCGACATCAGCCCCGACCGGTTCCTGGACCGGGAGCTCAGCTGGCTTTCCTTCAACGCCCGGGTCCTGGAACTGGCCGAGGACCCCAACCTGTACCTGTTGGAGCGCGTCAGCTTCCTGTCCATCTTCGCTTCCAACCTGGATGAGTTCTTCATGGTCCGGGTGGCCGGGCTGAAGCGGCGCATCGCCACCGGCCTCGCGGTGCCCTCCCCCGCCGGGCTGAGCCCCATGCAGGTTTTGGAGCAGATCGGCGAGGAGGCCCACCGGCTCCAGCAGCGCCACGCCCGGGTCTACGCCGAGCAGATCCGCCCGGCGCTGGCCTACGAGCACATCCACCTCATGCACTGGGAGGAGCTGGACTCGCAGGCCAAGGACCAGCTCAGCGCCATGTTCGCGGAGAAGGTCTTCCCGATCCTGACCCCGCTGGCGGTGGACCCGGCCCACCCGTTCCCCTACATTTCGGGGCTGTCCCTGAACCTGGCCGTGGTGGTCCGCAACCCGGTCAGCGACAAGGAGCTCTTCGCCCGTGTCAAGGTCCCGGACCAGCTGCCGCGCCTGATCTCCATCGACGGCGCCCGCGCCGGCTCCGTCGCCGGGCGGGTGGCACGGTTCATCGCGCTCGAAGAAGTGATCGCCGTGCACCTGGACCAGCTGTTCGCCGGCATGGAGGTCCTGGAGCACCACATTTTCCGCGTGACCCGCAACGAGGACGTCGAGGTCGAAGAGGACGACGCCGAGAACCTCCTGCAGGCACTGGAGAAGGAACTCCTGCGCCGTCGGTTCGGCCCGCCCGTCCGGCTTGAGGTCACCAATGACATCAACCCGAACATCCGCGCCCTGCTGATCCGCGAGCTCGGCGTCGAGGAATCCGAGGTTTACTCCGTTCCGGCTCCGCTGGACCTGCGCGGCCTGTCGGTGATTGCCGGGATCGACCGGGCAGACCTGCACTACCCGAAGCACGTCCCGCACACCTCCCGGTACCTCAACGAATCGGAAACCTCCAAGGCGGCCAACGTCTTTGCCGCCATGCGGCGCCGGGACATCCTCCTGCACCACCCGTATGACTCCTTCTCCACCTCCGTCCAGGCGTTCCTGGAACAGGCGGCCGCGGACCCGAAGGTCCAGGCCATCAAGCAGACCCTCTACCGCACGTCCGGGGACTCCCCGATTGTCGATGCACTGATCGACGCCGCCGAGGCCGGCAAGCAGGTCCTGGCCCTCGTGGAGATCAAGGCCCGCTTCGACGAGCAGGCCAACATCTCCTGGGCCCGGAAACTGGAACAGGCCGGCGTCCACGTGGTGTACGGCATCGTGGGCCTGAAGACCCACTGCAAGCTCTCCCTCGTGGTCCGCCAGGAAGTGGACGGCCTGCGCCGCTACTGCCACATCGGCACCGGCAACTACCACCCCCGCACGGCCCGCTACTACGAGGACCTGGGCCTGCTGACCGCCAACGAGCAAGTGGGCGAAGACCTCTCCAAGCTGTTCAACCAGCTCTCCGGCTACGCGCCGAAGTCCACGTTCAAGAGGCTGCTCGTGGCGCCGCGATCGGTCCGGTCCGGGCTGATCGACAGGATCGAAACCGAGATCCGGAACGCCAAGGCCGGCATCGCCGCCCGCGTCCAGATCAAGGTCAATTCCATGGTGGACGAGGCCATCATCGATTCCCTGTACCGTGCGTCCCAGGCCGGAGTGCGGGTGGACGTCATTGTCCGCGGCATCTGCTCCCTGCGCCCCGGAGTTCCCGGCCTCAGCGAGAACATCACGGTCCGCTCCGTGCTGGGCCGCTTCCTTGAGCACTCGCGCGTCTTCGCCTTCGCCAACGCCGGCGACCCGGTGGTGTACATCGGCTCGGCCGACATGATGCACCGCAACCTCGACCGCCGGGTAGAGGCCCTGGTGCAGCTGGCGAGTGGCAATGACACTAGCTATGTCCTGGACTTGCTGGACCGCTACATGGTTCCGGAAACCGCCAGCTGGCACCTGGACAGGCAGGGCGAATGGACCCGCCATCACCTGGCAGAAGATGGCGGGAACCTCCAGGACGTCCAGTCCTGGCTGCTCGCCTCCCGTTCGCGTCAGCGCTCGACCACCCTGCGGTAGGGACCGTGAGTGTGAGCAGCGATGCACTGGTAGAGGATCAGACCGACCGTCCGGACGAAGAGATTGCCGTTACGGCAGCGGGCGCCATCCCTTGGCGGCTCAATTCGGCCAACAAGGACCAGCTCGAGGTCCTGCTGATCCACCGCCCGCGGTATGACGACTGGTCCTGGCCGAAGGGAAAAATCGACGCCGGCGAGACCATCCCGGAGTGCGCCGTGCGCGAGGTGGAGGAGGAGATCGGCCTCACCGCTCCCTTGGGGATCCCGCTTCCGCCCATCCATTACCACGTGCCGGCTGGTTTGAAGGTGGTCCACTACTGGGCGGTCGACGTCGATGGCGCCGCCTTGGTGCCGGACGGCACGGAAGTCGACAGCGTCATGTGGTGCCCGCCAGAGAAGGCCGCCCGCCTCCTGAGCAACCCCGGCGACATCGAACCGCTGCAGCACCTGGTGAACGCCCACGACCGCGGCGAACTGGCAACATGGCCGCTGCTGATCGTGCGCCATGCGAAGGCCAAACCGCGCTCCTCGTGGACGAAGGCCGAAGGTGACCGGCCACTCGCGGCCACCGGAGCCCGCCAGGCCCAGGCGGTAGGGCGGCTCCTGCAGGCGTGGAAGCCCGCGCGGATCGTTTCAAGCCCGTGGCTGCGGTGCGTGGCCACCATCGCACCGTACGCCAAGGCGGCCGACGCTAAGGTGAAGCTCAACGAGGCCCTGACCGAGCACCGGCACGGCCGCAGCCCGCACAAGACGGCCGCCGTCGTCGAGGCTTTGTTCGACAAGCAGCGGGCCGTGGCCGTGTGCACGCACCGCCCGGCACTGCCCACCGTRCTGAAGCAGCTGGGCAAGCACATGAGCTCCCGCCTGCGGGATCTGCTGCCGTCCTCGGACCCCTATCTGGCGCCTGGCGAGATCGTGATCTGCCATGTGGCGCGCGGCACCAAGAACAAGGTGGTTGCCGTGGAGCGGTTCAAGCCCTTCGACGACTGACACCTTGACCCCCGAAGTCCCAAGCCACTAGTTTGTATCAAAAGCTTGATACAAAGCTGCTGAATCTTGGGGGATTTCATGCCGGTCCAGTTCTACGTTCCGCCCATGCTGCTGCTGGGTCCCGCGATCGCGGCGCTGCTGGTCTATGCCGTGCTGCGGTGGGTGATCTGGGCCCCGGGGACGGGAACGACGGCACAGAGTGTGTCCGAGCACGGGCTGTGGGTAGGCGTGATCGGCTGGCTGGCGAGCTCCCTCCAGGGCGCCATGACCCTGGGCATCATCCCGGCCAACCCGTCGGCCAGCAGTGCTGGGGTGAGCGCCGTCGTGAGCGCCGAGGCGATTATCCCCGCACTGGGATGGCCGGTCCTGGGCTGCCTGGCCGTGCACGCCCTCGGCCAGGTCAGTTACCCGGGTCCGCGGCGAATGCGGCGCCAGGCCGTGCTGTCGGTGCGGCGGATCCGGGATTTCCTTCCCCGCCGGCTGGCAGTGACCACGGCTGCGATCTTCGTCTCGGCCGCGGCGGCCATCGCCCGGGCCGCCACGCTGCCCGGATTCGCGGCCGTCGCCCCCTCGACCATCAACCACGGTGATTACAGCTACAACAGCGGCGGCGGTGAGGGCCGCATCCCCGGACCGGAAGAGGCCGCCTGGCTCGGGGGCGCCCTGCTGGTGCTGGCCGTCGGCACGTGGCTGGTCTTGTGGCTGATTGCCCGCCGCCGCCAGCTGGAGTCCCTCGACGCCGCCGACAACGCCGTGCTGCGGAGCATCGCGATGAACCGGCTGCTGCGCACGGTGTCCACAGTGGCTGCCGGGCTTGCCGTCATCGCGGGGAACTTCGCCGCCCGTCCCGATCCGTCCCAGGGGCCGACGTCGTGGACGAACTACGCCGGCATCGCGGCAACCGCGGTCCTCCTGGTCATGTGGTGGTGGCGGCCCCCTCGGCTCGCGGCTGCCGGCCTGGGCGTGCGGAACAGGCCCGAAGCCGGGCTCGCCGCCGGCCCCCGGCACCCGGCGGTACGGCTGATCGCCTCGCTCGGAGCACTCCTTGGCCTCGCGGCTGCCCTGCCGCTCGTGGCCGGCGTCTTCCTCACCCCTGTGGTCATGGCGCCCGCCAGCCTGGGCCTCGCGGTAATCGTGGCCCTGATGGCCACCGCGGTGCTGTTGGCCATCACCGGCGGTGAGCTGCTCCTGCAGCGCAACTACGGAAGTCCGGAAGCGCCGCGCCGCTGGCCCCGGCAAGCGGCGAGCCCCGCCCTGCTGACCACGGCTGCCCTGGCCCTGCTGGTCTTCCTGGCCGTCCTAGGTGTCACCGCCGCGGGGCCCGCACTCCCGGCCGAGGAGCGGGACTGGGTTCCGGCCGCCCTGCTCATGACCGGCACAGCGGCCGCTTCGGTGCCTGCACTCCTTGTTGCCCGGCGCCGGCAGGGGGTGCCCGGCCTTCCCGCGGGGGTAGACACGGCCCTGCGCGCCATCACTGTCCACCGGGTGGTGCGGACCCTCGCGGCCGCCCTCACCGCCCAGGCCGCGGTCCTGCTGCTCACCCAAAGCCAGGTGTGGGCGGCGGTGCTGGGGCCGGACGCCTTCGGTGCTGGCGTCCCGCCGGCCGCCGGATTCTGGTGGCCGGCGACCCTGGCCGGCTCCGTCCTGGGCGGCGTTGCGGTGGTCATCGCCGTGATCCCCGTCCGCATGCTGGCCCGGGACCGGCCCACGCCAGCTCCGCGGCCGGACAAGGAACCCGCCACGTGACGGCGGGGCTCTCCGTCGACCTGCGCTCCCCCGTTCCGCCCTTCGAGCAGATCCGGGCGCAGATCGCTTCCCTGATCACGGCCGGGACGCTGGCACCGGGAACCAGGCTGCCGACCGTCCGCAGCCTGGCCTCGGACTTGGGTTTGGCGGCCGGGACCGTTGCCCGGGCCTACAAGGAGCTCGAACTAGCGGGACTGGTCGAGACCCGGCGGCGCAACGGCACAGTGGTCGCGGGGACGACTGCCCGGCCGGTCCCCGCAGCCGCGGCGGTCCCGGGACCCCCGGCGGGGCAAGCAGCCGCACCGGCGGCTCCCGCGGAGGTGATCGCCGCCGTCGACCGCTACATTGCTGACGGCCGCGCAGCAGGACTGGACGACGCTGCCCTGCTGGCGGTCCTGCGCGCTCAGCTCAGCCAGCAAGACGGATAAGGGAGAGCCAGCGACTACTCAGTAGACTGGAACCGTGAGCATTCCTACGCCCTATGAAGACCTCCTGCGCGACGTCCTTGAGCACGGCACGCACAAATCGGACCGCACCGGCACCGGCACCATCAGCGTTTTCGGCCGCCAGCTCCGTTTCGACCTGAGCAAAAGCTTCCCACTGATCACCACCAAGCGGGTGCACTTCAAGTCCGTGGCCGTGGAGCTGCTGTGGTTCCTGCGGGGCGACACGAACGTCAAATGGATGCAGGACCAAGGCGTGACGATCTGGGACGAATGGGCCGACGCCGACGGCGAACTCGGTCCCGTGTACGGGGTGCAGTGGCGTTCCTGGCCCACGCCCGACGGCGGCCACATCGACCAGATCGCCGAACTCATCGAGAACCTGAAGTCCAACCCGGACTCGCGGCGGCACATCGTCTCGGCCTGGAACGTCTCCGAGCTCAAGGATATGGCGCTGCCCCCGTGCCACGCGTTCTTCCAGTTCTACGTGGCGGACGGCAAACTCTCCTGCCAGCTGTACCAGCGCTCGGCCGACACCTTCCTGGGCGTGCCGTTCAACATCGCCTCCTACGCCCTGCTGACGCGCATGATCGCGCAGCAGACCGGGCTGGAACCGGGCGAATTCGTCTGGACCGGCGGGGATGTCCACATCTATGACAACCACATGGACCAGGTCCTCAAACAGCTCGCCCGCGAACCCTACGAGTACCCCCAGCTGAACATCACCCGCAAGCCGGACTCCATCTTCGACTACACCCTTGAGGACTTCGAAGTGGTCGGTTACCAGCACCACCCGACGATTAAGGCCCCGATAGCCGTATGAGCAACGACGACGCCATGGATCCCATGGCCTTCACCGAGAAAATCGCTGCCGGCACCACCGGCATTGGCCTGGTCTGGGCGCAGACCACGGCCGGGGTGATCGGCAAGGACGGCGACATGCCGTGGCACCTTCCCGAAGACATGAAGCACTTCACCCGGCTGACCACCGGGCATCCGGTGATCATGGGCCGCAAGACCTGGCTCTCCTTCCCGGACAAATACCGTCCGCTGCCGGAGCGCACCAACATTGTGGTCACCAGGCAGGAAGGCTGGGGCGATACCTCCGAGGCGGAGGGAGCGCTGGCAGTGAAGTCGCTCGACGACGCGCTGCTGGAGTCCCAGTTCGCTCCCGGCCACGAGACCGTGTGGGTGCTCGGCGGCGGGGAAATCTTTGCGCAGACCCTGGACATCGCCGACGTCGCGGTGGTGACGTTCATCGATTCCGAGACAGACGGCGACACCTACGCGCCCGAACTGACCTACGAATGGAAGCTGGCCGCGAGTGAGCCGGCCACGGGCTGGCTCACGTCCGCCAGCGGAACACGGTACCGGTTCACCATGTGGCGCCGGACGGAGGCCAAGTAATGCTGCGCAAGCCCGAGACTCTCTTTGTCCTGGGGTACATGCTCCTGCCCCTGCTCGCGCTGCTCTCGGCCATCGTGGGACTGACCATGATCCTGGGCGGCAACAAGATCATCGGCGCGATTGTGCTGGTGGTGGTGACCCAGGTCTTCACCTTCGGGGCGGTCTTCGCGCTGCGCCGGCGGAAGTCCGCGCTGCTGGAAGAGCCCCGCGGCGACTAGCAAGTGACGTAACCGACTGCGTCAGGCGGCCCGTGAAGTCTAAACTGGGCCCATGACTACAGCAGCTACCCCGTCTGTCGGCCTCGTCGGTTGGCGCGGCATGGTCGGTTCCGTCCTGATGCAGCGTATGCAGGACGAGGGCGACTTCGCCAACATCAACCCGGTCTTCTTCTCCACCTCGAACGCGGGCGGTGCCGCCCCTGCCGTTGCCGGTGCTGCCGCGGGCGCCGCCGGCAAGCTCGAGGACGCGTTTGACCTCGAGACCCTGGCGAAACTGCCCATTATTGTCACCGCCCAGGGCGGCGACTACACCAAGCAGGTCCACGGCGAACTGCGCAGCCGCGGCTGGGACGGCCTCTGGATCGATGCCGCCTCCACGCTGCGCATGAATGATGACTCCATCATCGTGCTGGACCCCATCAACCGGGACGTCATCGACGCCGGGCTCTCCGGCGGGGTGAAGGACTACATCGGCGGCAACTGCACCGTGTCCTGCATGCTGATGGGACTCGGCGGGCTGTTCAAGAACGACCTCGTCGAGTGGGGCACCTCCATGACCTACCAGGCGGCGTCCGGCGGCGGCGCGCGCCACATGCGCGAACTGCTGAACCAGTTCGGCAGCCTCAACGCCGAGGTCAGCAGCGAACTGGACGACCCGGCGTCGGCGATCCTGGAGATCGACCGGAAGGTCCTGGCGCACCAGCGCACCGGAGTCGACGCCACGCAGTTCGGCGTTCCGCTGGCCGGTTCGCTGATCCCCTGGATCGACGCGGACCTCGGCAACGGCCAGTCCAAGGAGGAATGGAAGGCCGGGGTGGAGACCAACAAGATCCTTGGCACTTCGGCCGGGAACCGGGTCATCATGGACGGCCTGTGTGTCCGGATCGGTGCCATGCGCTCGCACTCCCAGGCCCTGACGCTGAAGCTGCGCGAAGACCTCTCGGTGGCCGAGATCGAGAAGCTCCTCGCCACGGACAACGAGTGGGCCCGCGTGGTGCCGAACACCAAGGAAGCCTCGATGGCCGATCTCACGCCCGTGGCGGCGTCCGGCACCCTGGACATTCCGGTGGGCCGCATCCGCAAGCTGGAGATGGGTCCGGAGTACATCAGCGCGTTCACGGTGGGCGACCAGCTGCTGTGGGGCGCCGCCGAGCCGCTGCGGCGCATGCTCCGCATCGCCACCGGCAATCTCTAGGATTACCGGGATCCTCAGCCGCCTAAGAATTTTAGGTACTTCGCGGCCTGCAGCTCAAAGGACTTTTGGGCGGCAGGCCGCAGACCGTTAACCGTGTCAAACGGTTCAGGCACGACGGCGGCAGCCCGGCCGGTGCCCGCCCGCGCCCAGGTGCCAATCACCTGGCCGCCGGAGACGATGGTCTTCTTGAACATGCCGTTGCCGCCCGGGACGATCTTCTCGGCGTGCTCGGGCGGCAGCACGAGGGACCGGTCCGTGTAACCGAGCAGGAACTCGTCGAACCCCGGCAGGGCAAGCACGGTCCGCTGCCCGGGCACCGCGTCCTCGAGCAGTGCCGCGGTGGACGGCGACAGCCAGTAGGTGGCTCCCCCGAACTCCAGCCCCACCAGCTGGTCCCTCACCCGGGCCAGGGCCGTGCGGACCTCCGTCAGCGGCGTGTTCGACCACCAGGCGAAGTCCCGCTCCGTGGCGGGGCCGTGGCTGAGCATGTACCGCAGCAGCAGTTCCGCGATGCCTTCGGCACGGTCCAGTTCGCGCGATTTCGGAATCCATTCGTCGAACGCTTTGATGAGCTGCTGGTTCCCCTCGAGCGGTCCCTGGACCAGCCAGGCCCGCTGGCACAGCATCCCCAGCAGGTGGATGCCGCGCTGGCCCGCCGTCGACTGCCCCGCGGCCTCGAAGGCCGCGAAAAGCTGCTGGCGCGTCGCCGACCGGCCACCTTGGACGAGTTCCAAGGCCGCGTCACGGCTTGCTTCGACGTCCCGGGCTGCAATGTCCAGCTCCCGGTGGCGCCCGGCCATGCCACGGATCAGCCGATCAGAGGTAATCGACAGCATCCACTTCAAATCTTCCGGGACCAGCACGTGCAGGGTGCCGCGCATCGGCCACGAGCGGACGATCTCGGCCCGGTCCAGCGCCGCGCGGACATCGCCAACCCGGGCGCCGGGTACGCGCTGGCCGACAGCCCAGAGGGCGGCCGGCAGGTCCTGGGCCTGCATCGCCGTCATGGTGCGGACCGCTTCGGGGACGGACTCAAACCCGTCTCCCAGCAGCCCCTGCGAAGCCAGCCGCAGCCTGCCGATGATCCCGGGACTCAGCCGGATGCCTGACGTTGTTGCCATGGACCCATGGTAGGACGCCCACAGCAAAGGGCACATGGCGGGCGGCGCGTCAGTTGTCGGGCTGTTGCCCGGCTGTTCCCAGCCGTCTTCCAGCGGGCCTGCCTACCCTTGAAGCATGACGATGAGTGAGGTGTGGCCGCAGCTGCGGCCCCTGTGCCGGAAGCTGGCCCTGCTGGGCTGGGCCTCCAGCGCCGCCGGCATGGCTGCCGGTCTCGCCGTCGCCATCGCCAGCGGGACCCGGCTTTCGCCGGTGATGAGTACCCTGCAGCTGGTGGCCGGTTTGTGCATGGCAGTGTCTGTGGCCAGCTTTGTCATGGCCGCGGCGCTGCAGCCGCGCGCACGGTCCCAGGCACATTCTCAAACACGGTCTCAAACACTGACGCAGGAGAACGTGAACCGCGGAAGCGGTGCCCCGCGTGGCCGGGACCTCCACTTCGATTACGCGGGCGAATTTCCGGCCACCGTACAGGCTTTCCTGCTCGGCTCGCTGGTGTTGCTCGCCGGCGCCATAGCGTTTGCGTGCGCCGGACTGGTCCTGCAGAGCGGTCCCAGCGTCCAGTCGGTGGCGTTCTGCCAGGTCTTCCTGCTCGGGGCCGCCGCGTCCGGTTTCACCTTCATGCTTTTCAGCAAGGTGACCCCCCGCCACAGCAGCTAGGCCCCGCTGACGGACCGCTGTTCCTGGAGAACCGGCCTTCCGAGGGTGCTCCCTCAGAGGGCCACGCCGATCAGCAACGGTTCCGGGTGCAGTTCAATGCCGAAACGTTCGACGACGCCGTGGCGCACCTCGCGCGCAACGGCCAGCATGTCCGCGGTGCTGGCCCCTCCCCGGTTGGTGATGGCGAGCGTGTGCTTGGTGGAAAGCGATGCCCGGCCGCCCGAGACGCTGCCCGGATCCAGCCCGAAGCCCTTGGCGAACCCGGCCTGGTCGATCAGCCAGGCCGCCGAGAGCTTGGTCAGCCCATCCGCCCCACCCGGGTAGCGGGGGGCCTCCTGCGGCAGCCGTGCGGCGACGTCCCGGGACACGATCGGGTTCGTGAAAAACGATCCCGTGGAGTAGGTGTCACGGTCCTTCGCATCCCAGACCATGCCCTTGGACGCCCTCAGCCGGAGCACTTCGCGCCGGACGTCGTTGGAGTAGGCCCGCCGGCCCTGCTCGACGCCGAGCGACCGGGCGAGCTCGGCGTAGCGGATCGGGGCGCTCATCCGGCCGAGCGGGAGCTGGAATTCCACCGTGAGCACCACGTAGCGCGGCGAGCCGTTGACGGTGGTCTGCTTCAGGATGGAGTCGCGGTAGCCGAACCCGAGTTCGGAATTCGTGAAGGTTTTCACCGCATTGCGTTCCCGGTCCCAGGTGCGCACCGCGGCGATGGTCTGCGACACGTCGGCTCCGTAGGCGCCGACATTCTGCACGGGAGTGGCGCCCGTGGCGCCGGGGATCCCGGAGAGCGCCTCGACGCCGGACCAGGCGTGCTTCACGGCGTGATCGACGAAGGCGTCCCAGTTGTGGCCGGCCTGGACCACCACCGCCACGCCGCCGCAGGAGTCCTCGGCGTTGACGGTGAACCCCTCCGAGGCGATCTTCAGCACCGTACCGGGGAACCCGTCGTCGGAGACCAGCAGGTTGGAGCCCCCGCCGATGATCAGCAGGGGCTGGCCGGCGGCGTCCGCCGTGCGCACGGCGTCGATGATCCCGGCCTCGCTGTTGGCCTCGATGTAGCTGCCGGCGGGGCCGCCGACAGCGGAGGTGGTCAGGGCGGAGAGCTGAATCTGGGTCACCTGACCAGCCTAGCCGGGATCATCGGCCCGGCTAAGCCGGGACTGCCTGCACTCCCCTAACCCGCCGGGGCGGCCAGGGGGAGTTTGCGTGCCACCGGGGAGAGCAGGAAGCTGGCGATCAGCATCACCATGACGGCCAGCAGCGAGTGGAGGATGCCGACGTGCTCGGCCAGCAGGCCCAGCAGCGGCGGCCCGCACAGGAACGCTCCGTACCCGATCGTGGAGACCACGGAGACCCGGGCGGCGGCCTTGACGGGATCGTCGGCCGCGGCGGACATGCCCACCGGAAAGCCGAGCGAGGCGCCGAGTCCCCAGATGGCCAGGGCAACGTAGGCCAGCCACGGGACCGGGGCGAAGACGAACAGGCCCAGGCCCACAACAGCCAGTGCGGCGCACCAGCGCATCACCGGGACGCGGCCGTAACGGTCCAGGACCAGGGTGCCGGCGAAGCGGCCAATGGTCATGAAGGTGACGAACAGCCCGTACCCGGCGGCTCCGGCCGCGTCGGTTTGGCCGTGGCCGTCCGCCAGGGCCAGGGCTACCCAGTCCCCTGCGGCGCCTTCGGCGAGGGCGAGTCCGAGGACCAGCACGCCCAGGAGCAGTGTGCGCCGGTCGCGCCAGGCCTGGGCGATCTGGCGTTTGTTGTCCAGCGGCTGTTCGGGGACCGCGTCCGTCTGCCGGACGATGGGGATGGGCCCGGTGGAGGGATCTTCGAAGGTATCGGTCCCGGATGCCTTGAAGGGCCGTTCGCCCTCGACCGGCGTGATGTCGGCGCGGAACCACGCCGCAGCGGTGGTCACCGAGCCGGCTACCAGCAGGCCGGCGGCGGCGAAGTGCCAGAGGACCGGGATTCCGGCGCCGGCAGCCCAGGCGCCCAGCCCGGCTCCTGCCACCGTTCCCAGGCTGAAGGAGCCGTGCAGCCGGGGCATGATGTGCCGCCGGACGGCGCGTTCCACGGCGGCGCCCTCAACATTGGACGCAGTGTTCCAGCTGGCCGTGCCCAGCCCGATGATCGCCATTCCCGCCGCGACCGCCACCGGGTTGGCGAGCACGGAGGTGCCGAAGCCTGCCAGGACCAGGCCGAACCCGACCATGATGGCGCCGATCCGGATGGTGCGCTTGGAGCCGAGCCGCAGGACAATCAGGCCCGAGGCGGACACGGACACGAAGGACCCCGCCGTCAGGCAGAGCAGGAGCACCCCGATGGTGCCCGGAGTCAGGTCCAGGCCGTCGCGGATGGCGGGCAGCCGGGACACCCACGTGGAAAACGCGATGCCGCTGGCGGCGTAGGCCACCACCACCGCGTTCCGCCAGTGCGTGATCTCGGCGGCCGGGACGAAGACATCCCTGCTCACAGCCGTTCTCCTCGCGGCCGTTCGTCTCACTGCAGCGCCATGGGGCTAGGCCAGCCTGACGACGGCCTGGGCCTTGACGAGGACCTTCTGGCCGGCCGAGACGACCGTGAGGTCCACGCGGGCGGTGCCGGCGTCGGCGTCGAGCGCTCCGATGGCGCCGCTGACCTCGATCACGGCCCCGGACTCGGGTGTGCCCGTGGTGTCAGCGACCGGCACCGGCTTGGTGAAGCGTGTCTGGAAGTCCACGACGGCGGAGGGGTCACCGGCCCAGTCGGTCACCAGCTGGACGGCGGCGCCCATGGTGAACATGCCGTGGGCGATCACACCCGGCAGGCCGACCCCGGTGGCGAACGCCTCGTTCCAGTGGATCGGGTTGAAGTCACCGGAGGCGCCCGCGTACTTGACGAGGTCGGTGCGGGTGACGGTGATGCTGCGGCTGCCGATGTCCTGGCCCACCGCGAGATCCGCGAACTTGGGAGCAAAAGATGCAGTGCTCATGGCTACTGTCCCTCTCCGCGGACCAGGATGGACGACGTGGCGGTGGCGACGGGTTCGCGGACACCGGCTGGATCACCGGCAGCGCCGGTGACATCCCGGGCAAGCGCGAAGATTTCCGAGCGGGTGGTGATCATGGCTCCCCCGCCCATGGCGCGGACGCCGTCGACGTGCAGCTCGGCGACCAGCCGGTCGCCGGCGACGATGGGGCGGTGGTGGGTGAACCGCTGGTCGGCGTGGACCACGCGGGAGAAGTCGATGCCGGAATCCGGATCCTCGATCAGCTGCGCGTCGGCGCGCTGGGCGACGATGATGGCGAAGGTCGGCGGCGCCACGAGGTCGCTGTGGCCCAGCGACTCGGCGGCGGCGACATCGAAGTGGGCGGGGTGGGTGGCCTTCACCGCGCGCGCGAACTCGCGGATCTTCTCGCGGCCGACGTCATACACCTCTGCGGCAGGGTAGCTGCGCCCCTGCAGGTCCGGATTGATAGTCATGGTTCCAGCCTATCGCCACGCCCCGGGCCGTCCGGCTTCGTGACAACTGGCACCGGGCCCGGGCCGGTCTTGATGGGACTGGTCTTGACTCGCGCGATATGATGAAAACATCAATTCATTAATCCGTAGAGCGGCGCTGTCCCGCCGGGCCGCACCGCGAGCGGATGCGAGAAAGTGTCCTCCTGCCATGATCTCCGCCGCGCAGACCCCCCTGTACGAAATCAAGGCCAACCTGTTCAAGGCCCTGGCCCACCCGGCCCGAATCCGGATCCTCGAGCTTCTGGCCGCCGCGCCGGACACGCAAGCCCCGGTCAGTTACCTGCTCGCCGAGACGGGGCTGGAGCCCTCGCATCTGTCCCAGCATCTGGCGACGCTGCGCCGGCACGGCGTGGTGACGTCGGTCCGGACGGCGAATGTGGTGACCTACCGGCTGGCTCATCCCAAGATCAAAGAGCTTCTCGCGATCGCCCGGACCTTCCTGCTGGACACCCTGGCCGGTTCCAGCGAACAGCTCCGGATAGCGCAGGAGCTGCCGGCCGGCCACCTCGACAACACTGGCCATCTCGACAACACTGCGCCGTGAGCGCGGCCCAAGCATCAAGTCCGGCCGGGGCGCCTGACACGCTCCGGACACGCCTCGCCCGGTTTGTGCCGTCCCGCCGCGATTACGAGCTCTTGCGGTCCGCCTGGAAGACTGACCTGTTCGCCGGCATCACGGTCGGCATCGTGGCGCTCCCCCTGGCGCTGGCCTTCGGGGTGAGCTCCGGTGTCGGGGCGGAGGCCGGACTCATCACCGCGGTGGTGGCAGGATTGGYCGCCGCCGTCATGGGCGGATCCAACGTCCAGGTTTCCGGCCCGACAGGCGCCATGGTGGTGGTCCTGGCCCCCGTGGTCGCCGCCCACGGCGTCGCCAGCATAGCCCTGGTCTCGGTCCTGGCCGGGCTGCTCGTCATGGTTCTGGGAGCTAGCGGGCTGGGCCGGGCCGTCGCGTTCATCCCTTGGCCGGTCGTGGAGGGTTTCACGCTCGGCATTGCCGCCATCATCTTCCTCCAGCAGGTTCCCCTGGCCACCGGTACCGCGGGAATACCGGGCCACAACACACTCCTGGCCGCCGTCGAGAGCGCATCGCAGGCAACCGTGCCCACCGTGCTGCAGACCCTCGCGGTGGTGGCGGCCGTCGCGGCCCTGATGTATGTGCTGCCCAGGCTCAATAAGTCCCTGCCCGCGAGCCTCATCGCCGTGTTGCTCACTACCGTGGCGGCAGAGCTGCTGGCGCTGGACATACCCCGGATCGGCGCACTTCCGCACTCCCTGCCGGCACCCGCCATGCCTTCTGTGGATCCGGCTACACTGGGCGGCCTGCTGATGCCCGCCATCTCCATCGCGACGCTCGCCGCCATCGAATCCCTGCTCTCGGCCCGGGTGGCCGCCGGCATGGTCGGTCCCGACGGCCGTCCGTCCGGCCCCTACAGCCCGGACCGGGAGCTCACCGGCCAAGGACTGGCCTCGATCGCTGCCGGCTTCTTCGGCGGCATGCCCGCCACGGGCGCGATTGCCCGGACCGCCGTGAACGTCCGTTCAGGGGCCAAGACCCGACTCTCCGCGGTGGTGCACGCCCTCGTGCTGCTGGCCATCATCTACTTGGCGGCGGGACTCGTCGGCAGGATTCCCCTGGCGGCGCTGGCCGGCATCCTCATGGTCACGGCCACCCGCATGGTCTCGCGGCACACGGTGACGGCGATCCTCCGGTCCACCCGGGCGGACGCCGCGGTGTTCATGATCACGGCCCTCATCACGGTCGCCTTCGACCTCATTGTGGCCATCCAGATCGGACTCGCCGCGGCTGCCGTGTTCACGCTGCGGACGTTCGCGTCCCTGAGCGGGGTCCGGCGCGAGCACATCCCCGGGGCGCCGGTTCCGGGAGACGAGCACATCGCCATTTTCCGGCTGGACGGTGCCATGTTCTTCGGCGCCGCGGAGCGGGTCCTGCAGGAGATCAGCCAGGTCAAGGACGTCCAGGTGGCCATCATCCGGCTGTCCCAGCTGCGGATGCTGGACGCCACGGGCGCCCATATGCTCGTCGAGGTGATCTCCGCGCTGGAGCTGCGCGGCGTCACGGTCCTGTTGAAAGGGGTCCAGCCACAGCATCTGGAGCTCGTGACCAACGTGGGGGTTATCCGCTCATTGCGGCATCACAAGCACCTGTTCACGTCCCTCCCGGACGCCGTGGAACATGCCCGGAGCCATGTGCTGCGGAACGCGACCGCTAGCGCTTGAGGTTCTTCCGGATCGTCTGGCCGCGGACCACAACCCCGGCGATGTGCAGGATCAGGCCGAGCCCGATCACCGGCAGCGACGCGATCGCCAGGGCCTGGTTGCCGGTGGTGTTGCCCACCACGTTGAGGACGATCCCGAGGGCGATCAGGCCCATGGCACTGAAGACGAGCACCTTGTAGGTGGTTGAAGCGGTGGCCCAGAATTCATTCAGCACCGTGCCAGTCTACCGGGGCGCGCCGGCAACGCTGCGAGCCGCTAAATTCCTCGCGACACGCTAACTACCTGGCGCTACCGGAATACGGGCGCGTCCGGTATTTTCCGCGTCGCGGGGCTTTTCCAGCGTCAGAACAATGCTTCCTGCACTGCCGGGACCTCCGAGCCGTGGTCACCGAGTTCAATCACCCTGGCCTTGAGCTGTCCGAGGTTCACCACGAATTCCAGGTCGCTGCCGTCCAGTGCCGCGAGCGCAATGCTGCCGCTCAGCGAGTCGATCCGGAACCCGTGCGTTCCGGTACCGAGGTCGTGCGGGTAGGTATGCCGGGTGGCCTGTGCGCAGGCGCCGGCAGAGAGCTGCGGCCGGGCCCACCGCTCGTCCACGATTTCGAACCCCTCCCCGCCGGCGACGGCCAGGAGGGTCCGGGCGTGTTCGGCCAGCCGTGCGTTCAGGACATCGAGTTCGACGGCGGCTGCCGGCGCCACGAGCGCGGCCGCCTTGGCGGCCGCGCGGACCTGCTGCGGCAGACCGGCGTCGCGGGTGAGCATGTCTTCAAGGATCCGGACCACGCGGCCGTCCCCCGCCCGGGCGACGTACCGGGCGACGACGGCGCCCTGCTCGGCGAGCCGGTTCCATTTGCGCAGGTGGGACGCGGTTCCGACCTTGCTGGCTCCGCCCGCGAACGTGGCCACATAGAGCCAGTGCGGCTGCATGAGGTAGGCGCGCAGGCCCGGCGGGACCCGGCCGCCACGGTGGAAGTCGTGGATGAGCCGGGAATCGTCCAGCACGAAGCACCGCTCGCACTGGCTGCCCTTCACGGCCGGTGCCAGCGCCGGGCACAGGACGTGGTCTCGGTCGGCGGGCCCGTGGACCCTGTGGTGCCCGAGGCAGGACTTCCCCTCGGCAGCGAGCCGGAATCCGAGCCGGGTTCCGGCGTCGAGCGGCATGTTGGTGAAGGTCCCGCCGGTGTCCTCGGGGGCCCGGTCCTCGAGGCGAGATTCGTGGAAGCGCAGGTTCTGGAGGCGCAGTACCGGCAGGCCGCCGCCGGGCTCTCCCGGCATAGCCACAGCCGCGGGCGCCGGGCCATCCCAAAAGACCCCGTGGACCAGATAGCGGGTATCGGTCACGGGGTCTCCTGGTCTGGTACGGGTGTGGCTACAGGGCCGGCTGCACCCCAAAGGCTACCGCGAGCTTCATGATCTTCTCGGCGCGGCCCAGGCGCGGCAGGTCCGAGCCGTCCCGGATGACGCGGCCGCTGGCCTCGAAGTCGGCCATGAAGTCCGTGGCCCAGGCGACGTCGGACGGCGTGGGGCTGATGACCTCGTTGATGACCGGCGTCTGGTCGATCGCCAGGCAGAGCTTGCCGGTCATCCCCATCATCACGGTGATGCCGGTCTGTTCGCGCAGGATGGGGTGGTTCGTGCCGACCGTGGGGCCGTCGATGGGGCCGGGCAGGTTGCCGACGCGGCTGGCCACCACCAGCTTGGCGCGCGGGTAGGCCATGGCTTCGGCGGTGGCCGCCATGCCGGTGTCGCGCCGGAAGTCGCCCGAGCCGAAGGCCAGGCGGAAGGCGCCCTGTGCCTTGGCGATGTTGTTGGCTTCCTCGATGCCGACGGCGGACTCGACCAGGGGGATCACCGGGGTCTTGCCGTCCATCCGGTGGAAGCTCTCCGTGACCTGGTCGGCGGATTCGGTCTTGGCGAGCATGACGCCGAGCAGTCCGGGGGTGCCGCGCAGGCCGGCGAGGTCGTCGGCCCAGAACGGGCTGGTGGCATCGTTGATGCGCACCCACGCGCTGCCGCCGGCGGTCAGCCAGTTCACGACGTTGCCGCGGGCCTTGTCCTTTTGGGAGGGGTCCACCGCGTCCTCGATGTCGAGGATGATCGCATCGGCCCGGGAGACGGCGGACTGGTCGAAGAGGTCGGTCTTCATCGCGTTGACCAGCAGCCAGGAGCGGGCGATGTCGGCCGGGATTTTGCGCTGGGGCCGAAGTGATTCGGCGGTGGTGGTTGTAGAGGTCATGCATCTACGCTAGCCGCCCGGAGGCACTTGCCGCTAAGCGATTCGGCCCTCAGGGGTGACCATTACGACCAAAATCACCTCCGCACCCAACTAACTGGCAGCAGAAGCCGTTCTCAGCGCTCAAAACGGCCTCAGCTGCCAGCCAGCTGGGTGGGGCGGCGGGGAAACGGCTAGGGGATGTTGCTTCCCCTGGCCGCGATCCAGAGGCCGTACCATTCGGCGCGGGTCATCGCCGCGGCGACGTCGGCGGCGCCGGCGCAGGCGAGGATCCTGTCCGGGTTGGCGGTGCCGATCACGGGCGCAATCCCGGCCGGGTGCTTCATGAGCCAGCCGAGCACGATCGCCTCCCCCGTGGCCCCCTTCGCGGCGGCCAGGCCGGCGACGAGGGCGGCGGTGGCTTCCTCAGCCGGTGTCGGCGCGGCGGCCGGCGCCCCGGTGTACAGTCCGCGGGCCAGCGACCCGTACGCCTGCAGCCGGATGCCGTTCCGGATGCAATGCTCCACGGTGCCGTGCGGGAAGCTGTAGTCCGTGCCCTCGGCATGGTTGACCAGCACCGTGCTTTCGAGCCAGGCACGCTTCAGCAGGCTCATTTCGAGCTGGTTGGCCACCACGGGCGCCTCGAGCCGGTCCTGCAGCAGCTCGATCTGCGGGCCGGACATGTTGGACACGCCTACGGCGCGCACCTTGCCCTCGGCCATGAGCTGCCCGACGGCGGACGCCACCTCCGCCGGGTCCATCAGGGGGTCGGGGCGGTGCAGCATGAGCACGTCCACGTAGTCGGTCCGGAGGCGGGCCAGGCTTTCGTTGACGCGCTCCAGGATGCTGTCCCGGCTGAGATCGTAGTACGCCTCCAGGCCCTGCTCGTTGAGCCGGATGCCGCACTTGGTCTGCAGCCGGATTTTCTCCCGCAGCCCCGGTGTCCTGGCCAGGACCTCGCCGAAGACGGCCTCGGCTTTGCCGTTGGTGTAGATGTCCGCGTGGTCAAAGAGCGTGATGCCGGCTTGGAGGGCCGCGTCGACGGCGGCGGCCGCCTCGTCCACATGCGCGGACGAGTACGGCTCCGCCGTCCAGCCGCCGCCCAGGCCCATGCAGCCGTAGACGAGTTCCTGGGCCAGGCCGGCGCCGTTGGGGCTCACGCCGTTGTTCACGTCGGGGGCGGGCGTGCCGGACAGATCCTTCAAGGCGGGGCTCACCGGAGCCAGACGGTGGTGTTGGCGGGCAGCAGTCCGCCATCCAGCGGGCTACTGCTGACCAGCACCTCGCCGGCKGGCAGGTCAACCGGTGTGTCGCCGAAGTTGGTCACGGTCTGCCAGCCGCCGGGGCGGCTGAAGTGCAGGAGTTCGGCGCTGCCGGACTCGTGCCACTGCAGTTCCTCCGAGGTCTGCAGTTCGCGGCGCAGCTTCAGGGCCGTGCGGTAGAGCTCCAGGGTGGAGCCCTCCACGCCGTCCTGGGCTGCCACGGCGAAGCGGCTGAACCATGCCGGCTGCGGCAGGTGTGCCCCGCCGGCGCCGAAGCCGAAGGAGGTGCCCTCCGGGGCCCACGGCAGCGGCACGCGGCAGCCGTCGCGGCCGATCTCCACGCCCTTGTTGCGGAAGAAGGTGGGGTCCTGGCGCTCGGCGTCGGGGATTTCCGTGACCTCCTGCAGGCCCAGTTCCTCGCCCTGGTACAGGTACGCGGATCCCGGCAGGGCCAGCATCAGGAGCGTCGCGGCGCGGGCCCGGCGCAGGCCGAGTTCGGCGTCGAGCTCCTCGGCCGGCGCCCCGGCCAGCAGCCAGCCCTTGCCGTCCTGGCCGCTGGCGTGCTTGCCGCCGCCCTGGGGCAGGCCGTAGCGGGTGGCGTGGCGGACGACGTCGTGGTTGGAGAAGACCCAGGTGGAGGAGGCGCCGGATTCTGTGGCCTCGGCGAGGTTCCGGGTGATGATTTCGCGGAACTCGACGGCGTTGAAGTCGGCCTGCAGGAGATCGAAGTTGAACGCCTGGCCCAGGCCCGCCGGGCTGGCGTAGCGGGCGCGGCGGGTGGCGTGCACCCAGGCTTCGGCGACGGCGGTGCGCGGCGGGTTGTACTCGTTGAACACCTCGCGCCATTCGGCGTAGATCTCGTGGACTTCGTCGCGGTCCCAGAACGGGTGCGAGCCGTCCGGGAATCCGTCGGTGCCCGTGTTGGCGGCGCTGAGCTCCACCTTGGAGATCAGCGGCTCGGTGAGGTCCTTGGTCAGCGCGTGCGCGACGTCGACGCGGAAGCCGTCCACGCCGCGGTCGGACCAGAAGCGGAGCGTCTTGAGGAAGTCGTCGCGGATTTCCCGGTTGGCCCAGTTCAGGTCCGGCTGCTCCTTCGCGAAGATGTGCATGTACCACTGGCCGGGCGTGCCGTCGGGCTCGGTGATGCGCTCCCAGGCCGGGCCGCCGAAGACGGACTCCCAATCCGACGGCGGGATCTCGCCGTTATCGCCGAGGCCGTCGCGGAAGATGTAGCGCTCACGGGCGGCGGAGCCGCGCGGGGCGGCCAGGGCCTCCTGGAACCAGGCGTGCCGGTTCGAGGAGTGGTTGGGGACGATGTCGGCGATGAGCTTGATGCCGGCGGCGTGCAGCGCGGCGGACATCTCATCGAAGTCAGCCAGGGTGCCCAGCTTGGGGTCCACGTCGCGGTAGTCGTCGACGTCGTAGCCGCCGTCAGCCAGCGCCGAGGGGTAGAACGGGGAGAGCCAGACGGCGTCGATGCCAAGTTCCTTCAGGTACGGGACCTTGGCCGTGATGCCCTTGACGTCGCCCAGGCCGTCCGCGTTGGAGTCGGAAAAGCTCCGCGGGTAGATCTGGTACACCGATGCCTGGCGCCACCAGTTGGGGTCGGCGGCGAGGTCGGAACCGGACAGGGTTGCCAGCGTGGCGGTGTTGGTCAAAGGAGATTCCTTCGGGTCTGGGAGGGCTTCTGGTATTTTAGATACAAGCTAAATATATTGCCTGAACAATTATGGGTCCGCAGGACAGAAGAGGTCAAGAAGTGATGCAGCACGCAGCCGCCGCCACGCCGCAGCTGCTGCGCCGCGTCAACGCCCAGGCCGTGCTGCGCCATGTCCGCGACACCGACGTCGCCACCGGAACCGAGCTGATGGCCCTGACCGGGCTCACCCGGGCCTCGGTGATTGCCGTCTGCGAGGACCTGATCGGCCGGGGCTGGATCGTGGAGCCGGACCAGCCCGTTGCGGACACCGCCAGTCCGCGCAAGGGCCGCCCTGCCCGGCGCTTCGCCTTCAACCGGGAGGCCGGCGTCGTGCTGGGTCTGGACATCGGCGCCGCGACCACCACCGCCGCCGTCGCCGACCTCCGCGGCACTGTCATCGGCCGGTCCAGCGAGAGTTTCCGCGCGGCGGACATCCCGGCGCAGGAGCGGATCGCCGTCATCGATCTCGCCTGCCGCCAGGCCCTGGACGCCGCGGGCACGGACCCGGGCAAGGTCCTGGCCGTCGGCGCCGGGATCGCCGCCCCCGTGGACCGCGAGGGCAACGTGCTCGTGACCCAGCGGTTCTGGAGCCTGTTCGACGTCGGGCTCCGCTCCGCGCTCAAGGAGCTGCACGGCTGGACCGTGCTCCTGGAAAACGATGCCAACCTGGCCGCGCTCGGTGAGCGCTGGCGCGGCTCCGGAACGGGAGTGGACGACCTCGTGGTGCTGCTAGCCGGCGAACGCCTCGGCGCGGGGGTGATGGAGTCCGGGCGCCTCCTGCACGGCCGCGGCGGCGCCGCCGGCGAGATGGGCTACCTGGACATGGTGGAGGGCGTCGGCTCCAGCGACGGCATCGCGGCCCTGGTGCGGCAGTGGTCCGCGGCCGAAGGCGGGCCGTCCGCGGGCGGACCTGCCAGTGCCCCGCGGGTCTTTGCGGATGCGGAGGCCGGCGACGCAGCGGCCCTCGCAATCCTGGACCGGATTTCGGAGCGCATGGCCCGCGTCATCGCCTCGATCGCGAGCCTGATCAACCCCGAACAGGTGGTGATCGGCGGCGCTGTCGCCGAGTCCGCCGGGGCGCTCCTGCCAGGCATCACGGCGCTGCTCCCCCGCTTCACCGCGACTCCCCCGCGGGTGACGGTCTCGCCCCTGGGCGACGGAATCGTCACGGCCGGCGCGGTCCGGCATGCCCTGGACTACGTCGAGGCGAATGCCCTGGAGCTGGTCCTGCCGGCGCCGGTCTGACCCCAATTCGGGCCTACCGGCTACGTGGTCCCTATTCAGGCATGATCATGGTGCGCAGGTCCAGCTGCCGCAACACCCGGTCCGCGACTTCCGGGTCCATGCCCGGCTCGTTCCGGGCCGCCACGACTTCCTGGCGGGCCGCGTCGAGGGCGATCGTCTGCACCGCGATCGCCAGCTCGCGGCCGCGCTGGCGCTTCTCCCCGGGGCTCTCGTTCCGCAGGCTCCCGTCCAGCAGTTCGGCGTGCAGCCTGGTCATTTTCTCCTTCACCAGCGCCACCTTCTCCGCCGGGAGTTCCTTCATCAGCTCGTTGTCCTTGAGCGCGGCAATCGCTGCCTGTTGGGCACGGCGGGCCAGCACGCGGGCGGCGTCGCGTTCTTCGGAGCCGTCCTCGGACGCTTTCAGGACCCGCATCAGCCACGGCAGCGTCAGCCCGGGCAGCACCAGGGTGGCCAGCAGGACGGCGCAGGCGATCACCAGCAGTTCGCTCCGGGCTGGGAACGGCGTGCCGTCCGCGATGGTCAGCGGAAGGGCCAGCGCCAGTGCCAGGGTGGCCAGGCCGCGCATGCCGCACCAGGTAAGGATCAGCACGTCCTTGGCGGAGGTAGGGCGCAGGACGTCCTTCCTGGCCCGGGACAGGCCGGACATCATGGCCAGCCAGGCAAAACGTGCCGCGAAGACGAGCACGCAGACCACGGCGGCCGTCCCGATCATGCCGAACACGCCGGTGCCTTCCTCATGGATGACCTGCCGGACCTCCAGCCCCACCAGCCCGAACGCCAGGCCGGTGATCAGCAGCTCCACGACGTCCCAGAAGGCGGTGCGGGTGACTCGCTCGGCGGCGTCCTCGGGCCGGGAGTGGCGCTGTGTTTCCAGCGCGGTTACCACGACGGCGATCACCCCGGAGGCGTGCACCTCCTCGGCCAGGATGTAGGCGGCAAACGGCACCACCAGGGTGACGGCACTGCGGGCCACCATGGAGCTCACGAGGCGGGTGATCAGGCTGGTCAGCCAGCCCATGCCGATGCCCACGACGACCGCGATCGCGGCCCCGAGGACAAACTGGAGGACGACGTCGGAGGCGATCTTGGTGCCGGCGACGGCGGCCGCCACGGCCGCCTGGAAGATGACGATGGCGGCGGCGTCGTTGAAGAGGCCTTCGCTCTGGAGCACGTTGATGAGCCGCCGTGGCATGTGGACCCGGCTGGCGATCGAGTCCACGGCCACGGGATCCGGCGGGGCCACCATGGCGCCCAGGGCGATCGCGGCCGGAATACCGATGCCCGGAATCATGAGCCAGGCCGCGCCGGCGACCACGGCCGTGGAGACCACCACGAGCGCGACTGCGAGCATGAGCAGCGTGCGCCAGCGGACCCGGAAAACGGCCCACGAGCTGCGCTGGGCCGTGGCGAAGAGCAGCGGCGGCAGGAAGATGGGCAGGATCAGCTCGGGCGCGATCTGGACCTCCGGGAAGCCCGGGATGAACGTCAGGGCGACGGCCAGCAGCAGCATCAGCACCGGGTACGGCAGCCTCAGCCGGTCGCCCAGGCCCACGGCCACCACAGTGGCAAGCAGGAGTCCAACGATGAGCGCCAACTGGTCCATGTGCCTGCTTTCCCCGGAGGCGGACCTGTTGCATCCCGGGTGGATGCACGGACCGCCCCCACCACCCTATCGGCCCGGTGCCGGGGCCGCGGGACTGGGCTGCGGGACTGGGCTTAGGGATCTGGGCCCCGGGACTGGGCTTAGGAATCCGGGTCTATGGCTGCAGGGCCGCGGCGAGCGGCAGTGTGCCGTCCCGGAACTCGATGGTGCGCCCGATCGTGGCGGGCAGGCCGAGGACAGCGGCCGCCACCAGGGCGACGTTGGCGCGGGCGGTGGCGGTGCCCTCCGACGTGTCGGCGGGGTCGACGTCGATCATCCCGTTGCCCGGACCGGACGTCAGTGTGCCGGGCCCCAGGATGGTCCAGTCAAGGCCCGAGCCGCGCAGGTACGCGTCCGCCGCGGCTTTGGCCTCGGCGTAGGCGAAGAAGCCGTTGTCCGCGGGGATCCCGTGGTCGGGGCCCGCGCCGAAGTAGGACACCATGATGTAGCGGCCCACGCCGGCTTCAGCCGCGGCGTCCATCGAACGGATGGCCGCGTCCCGGTCCACGGCGTAGGTCCGCTCGGGGCTGCCGCCGCCGGCCCCGGCAGAGAACACCACGGCGTCGTGGTTCCGCAGGGCATCGGCGATCTGCGCCGTCGTGGCGTTCTCCACGTCCAGCAGCGACGGCGTGGCTCCAGTGGCCGCGACGTCGGCCGCTTGCTCCGGGTTGCGGATGAAGGACGTGACGTCCTGCCCGTCCGCTGCGAGGATCCTGGACAGTTCCAAAGCCACCTTGCCGTGGCCGCCGATGATTGCGATTCGCGTCATGGACCCATTCTGTCCCACTGGATGACGTACTGCTGCCCCAGGGTCCAGAAGTTGGTGGTGGTCCAGTAGATCAGGACGCCGATGGGGAAGACGATGCCGCCCACACCGAACACGACCGGCAGGATGTAGAGCATCATCTTCTGCTGGCGCAGGAAAGGGTTCGCCAGGGCCTGTTCGGAGGTGTTCATGGCCGTGATCTGCCGCTGCATGATGAGCCGCTGCGTCATGAACTGTGCGGCCGTCATGGCCAGGATCATCGTGATGGACAGGATCCACACGGCCGTTTGGTTGCCGCCGCCGTGCAGCAGCGATGCCGAGAGCGGAGCGCCGAAAATGGTGGACTCGTCGAACTGCCGGACCTGTTCGGCGCTCATGGCGCCGACGCCCTGGTCCTGGCCGGCCGCCGCGCTGATGCCGGAGAGCACCTGGAACAGGGCGAAGAAGAAGGGTGTCTGGATCAGCAGGGGCAGGCAGGCCGAGAACGGGTTGGTGCCGTGTGCCTTGTACAGCGCCATCTGTTCCTGGGCCATGGCCTGCCGGGACAGCGGATCGGTCTTGCCCCGGTATTTGTCCTGGAGCTTCTTCAGGTCCGGCTGCAGGAGCCCCATGCGATGCTGGGCGTTGACCTGCTTCAGGTAAACCGGGATCAGGGCGGCTCGGATCACCAGCACGAGCCCGATGATGGACAGGGTCCAGGTCCAGCCGCTGGCCGGCGGCATGCCGAGGGCGCTGAGCCCGTCGTGGAAGCCCACCATGATGGCCGAGACCAGCCACTTGAAGGGGGCCATGATGGTGCCCAAGAAGTCCACTGATATCCCCATCTGTCAGGTGAGGCAAAACTACGGCGAAACGGGCCGCTTGTCACGGGCCGTACCTGCAGCGCGCCCCGCACCCGGTTGCGCTATCACTCTTGGTTGCCATCAGGCCTCGATGAGGACCATAAGTGACAGGGCAACGGGTGGTCCGGTGGATGGGAATCCAGATGAGGGGAGAAACAGAAAGACCCCCGGAACCTTGCGGATTCCGGGGGTCTTGCCTGTAGCGGTGGGGAGGCTCGATCTCCCGACCTCACGATTATGAGTCGTGCGCTCTAACCAACTGAGCTACACCGCCATAAATGAGGAAAACCTGCGCTAAGCCGGTCAAAAACCGCCTTGACACAGGCCCTCATTCAGAGCCCCCCACCGGAATCGATCCGGTGACCTCGTTCTTACCAAGAACGCGCTCTACCACTGAGCTAGGGGGGCAACGAGTAAATACTCTACCGGAAGATTCGCCCACCAACAAATCGGTGGCCGGACGACGCCGGACCCGCCAAAAGCAGCGCAAATCCGGGCTCCCAGCAGGGTCCGGGATGCCAAAACAGGCTCCCTGGGGAGGCCCGCCCGCCGCCGCTGTGACGAAGGGAACACGCGGGCGAAATGGTTAAGCAAGAACGGGCCGGCTCAAGAGCCGGCCCGTTCTCAGGAAATGCTAGTGGTTACCACTTGTTGCGGGGCTTGAAGCCGCCTTCGTGGCGCGGCTTGCGGGTGTCCGCGCCGAAGCTCCGCTGCTCGGAGCGCTCGCTGAAGGAGCGGCCGCCACGGTCAGCGGAAGACCGCTCGCCGTCGCCCTTGCGGAATTCGCGCTTGAAGCCGCCGTTGCCCTTGAAGTTGCCGCTGCCGCCGGAGTAGCCGCCACGGTCCCCACCGCGGTCGCCGCCGCGGTTGCCCTGGTACGCGCCGCGCTCGCCCGAAGGCTTGCGGCCGTTGTCGAGCTCGAGGTGGATCAGCTCGCCGCCGATCCGGGTGCGGGACAGGGCCTTCAGCTGATCGGGGCTCAGGTCCGCCGGGAGCTCCACGAGGGAGTGGTCCGAGCGGATGTCGATGCCGCCGATCTGGGCCGAGGAGATGCCGCCTTCGTTGGCGATGGCGCCAACGATCGAACCCGGCATGACGCGCTGGCGGCGTCCGACGGCGATCCGGTAGGTGGCGTTGCCCTCGGTCAGGGTGCGGGTCGGGCCGCGTGAGCCGAAGCCGTCCTTGGAGCGCTCGCGCTTCTGGAATTCGGGCGCGGCCGGCAGTTCCTTGACCAGGAGCGGCTGTCCGCCCTGGGCCATGACGGCCAGTGCTGCGGCGATCTCCGAGGCCGGGACGTTGTGCTCTTCCTCGTAGGAGGAGATGAGGTCGCGGAACGCGGCGACGTCCTCGGACTCGAGGGTCTCGGTGATGCGCTCGGCGAACTTGCCCAGGCGCAGCGTGTTGACGGTCTCGGCCGTGGGCAGGTGCATCTGCTCCACCGGCTGGCGGGTCGCCTTCTCGATGGAACGCAGCAGGTACTTCTCCCGCGGCGTCATGAACAGGATCGCGTCGCCGGAACGGCCTGCACGGCCGGTGCGGCCGATGCGGTGCACGTAGGACTCGGTGTCGTGCGGGATGTCGTAGTTCACCACGTGGCTGATGCGCTCAACGTCCAGGCCGCGGGCCGCGACGTCGGTGGCCACGAGGATATCGATGCGGCCTTCCTTCAGTGCATCGACAGTGCGTTCGCGCTGCTGCTGCGGGATGTCACCGTTGATGGCGGCGGCCTGGAAGCCGCGGGACTTCAGCTTGTCAGCCAGGTCCTCGGTAGCCATCTTCGTGCGCACGAAGGCGATGACGCCGTCGAACTCTTCAACCTCGAGGATGCGGGTCAGCGCGTCCAGCTTGTGCGGGCCCATGACCTGCAGGTACCGCTGGCGGGTGTTGGCGCCGGTGGTGGTCTTGGACTTCACCGAGATCTCGGCCGGGTTGTTCAGGTACTGCTTGGACATGCGGCGGATCTGGCTCGGCATGGTGGCCGAGAACAGCGCGACCTGGCGGTCCGACGGGGTCTGCTGGAAGATCTGCTCCACGTCTTCGGCGAAGCCCATGCGGAGCATTTCGTCGGCCTCGTCCAGCACCAGGTACTGCAGTTCGGAGAGGTCCAGGGAACCCTTGGCGATGTGGTCGATCACACGGCCGGGGGTACCGACAACAACCTGGGCGCCGCGGCGCAGGCCTGCGAGCTGCGGGCCGTAGGCGGAGCCGCCGTACACCGGGAGGACCGTGAAGTCGTCAATGTGCTTGGCGTAGGAGGTGAAGGCCTCGGCAACCTGGAGCGCGAGCTCGCGGGTCGGGGCGAGAACCAGGGCCTGGGTCTTGCGGGACGGGCCGTTGAGGTCGTGGAGCTCGGCCAGGCGGGACAGCGCCGGTACTGCGAATGCTGCAGTCTTACCGGTGCCCGTCTGGGCCAGGCCCACGACGTCGCGGCCTTCGAGCAGCAGCGGGATGGTTGCTGCCTGGATCGGGGACGGCTTCTCGTAGCCGACGTCCTGCAGTGCGGCGAGGACACGGCCGTCGATGCCGAGATCGGCGAACTTCACGCCTTCTTCCTCGGCGTCGTCGTTCTTGGCCGGGGCGGAAGTCGCCTCGGTCTTGGTGTCGGCCTGCGGGGCAGCCTCGGCAGCGGCTTCAACAGCCGCCGGTGCTACGAAGTCCGCAGGAGCCTCGGTGAATTCCGGGGCGGAGCCGGCTGCGGGGGCAGCCGTTTCAGAAGTCTCGACGTCGGCCTGGCTGTTCTCGGTGGTGAGCTCGGTGTCGACGGAGTTGTTCTGATTTTCGGGCATAGGTGAATTTTCCTCATCCATAGGGGCCAAGCGGCACAACCCGAGGTGAGCGGAGCCGCAGTACGCGTGACACGAAATGCCGGGCGTACGGTTGACCGGCGGGTCACAGAAGTCCGGCGCTTTCGCAATCCCGTGGCAGGACTTCCCGCTGCATCTCTTGGCTGCTATCCCAGCAGTCTGTACAGCGTTTTCTTTTGCCGGCTCTCCCTATGAAAATGCCCGCATCACATTTGCGGGCCCCAACACTTACCAGTCCTGCCTCAAGAATTGGGCAGGAATAAGGGATTTCCGGAGTGGGGGATATTTCAAGTGTAGGGCATGGAACAGAACAGTGGTAGTTGAGAGGCCGACGGCGGCCGGTGAGCTTGCGCACACCGGCGCACCGGACGGTGCATTCCGACGCCGTACGGCTAGACGCCGAGGCGGCGCTCCAGCTGCTCGAATCGCTGGTGGTACTCGGGCTGGAGGCGGATCTGGCCGTCGGCGTCGGCGTCGCGCAGGGCCTCTATGTCCTCCAGCGAGGGATCAGTGAACCACTTCGCAATCGTCACGCCGTGGGCGGGGACAAAGAGCCGGTGGATGTGGTCGCCGGCCTCGATGCTGCCGGTCCGGACCACCCGGAGGTAGGTGCCCACCCTGCCCGCCTCGGTGAACCTCTTGACCCAGTGCGGCTCCCCCATCCGCCGCTGGAACGTGGCGCACGGCACCCGCGGGGAGGTGACTTCGACCTCCACGTCCAGTCCGATCTTCCAGCGTTCGCCGATCACGGCGGTGGAGGCGTTGAGGCCAGTGATTCGCAGATTTTCGCCGAAGATGCCCGGCGGCATGTCCCGCCCGAGCTCACCGGCCCAGTAGTCGGCGTCGTCCTGCGAATACGCGTAGAGGGCCTGGTCCTCGCCGCCGTGGTCGATCCTGCTGGCCTGGACATCACCGCGCAGGCCGAGTTTGTGGACCCGGACCGGTCCGTCCACGGCGCGCTTGTCGATCGCAGTGACCCCGACGCTGCCGGGATCCTCGAGCAGCTGGTGAACCCTGCAGACAGCAAGGACAGATGCGGTTTCCATGGCACCAGTGTAGGCCTGCCGCCCGCCGGGCACCGGACCAGGCGCGGCCACCCTGCGCAGGGCGGCCACGGGGCCCTGCACCGCGCCCGGCACGGGCGCGGCACTGCGGTGCCGCCGTAGGATGCTGGCATGAGCAATGAGGCCGGCCTGTCCGATATTTCCGACGTTTCCGATGTCCTGGCGATCGATTCGCTGCTGAGCGCGGAGGAGCTGGCTGTGCGCGAGCGCGTCCGCGACTTCACCAACCAGCGGATCAGGCCCGGGATCGCCGGCTGGTACGAGGACGCCGTGTTCCCCCTGGACCTCGCCCCGGAACTTGGCGAGCTCGGCGTGCTCGGCATGCACTTGGAGGGCTACGGGTGCCCCGGCCGCTCCGCCGTCGAATATGGCCTCGCCGCCATGGAACTGGAGGCCGGCGATTCGGGCGTCCGCACGTTTGTCTCCGTGCAGGGTTCCCTCGCCATGACGGCCATCCACAAGTGGGGCTCCGAGGACCAGAAGCAGGAGTGGCTCCCCCGGATGGCCGCCGGCGAGCTGATCGGCGCGTTCGCGCTGACCGAGCCGACCGCCGGATCCGATCCGGCGTCCATGAAAACCTTCGCCCGCCCCGACGGGAGGGGCGCCAACGCCGGCTGGATCCTGGACGGCGCCAAACGCTGGATCGGGCTCGCGTCCGTGGCGGATGTGCTGGTGGTGTGGGCCATGACCGAGGACGGCGTGCGCGGATTCCTGGTCCCGGCCGGCACCGCGGGGGTCACCGCGACGCCGATCAGGCAGAAGCTCTCAATGCGCGCCTCGATCCAGTGCGATATCACGTTCGACGCCGTCCGGCTGGGCCCGGAGGCGCTGCTGCCCGCGGCTCAGGGGCTGCGCGGACCCTTCTCCTGCCTCAACGAGGCCCGCTACGGGATCGCCTGGGGCGCGATGGGCGCCGCCCGGGATTCCTACGAGGCTGCCCTGGCCTATGCCCAGGAACGGCTGCAGTTCGGCAAGCCGCTGGCCGGATACCAGCTGACGCAGGAGAAACTCGTGAACATGCTCCTGGAAATCCAGAAGGGCACCCTGCTGGCGCTGCACCTGGGCCGGCTCAAAGACGCCGGCAGGCTGCGCCCGGAGCAGATCTCGCTCGGCAAGCTCAACAACGTGCGGGAGGCGATCGGCATTGCCCGGGAGGCCCGCACCATCCTGGGCGGCAACGGCATCACGCTGGACTACTCCCCGCTGCGGCACRCCGCCAACCTGGAATCCGTCCGGACCTACGAGGGCACCGACGAGGTCCACACCCTGATCCTGGGCCAGCACATCACGGGACTCCCCGCCTTCCGGTAGGGGCGCGAGATGTCACGTCGCGGCAGTGTTTGCCGCCAACACTGCCGTGATGTGCCTTCTCGACGAAGTTCCGGGTGGAAGTTCCGGCTCAGGCGGAGAAGCCGCCGTCGGCCTTGACCAGCTGCCCGGACATCCAGCGGCCCTCGGGCGAGAGCAGGAACGCGACCGTGCCGGACACGTCCGCCGGAGTGCCCAGCCGGCCGCCGGGGTGCCGACGGGCCAGATCGTCAAGGAGCGGCCCGTCCATCCAGCCGGTATCCACCGGTCCGGGGTTCAGGACGTTGGAGCTGATCCCGAGCGGGCCAAGTTCCCGGGCCGCGGCAATCACAATCCGGTCCAGGGCGCCCTTGGATGCCCCGTAGGGCAGGTTGAACGCGGTGTGGTCACTGGTGAGGGCCACGATGGCCCCGCCGTCGGGACCGGCCTGCCGGGCGAAGGCGGCAATCAGCTGCCAGCTGGCACGGGTGTTGACCGCGAAGTGCCGGTCGAAGCTCGCCAGGGACGTGTCCAGGATGCCGGAGTCCACGGATTCGCAATGGCTGAGCACCAGGCCCTGCAGGGTTCCGGCTTCCGCCGCGGCGGCGGCCATCAGCCGGTCCACGGCCTGCGGATCTTCGAAATCCGCCGGCAGGGCCACGACGGCGGCGCCGATCGCCTGCAGCTCGGCGGTGAGGCGTTCGACGTCGTCGGGCTGGACTCCCCACGGCATCCTCGCGTCGTAGTCCTGCCAGTACGTCAGGACGAGGTCCCAGCCGTCGGCGGCGAGGCGGCGCGCGATGCCGGCGCCGATTCCGGCGAGCCGGCCGACACCTGTGACGAGGGCGGTTTTGCGCGGAGTTGAGGAAGTCATGCCGACCAGCCTAGCGGTGGCGGCCGTCACGGCATCTGAGAAGCCGCACCCGGGAAGGGGCGCCTAGGAAGAGCCGCCTACGAAGAGGCAGCGGAGACGGCGGCCCGGGCGTCCTGTGCGGCTACCGGCCCGGACGTGAGGTCGAGCCCCGGCGCCAGCGAGTCCCGCCGCAGGGCCACCAGCCAGCACGCCAGCAGGGCCAGGGCGCAGAAGACGCCGGCGCTGGAGGCCATGATCCACAGGCCGGGCGTCTGGATATCGAGGTTTTCCGCGCCCAGGGCCGTGCCGATGGTCTTCGGCGAGAACAGGAACACCAGGATCGAGATGCCCAGCACGGCGCCCATGGTCCAGCGCATCCCGGTATAGCGCCGCGGGGCTTCCCGCAAGGTCCAGGCGAAGGCCGGGAAGACGGCCGCGACCCACACCCAGTGGTGGGACCAGGAGACCGGGCTGATCAACAGCATGGTGAGCGCCGTCGCCGACACCGCGACCACGCGCGCGCCCTGATCGCTGGCGGCCTTGATTACGCCGGCGCCCAGGGCCACCACCGCCAGGCTCAGCACCAGCCACGGCACGGTGACGTGCGCCTCCGGGACGCCGAAGTGCAGCAGGGCGCCCTTCAGCGACAGGTTGTCCACATAGCCGGCTCCCCCCATCCGGGAGGTGTCCGGCAGCATCTCGAGCCAGAACTGCAGGGATTCGGCGGGGCGCAGCAGCCAGCCGACCACCACGGTGGCGGTGAAGCCGGCAGCCATGTTGCCCAGTCCACGCCAGTCCTTGCGGACCAGGAAGTACAGTCCGAACACCAGTGGCGTCAGCTTGATGCCGGCCGCAACGCCCACCAGGAAGCCGCTGCCGGGGAATCCGCGGGTCCAGCGCGGGTTGCGGGCCAGCAGGTCCACTGCGATCAGGCCCATCAGCAGGGCGTTGATTTGGCCAAACACGAGGGTCTCGCGCCACGGGCCGAGGTTGAGCACCGCCAGAACCAGGACGGCGGCGGCCCAGACGTTGCCGGGAGCCCGGAAGGTGGCGCGCCAACTGGTCTTGGCGTTCCAGTACCGGACCGCGCGGACCGTGGTCAGGACCGCCACGCCGGCGCCGGCCGCGTTGAACAGGGTCAGCGCCGCCGCCTGGGGCAGCCGCGCCAACAGGCCAAAGACCATGGCGGCGAACGGCGGGTAGGTGAACATCAGCTTTGGCCCGCCGGCCCAGTCGACATTTCCCGCGTACAGCTGGGACTGCGCCGCGCCGGCGTCGTTGAGGATCTTCCCGCCGTACCAGTAGACGCTGAAGTCCAGGCCCTGCTTGGCCCAGACGCCGAGCGAGACCCAGAGGAAGTAGCCTACTCCGGCGATAGCCAGGAGTGCGGAGAGCCGGATCAGCTGCGGGAGGGGTGACGGGCGCGCCGGGCTGCGGTCGGAATCGAGCACTGACATGAATTCCCCAATCGGGCTGCTGGTGAGACGCTGGCCGTTTGGTCGGTTCCGTCCGGGGCGGCGGAAACGCGCCCTCGCTGTCGGGTCAGTCTACCGAACAGCTACGCCGGGACCGGGATGGACTCCGGCTTCCGGGCGTCTTTGCGGATCGTGGCGCTGATGACGGCGGCGATGGTACACATGGCGGCGGCAGCAAACCAGGCGTAGGTGTACTGGCCGGTGGCATCGCGGACAGCCCCGGCCGCCAGGGCCGCGGCGGCCGCGCCGAGCTGGTGGGCCGCGAAGACCCAGCCAAACACGACGGACCCGTCGGCGCCGAACACCTGACGGCAGATCGCGGCGGTCGGCGGCACCGTGGCCACCCAGTCCAGGCCGTAGATGACCACGAACACGATCATGCTGGGCTGGACGGTGGCGCTGAGCAGCAGCGGCAGGACCAGCAGCCCGATCCCGCGGAACTGGTAGTAGACGGCGAGCAGGATCCGCGGGTTGAAGCGGTCCGTCAGCCAGCCGGAGGCGATGGTGCCGACGATGTCGAACAGGCCGACGACGGCGAGCAGGCCCGCCGCGGTGGTTTCCGGCATGCCGTGGTCATGGGCGGAGGGGATGAAGTGCGTGCCGATCAGCCCGTTGGTCGTGGCGCCGCAGATCGCGAAACCGGCCACGAGGGCCCAGAAGGTACGGACCTTGCTGGCCCGCTTGAGGACCTGCAGGGCCCGGACGGCAGCATTCCGGCGCGGCTCCGCCGTTGCGGGCCCGGTTGTTGCGGGCCCGGTGGCCGCTGTCCCGGCGTCCGCCCCGGGGGCCGCTTCCGTGACCGTTTCCGTGGCCGGCGGCGTCGCCCCGTACGGCAGCACGCCGACGTCGGCCGGTGAGTTCTTCAGGAATATCAGCACCAGCGGCACCACGGCCAGGGCGCCGGCGGCGATGAGGAGCGAGGCCTGCCGCCAGCCCGCGTCCTGGGCCAGGACGGCGATGAACGGCAGGAACACGAGCTGCCCGGCGGCGCTGCCGGCGGTGAGGATGCCGATCACCAGGCCCCGGCTCTTTGCGAACCACGTGTTGGCGACCGTGGCGGCGAAGACCAGCGCCATGGATCCGGTGCCGAGCCCGATCAGCAGGCCCCAGGTCAGCAGGATCTGCCAGGACTGGGTCACGAAGACCGTCAGGGCGCTGCCCGCGCCGATCAGCACGAGGGCCACGGCCGTGACGGCGCGGATGCCGAAGCGTTCCATGAGGGCTGCCGCGAACGGCGCCGTGAGCCCGAAAAGCACGAGGTTGATGCTGACCGCGGCGGAGAGCACGGTGGTGGACCAGCCGAACTCGTTCTGCAGCGGCACCATCATTACGCCCGGCGCGGCGCGGAACCCGGCAGCGCCGACCAGCGCGAGGAACGCCACGGCGGCGACGATCCATGCCGGGTGGATCCGGCGGCGGACGGGCGCGGGGGTCATGGTGGTTTTGAGGGCGCTCATGCGGCGGTTCCGTTCTGGGGGTGGGCAGGGGCTTCCGTGCCGGCCGAGGCCAGGGGCACGGGGTCCGCGGTGCGGGACAGGCTGTGCCAGCTCGTGTTCGAAGCGGTCAGTGGTTCCCCGCAGGCCGTGCAGGTGTCGGCCGAGGAGGTCCGTTCCCCGCAGCCGCTGTGAATGACGAACATGTGCGCCTGCCCGGACGGAGCCGGGAGGTGCTTTTCGGCCCAGATCACGACGGCGTTGAGCACCGGGAGGGCATCCTCGCCTTTGGCGGTGAGGACGTATTCCTGGCGGGTGCGGCCGCCGTCGTCGTAGGGCCGCCGGGTGAGGAGACCGGCGTCCAGGAGCCCGGCGAGCCGTTTGGTGAGCACGGAATCGGCCGCCCCCAGCCTTTGTTTCATGGCGTCGAAGCGGCCGTTGCCGAAGAACACCTCGCGCAGGACGAGCATGCTCCAGGGATCGCCCAGGATGTCGAGGCCGCGGGCCATGCTGCAGGTCCGTTGGGACCAGTCGGATCGGAGTGCCATGCGGCCACCCTAGCTGACTCTCTTAGAGAAAGCTAGGGTGGCCGAATGAATGCAGCGCAGATGACGCCTGCGCCGGGTAAAGCTGGCTGCCGCTTAGCTGCCGGCATCCAGGGAGGAGATCGCGGCGTCGAGGTCCGCGATCAGGTCCTCCACGTCCTCGATGCCGCAGGAGAGCCGGATCAGGTTGACCGGGACCGCCAGTTCGGTGCCCTTGACCGAGGCGTGCGTCATTTCCGAGGGGTAGTTCATCAACGATTCGATCCCGCCGAGGGACTCGGCCAGCGTGAAGACGGAGGTCGATTCGGCCACCTTGCGCGCCGCGGCCTCGCCGCCCTTGAACTGCACGGAGATCATGCCGCCGAACTTCTTCATCTGCTTCTTGGCCAGCTCATGGCCCGGGTGGGAAGGCAGGCCCGGGTACAGCACGGCCTCGACCTCGGGGCGCTCCAGCAGCCATTCGGCCACGGCCTGGGCGTTGTCGCTGTGCCGGTCCATGCGCACGCCGAGGGTCTTCAGGCCACGGGTGGTCAGGAAGGCGTCCATCGGCCCGGACACGGCGCCGACGGCGAACTGGACGAAGCCGATCTTCTCCGCCAGCTCCGGGTCGTTGACGACGATCGCGCCGCCGACGACGTCGGAGTGGYCGCCGATGTACTTGGTTGTGGAGTGCACCACGATGTCGGCGCCGAGTGCCAGCGGGGTCTGCAGGTACGGCGAGGCGAAGGTGTTGTCCACCACCAGGAGCGCACCGGCGTCGTGTGCCACCTTGGCGAGTGCCTCGATGTCGGTGATCTTCATCATCGGGTTCGACGGCGTCTCGACCCACACGAGGCGGGTCTTGCCGCCGCCGTCGGACGCGCCGCCTGCCGCGACGGCTGCCGCGACGGCGTCGAGGTCGGACATGTCCACCGGGGTGTTGCCGATGCCCCACTCCCCCAGGACCCGGCTGATGAGCCGGTACGTTCCGCCGTAGGCGTCGTTGCCGAGCACAATGTGGTCCCCGGGGCGGGTGAGGGCGCGGATCATGGAGTCCTCGGCGGCCAGGCCGGAGCCGAAGGAGAACGCGGCGGTCCCGCCTTCCAGGGCTGCCAGCTGCTCCTGGAGCGAGTCGCGCGTGGGGTTGGTGCCCCGGCCGTATTCGTACCCGGCGCGCAGCCCGCCGATGCCGTCCTGGGCATAGGTCGAGGAGAAGTGCACGGGCGGCACCACCGCGCCGGTGCGGGGCTCAAAGGCCTGGCCGGCGTGGATGGCGCGGGTGTTGAACCCCTGGCTGGACGAGGAAGAGTTTTCTGGCTGGGACATGGGACTCCTTGAACTGGTCAGTTGCTGAGGTAGGCGAGGAGGTCGTGGCGGGTCAGGATCCCCACCGGAGCGCCGACAAAGGTCACCATGAGGGTGTCGGTCTCGGAGAGGAGTTCGCGGGCGGTCGAGATCGATTCGAGCGAGCCGATCACGGGGAGGCGGGCCTCCATGTGTTCGGAGATCTTGTCCGAGAGCTTGGCCTCGCCGCGGAAGAGCTTGGCCGTGAGGGTGCGTTCGTCCACGGCGCCAAGCACCTCGCCCATGACCACGGGCGGTTCCTGGGACAGGACGGGGATGTGCGAGACGCCGTACTCGTTCATGATGTTGATGACATCGCGGACGGACTCGTTGGGGTGGATGTGCACGAGGTCCGGGAGTTCACCGGTCTTGGCCTTGAGGACCTCCCCCACCGACGCCTCGTCCCCGCTGGCCAGGAAGCCGTAGGAGCGCATCCACTGGTCGTTGAAGATCTTGGCGAGGTAGCCGCGGCCGGAGTCCGGCAGGATGACCACGACGACGGCGTCCGCCGGGAGGTCTTTGGCGACCTCCAGTGCGGCCACGACGGCCATGCCCGAGGACCCGCCCACCAGCAGGCCTTCTTCGCGGGCCAGCCGGCGCGTCATCGCGAAGGAATCGGCGTCGCTGACGGCAATGACGTCGTCCGGGACGGACTTGTCATAGTTGGCCGGCCACATGTCCTCGCCGACGCCCTCGACAAAGTAGGGACGGCCCGTCCCGCCGGAGTACACCGAGCCCGCGGGGTCCGCGCCGATGATCTTCACGACGCCGCCCTCGGCCCCGGGCCGCTTGGCGGAAACTTCCTTGAGGAACCGGCCGGTGCCGGTGATCGTGCCGCCGGTCCCGGCGCCGATCACGCAGTGCGTGATGAGCCCGTCGGTGTCGTTCCAGATCTCCGGACCGGTGGATTCGTAGTGGCTCGCCGGGGCCGCAGGGTTGGAGAACTGGTCCGGCTTGTACGCGCCCGGGATCTCGGTGACGAGCCGGTCGGAGACGCCGTAGTAGCTTTGCGGGCTGTCCGGCGGGACGGCGGTGGGGGTGACCACCACTTCTGCGCCGTAGGCCTGGAGCACGGCCCGCTTGTCCTCGCCGACCTTGTCCGGCACCACGAAGATGCAGCGGTAGCCCTTCTGCTGCGCCACGAGCGCCAGGCCCACGCCGGTGTTGCCCGAGGTCGGTTCCACGATCGTGCCGCCGGGCAGGAGCTTGCCCGTCCGTTCGGCCTCCTCGATCATCTTTGCCGCAATGCGGTCCTTGATCGAACCGCCGGGGTTCAGGTATTCGAGTTTCACGAGGACGGTGGCTGCGATGCCGTCGGTCACGTGGTTGAGTTTGACGAGCGGCGTATGGCCGATGAGGTCCAGGATGGACTGGGCGTACTTCATGGGTACTAAGTTACCGTCTCCGGCGCGTCAGCCATGTCGGCGGGGCCACGGCTCCTCGTTCCGCTCCGGCGGGTGCGAGGATTAGCCGGTGAAGTGGATCGCCCGGCTGAAGAAGCTCAAGAGTTATGCGCTGCCCGGGGGCATGCTGCTGGCCGGATGCGTGGCCTTGGCGACCGGGCTCCTGCCCGTGCCGGCTTTCCAGGAACTCGCGGCACGGACAGCGCCGGTGCTGGCGTTCGTGGTGGCGATGTCCCTGGTCACCGAGCTCGTGGATGAGGCCGGGCTCTTCCGGGTGGTCACCGAGCGGCTGGCCGCCCTGGGCCGCGGCCGGGTCCTGCTCCTGTGGTTCCTCGTGATCGCCCTCGCCACCGTTTCCACGGTGTTCCTGTCACTGGATACGACGGCGGTCCTGGTGACTCCCGTCGTGGTGCTGCTGGCCATTCACGCCCGCATCCCGCCGCTGCCGTTCGCGCTGACCACGGTGTGGCTGGCGAACACGGCCTCGCTGCTGCTGCCGGTCTCCAACCTGACCAACCTGCTGGCACAGGACCGGCTCAAGCTCAGCCCCGCCGCGTTCGCCGCCCTGGTGTGGGCGCCCGCTCTGGTGGGGATCCTGGTGCCGCTGGTGCTCCTGTGGTTGGCGTTCCGGAAGGATCTGCGCGGCAAGTACGGACCGCAGCCGGTCCATAAGGTGCGGGACCGGGTGCTGCTGTACGCGGCATCCGGCGTCATGGTGGTCCTGCTGCCCGCGCTGGTCTCCGGAGTTCCGGTGCAGATCCCCGCGATCGCGGCGGCCGCGGCCCTGCTCCTGCTGTTCCTCTGGCGGCGGCGCTCCGTTCTGCGATGGTCCATGATTCCGTGGCGCCCGCTCATGCTCACATCCGGGCTGTTCATGGTGGTGGAGGCCCTGCACGCCAATGGCCTCACCGGGTTCCTGTCCGGGATCGCCGGCACGGGCGAGAGTCTTCCGGCGCTCCTTCAGCTGGCCGGCCTGGGCGCCGGGGCAGCCAACGCCGTCAACAACCTGCCGGCCTATCTGGCCCTGGAACCGGTGGCCGGCTCCCCGGCCCGGCTGGCCGCCCTGCTGATCGGCGTGAACCTGGGCCCGCTGGTGACCCCGTGGGCGTCCCTGGCCACGCTTCTGTGGCACGAACGGCTCCGCGCCCTCAACGTGGAGATCCGCTGGGGAGGCTTCGCCTTGGCCGGCGTAGTCGCCGTTGTCCTCACCGTCCCGCTGGCGGTGGTGGCACTGTGGCTCACCACGGGGATGCACTGATTCCTGGTGCGCGGAAGGGGGAGCACGCCGGCCGCCGGCGTCAGGCGCCGGCGTCAGGCGGCGGCATGAATACCTCAGGCGCCGATGTCATCCGCCGATGCGCCGGCGCCACCCTCACGCGGCGCGCTCTGCCAGAGACCGACCACATTGCCTTCAGTGTCCCTGAAGTAGGCGGCCCAGCCCATGGTGCCGACCTCCTGCCGCGCCAGGACCGTGCTGCCGCCCAAGGAGTTGATCTTCTCCAGCGCCGCATCAATGTCATCGACATCCACGGTGACCACCGGGGACGTGAGGTCCCCCTCGCGGTGGAACATGCCGCCGTTGATGGAGCCCGCAACGGAGGGCATGCCCGTCGCATCCGTCGGCGTCGTCTTGATCATGGAATAACTCATCTCCGGCATGACGCTGACCTCCCAGCCAAACGCCGAACTGTAGAACTCCCGTGCGCGGCTCTCGTCGTCTGCGGGGATTTCAAAATGTACAACTCCACCAGCCATCACACTCTCCCAAGAACAAGGATTCGGGCCACGATCCGGGCGCCGGCGCGCCACGCCCCAGCCGGAGTCTAGCCCCCGCAGCCTTGGAGGTTAAGGGCCCTACGGCCCAGGCTCCGCGCCGGCTGATGCGGCCGCCGTCAGGGGGCCGTGGGAACATGTTTGAATGACCGTTGCCGACGTGCCCGCAGGCCTTGCCGCCGCGGCGGACGCCTCACTGCGGTGGCACCCGGGTGGTCCGTTCGACCTGATGCAGACCATCGGCCCGCTCCTGCGCGGCCACGGCGACCCGGCCATCCGCACCGCCCCGGACGGGGTCTGGCTCGCGTTTACAACACCGTACGGCCCGGCCACTTTGCGCCTTGCGACGGCGGGGCCGCGGGCGGACCCGGCAGTGGACGCACAGGCCTGGGGGCCCGGGGCGGTGGACGCTATCGATTCCGTCCCGCGCATGCTCGGCAGCGAGGACGACTGGTCCGGGTTCGATGAGCCCGCGTTCCATGCCACGCTCCCGCGGATGGTGGTGGAAGCCCGACGCCGGAACCTCGCGCTGCGCCTGCCCGCCACCGGCCGGATCATCGACTCACTGGTGCCGACCATCCTAGAGCAGAAGGTCACCGTCATCGAGGCCCGCCGCGGCTACCGTTACCTGATGTACCGCTTCGGGACGCCGGCGCCGGGGGCCGGCACGGTCGCTCCCGCCAATCTGCTGGTCCAGCCGACGGCCGCGCAGTGGCTGCACATTCCGTCCTGGGAATGGCACCAGGCCGGCGTGGGCCCGCAGCGCTCGGCAACCGTCATGCGGGCCCTGCGGTCCGCCGTCGCGCTCGAACGGCTCGCCGCCCTCCCCGCCGTGGAGGCCGGGGCCAAGCTGCAGACCCTTCCCGGGATCGGGGTGTGGACGGCGGCGGAGGTGGTCCAACGCACGCACGGCTGCCCGGACTCGATCGCCGTGGGCGATTACCACCTTGCGGCCTACGTGGGCGCGGCGCTGACCGGCCGCCGGACCGACGACGCCGGCATGCTCTCCCTGCTGGCCCCCTGGGCAGGGCACCGGCAGCGGGTGGTCCGGATGATCGGCCTGAGCGGCTTCCGGAAACCGACCTTCGGCCCGCGCATGACCATCCAGGACCACCGCCGCCACTGACCCGCGTTGCTGTCAGGCGTCGGTGTTTAGAGGCCCAGCCGGGCCGCGGCCTCCTGGCGCATGTCCACCTTGCGGATCTTGCCGGAGACGGTCATCGGGAAGCTTTCGCGGACGTCCACGTAGCGCGGGATCTTGTAGTGCGCCAGCTTGCCGCGGCAGAACTCGGCCAGGCCGGCGGCGTCCAGCGGCGCGGCTCCGGGTTTGAGGATCACGCAGGCCATCAGTTCCTCGCCGTACTTGGCGTCCGGGACGCCGATCACCTGCACGTCCTGGATGTCCGGGTGGGTGTAGAGGAATTCCTCGATCTCCCGCGGATAGATGTTCTCGCCGCCGCGGATCACCATGTCCTTGATCCGGCCCTCGATCACGATGTAGCCGCCATCGTCCATCCGGGCGAGGTCCCCGGTGTGCATCCAGCCCTCGTCGTCGATCGCCTCGGCGGTCTTGTCCGGCTGGTCCCAGTACCCCCGCATCACGGCGTAGCCGCGCGTGCAGAGTTCGCCGATCCCGCCGCGTTCCAGCTCATCCCCGGTCACCGGGTCCACGATCCGGCTCTCCAAGTTGGGCATGCTCCGGCCGACAGTCTCCGTCCGCTGGGCCATGGTGTCCACGCTCCGGGTCATGGTGGACACCGGCGAAGTCTCGGTCATTCCGTAGCAAATGGCGACGTCGTTCATGTTCATCTCGCCGATGACCCGGTTCATCACCTCGATCGGGCACAGCGATCCGGCCATGACACCCGTGCGCAGTGTCGAGAGGTCGTAGGAGGCGAAGTCCGGCAGCGCGAGCTCGGCGATGAACATGGTCGGCACACCGTACAGCGAGGTCCCGCCGAAGTCCTGCACGGCCTCCAGTGCGGCGGCCGGCGAGAACGCCCGGCCGGGGATGATGGTGGCGGCGCCGTGGCTGAGGGCCGCCAAGTTTCCGATCACCATGCCGAAGCAGTGATAGAACGGCACCGGGATGACCACGCGGTCGTGTTCGGTATACCCCAGCTGCTCGCCGATCGAGTAGCCGTTGTTCAGGATGTTGTGGTGCGTCAGCGTGGCGCCCTTGGGGAAACCCGTGGTGCCCGAGGTGTACTGCAGGTTGATGGGATCGTGCGCATCCAGGTCCGCCATGCGCGCTTTCAGGGCGGAATGTGCGACGTCGTCAGCCCGCTTGAGCAGCTCGGCGTACGTGCGCTCCGACTCGTTGCCGGGCTCGCCGGCGCTCAGCCCGGCCAGGCCGGCATCGGGGAGGAAGACCAGCTCGCGCAGCTCCGGACACGCCGCCAATGCCTGCCGCGCCATCGCGGTGTAGTCGCTGTTCCGGTCCGAGGGTGCGGTGACCAGCATGCGCATGCCGTTCTGCTGGACCACGAACTCGAGCTCGTGGCTGCGGTAGGCGGGGTTGACGTTGACCAGGATCGCCCCGATCTTCGCGGTGGCGTACTGCAGGATGGTCCATTCGGCGCAGTTGGGGCTCCAGATGCCGATCCTCTCGCCCTTAGCAACGCCCAAGGCGAGGAGCGCACGCGCGAGGCGGTCGACGTCGTCGTTCAGCTTGGTGTAGCTCCACCGCCGGGCCTCTTCGCCGGGCACCGCGGCCGCCTCGATCAGGGCGTCCTGGTACGGGAACCGCGCGGCGATCCGTTCGAAGTTCGCACCAATGGTTTCCTCGAGCAGCGGGACGTCAGTGTCCCCGGCTGTGTAAGCACGCATGAAGTGACGCTACCAACTGACCGGGGGCAAAAGAAGAGCAAAGCTTGGAAGTCCTATGAAATCTTGGGTCATCTTCCGGCCGCTGCGCAGCGGCCCGGTAGGGTAATTTCCATGACTGCACCCGTTGACCTTCAGGCCATATTCATCCCCAACGACGGCGAATTCTTCCGCGTGAAGCTCGCCCTGGACATCGCGATTGACGAGGTAGTCAACGAGCCCGGCTGTATCCGCTACGAGCTCACGGAGGCCAGTGAGGACAAGCTCGTCCTGACCGAACGCTGGGCCAGCCAGGCAGACCTGGACAAGCACTCCAAGGGCACGGCCGTCCAGGACCTGAACGAATCCCTCAGCGCACTGCTGGCCGAGCCGGTCAAACTGGAAACCCTCTAGGCGCCCCGCCCGCCACAACGCCACAAAGAACGCCACAACAAACGCGGGGTCACTCCGCGCCCATCCTGCGAGGGAATCATGGGCGCGGAGTGACCCCGCGTTGCTTTAAGTTTCCGAGGAGGCCGTGGAGCCTCAGGCTTCCGGAATCTGGGTCCCGTCCTGCTTGGCCGCCGCTGCGGCGGCCTCAGCCTGGGACCGGGCCACATGGGCGTGGACTTCCTCCATGTCCAGGGCCTTGACGGCGTCGACCACCTGCTCCAGCTGCTGGGCATTCAGGGCGCCGGGCTGGGAGAACACCAGGACCTTTTCGCGGAAGGCCATCAGCGTGGGGATCGAGGTGATGCCGGCCTCGGCGGCCAGCTGCTGCTCAGCCTCGGTGTCCACCTTGGAGAAGACAACGTCCGGGTGCTTCTCGGAGATCGCGGAGTACGTGGGGCCAAACTGCTTGCACGGGCCGCACCATTCGGCCCAGAAATCGACGAGGACAATGTCGTTATCCTCGACTGTCGATGCGAACTGTTCACCTGTGATGTCTACGGTAGCCATGAGTCAACGGTACGGGAGCAGGCGCGGATTGTCCCCGGCATTACGCTGTTGGCACATCCGGGCAGGCGGGTACGGAGGTCACGCCCAGGCGTGCGGAGCCGGGCGCCTGGCGCCGGGCAGGGCGTTGGTTTCGCGCCATTCATGGATCCACCCGGGCAGTTCCAGATCCGCCGGCGGGGCGCCGAACTCGCGGATGATTTCCTCCTGGCTGACGGGCTTGCCTTTGCTGACCAGGCGGGTGGCGATGTACGCACGCGCATAGACCTCGCCGTCCACCACCATCCGCTGCTCGAAGTAGATGGCTTTCGAGTCGAGCCCGATGATCCTCGATTCGATGGTGTACCGCTGCCAAAGCTGCAGCGAGCGGCGGAAGGCGATGGTCTCCCCCGCCGCCACCGGGGTCCAGCCCCGGCGGCGCATCTTCTTCCAGGTTCCGCTGCGGGCCATGAGGTCGAAGCGGCCCAGGTCCATGAGCGAGAAGTACATGCCGTTGTTGACGTGCATGGCGATGTCAATGTCAGTGGGCAGAACCCGCAAGGGCAGCGATGAGTTGTCCCAAATGCTCAGCGGTGAGCGGCGCGAGGACGTGAACAGCAGCAGGAGCGTGCGGAAAAGAAGGTGCATGAGGCAATGTTACTTGCGAGTAACAACTCGTGCCAAGGGGGCGAGCTAGCCATGCGCCGACAGGACTGAGACGGTGGCCTTGGGGCCGGTGCCGCGAATCGTCCAGCAGTTCCCGGTGCCGATCACCTCCAAGGAGTCCAGGTCCGTGTGGTGCAGGACCAGGGCAGTGTTCTCATCCACGGCAGCCGCGCGGTCCACGAGGCCCTTCGCCACCGCGGCGACGGCCCGGCTGAGCGTCCCGGCCTGCGCGGCGTGGACGTCGACGGCGAAGGGCACCAATCCGAGCCCGTCGCGGATCTCCACTTCCTCGAGACCCTCCGAACAATCCACCGGGCATACCTCGGTGCCGCGGATGCGGTAGCCGCCCACGATCGCCCTCGCCGGCGCCACCATCGCCCCGGCAGAGAATCCCATATACGGCACACCATCAGAGACTGCCCGGCGGATGGCCTCGCCGGACGACAGGAGACCTTCCAGGTAGCCCGGCGTCGGGCCGCCGCCCACCACGATCCCGTCGACGTCGTCGAACGCGGAACCAGCCGCGCCCTTGTCAAAGCGGAGAAGGACCGGGACCACCTCGCAGCCGATTCGGGATTCCAGCGGATCCAGATAGGCGGGCAGGAAATATTCCGAACTGCCCTCATGATCAAAGAGGACCAAGGCGACGCGCGGAACCCTCCCAGGGGCCCGGAACCGGAGTTCCCTGACGAACCGGTCGAAGACGACGGGAGTGGTGACGGTGTCCGGGCCCCCGCCGACAAGCAAGATGGTCATGGCTTCAAAGTACCCCCAGCGATTGACCGGCGCTGAGCGTGAGGAACATAATCGGAATCGGTACTAGCTTCGTGACACGACTGCGCCGACCAAGAGGCCGACGGCAGAGCATTCAAACGGAAAGCGGTCGGCATTATGAGCACTGTCCATCATCCCGTCGCTTCGACTGGCTGGACCGGTTGGGTCCGCTTCGCCGGAGTCATTCTGATCATCAACGGCGTCTTCAGTGGTCTTCAGGGACTCGTCGCGCTCACCGGACCGGACACCTACTACCTATCGACGCCGGGAAGCCTGTTCCTCTTCGATGCGAAGGGGTGGGGCTGGTGGAATCTGGCGATCGGAGTGCTCTTGATTCTCACCGGCGTCGCGCTCTTCTCAGGCGCAATGTGGGCCCGGGTGGTTGGCGTCGTCCTGGCCGGCATCAGCGCAGTGGTGCAGCTGATGCTCATCCCGCAGCAGCCGTGGTGGGCCTTCATCGTCATCGCCATGAACGTGCTGATCATCTACGCGATCATCGCCCACGGCGAGGAATTGAAGGCTGAACAAGCACCTCCAGCAAGCAATCCGTAGGACGCCGGGCGCTCAGTCCGCAGCGATCAGCTCCACTTCGTAGCCGTCTGTGTTGACAAGGTAGGCGGCGAAATGGCCGGGACCGCCCGCGTGCGGGTATTTCTCCGGGAACAGCTCGGCCCAGCCGTGGCTGAGACTCTCGGCCGCCATGGCGTCCACGTGCTCCCGGGTCCCCGCGCTGAAGGCCAGGTGGTTCAGGCCGGGAGCCGTGCGCTCGTGTTCGGTGCCGCTGAGGGCTGGGGACTGCTCGACGACGATGTAGGTTGGCCCGCGACGCCAGCTGCATCCGTTGGTCCAGTCCTGGTAGGGCTCGTAGCCCAGCCGGCCCAGCAGCCAGCCCCACTGGTCTCTGGCGCGTTGCAGGTCCGGCACCCAGAGTTCAACATGGTGCAGCGCACCAAAGTCCCCAGGCGCATTCGGAACAGCTGCATTCGGAACAGCCGCCTCCGGAACAGCTGCCATCAGAAGAGGATCCGCTGGAACAGGACGTGGTCCTGCCATGAACCGGCGATGTGAAGGTACCGTGGCGCCAGCCCGATCTCCTCAAAAGCCGCACGCTTCAGGATCCGCTGTGACGCGGTATTGTGCGGGAGGGTGGCGGCCTGCAACCGGTGCAGGCCCAGCTCGGACCGCGCCGCTTGGACAGCAAACTCCAGCGCGGCCGAGCCAATCCCCCGCCCGGTCATGTCCTTGTCCACCCAGTAGCCGAGGTGGGCGCTGAGGAAGGGCCCACGGACAATCCCGCTGAGGTTCATCACCCCGACGATGCGGGAGCCCTCCACGAGAACCCATGGCACGTCCGATCCCGCGATGAACAGCCCGAGCTTGGACTCAATGCCGGCGGACTGTCCGTTGACGGTGAAGAAATCCTCGGACCGCAGGGGCTCCCAGGGCGCCAGGTGCTCCCGGTTCCGCAGGTAGGCGTCCGCCAGGGCGCCGGCGTCGGGCCTGCGCAGCACCCGCACCCGCACAGTGTCCGTCAGGGCGGAGCTGTTCTCGGTCATCCGCAGACTCTAACTGTCATCCGGAACGGCTTCAATCAGGGGCCCGGCTTCAGCGTGCTCAGCAGTTCGAGAATGGTCATCGCTCTTTATCGGCCCGGCTTGAGTTTCCGCCAGCCGCCTGCCCGGTTGTCCGCAATGATCTGCCGGAACATCGCGGTGAGTGCCTGCCCGGGGATGGCTTCCCCCTGCCGGAAGGCGACGGTGCGCGCGGTCTTGTTGTCGTGCCCGCCCGTGATGATGCCCTCCGGATCCGGGACTATTCCGCCGTCGTACAGGAAGACGTTGACGTGGTCCTTGGCCGCCAGGAACGCGCAGATGTTGCCGTCAAGGACAAAATAGGGCTGAGTGGTGCGCTTGATGGTCTCGGTAACCGCCGGGTCGGCGGCATGGACCAGTTCACGCACCTGGGCGCAGATATCCTGCTGCCAGTCCGGCAGCGCCGCGATGAAGGCGTCCACCCGGGGGTCCCGTTGCGGGTTTTCAGGAACTGGAGTCATCGTCCTCCTCGTTCGGGTCGGCGCCGCGAACGGTGACACTCTTCACGCCGGGCACATCCAGGAGGTAGGGGACGAGATCCCGCAGCGGAAGATGCCCGTGGAAGCGAATGTCCATGAGGACGATCGGTTTTTGTTCGGTTCCCGATTTGTTGGTGCTCAGGATCGACGAGCTGAAGCCCATATTGGTGGCGATCTCCAACACTTGCCGCAGCACGCCCTGGTTGTCGTCGTAGCCCAGATGCAGGACCCGGTGGGCGTCCGGGGTCGGTATCTTCCTGATGAAGGGAGAGACGACGTACAGCGTGATGAGGTGGAAAAGAGTCAGTGAAACGGCCAGGGACAGCATTCCGGCCCCGCACGCCATGCCGACGGCGGCCGAAACCCAAATGCTCGCGGCCGTCGTCAGGCCCCGGACAACGTTCCGCCCCTTGAAAATCACGCCGGCCCCGAGGAAACCGATGCCGCTGACAATTTGCGCCGCAATGCGGGCCGGGTCCATGGTGCCCCCGGGCGGCTGAGCGGCTGCGAAACCGTAGGCGGAGATCAGAGTAAAGGTGCACGATCCCAGCCCGACGAGTACGTGGGTGCGGTAGCCCGCGACCTTTTGCCGGACCTGCCGCTCGGTACCAATCAGGGAACAGAGGACAAATGTCGCCAGCAGCAGCCCGATTTCCACCAGTGTGGTTGGGGTATATATCCCATATGCGTCCTGCATCCCGCCCTCCGGCCCGGCCCGAGAGTGGCGCCCCGTTCCGGACGCCGGCGGCTCCGGCCAACTCTGAGGTACGCCAACGACTCCCTTGATCTTGATCGTACCGCCGCCCCCTTGCTGGGAGTAGGGTCTGCCGAACAGGGGCGGGTCTGTTCCGCTCAGGCCGCGAGATCGCGGCGGCGCCAGCCGGAGTAGCCCACCGCGGCGAGCGCAGAAGCCGTCACGGTGAGTCCCAGCAACGGCCCCACGGCGCCGGAATCCAACGGAAGCAGCGGCGAATGCCGGAACGGGGAGAGCTCCATCAGCCACTCCGGGGCGTTCCACAGTACGCCGAACTCGCCCAGGGCCACGAACAACAGCAGCAGGGCCCAGACAGCCCCGGTGAGCCGGGGCGCCCAGCCGAACACGGCCAGTACCGCTGATGTCATGACCCAGGCCGCGGGGATCTGGGCGGCGGCGGCCACGGTGACGCGTCCAAGCTGGTTTCCGTCGGCCAGCACCGCCGCTGCGCCGGCTCCGACCGACAACCCGGCCAGCAGCATGAGCACGGCGACGCCGGCGAGCGCCAGGGCGAAATGGCTGGTGGCCCAGCGCGGCCGGGTGGTGGCCGTGCCCAGCAGGGCCTCGACGTGGCCGTCTGTCTCCTCGTCGCGGAGCCGGCTGGCCGCCGAGAGCCCGTAGGCGGCGGCCAGCAGCCCCATAATGCTGATCTCCGCGGCAATGAAGGCGTCCGTCATGGCCTGGGTTCCGCCCAGCATCTTGATCAGGTCCTGGGCGTTTGGGGAACTCAGCAAGTCCGTGACGTTGCCGACCAGCGATCCGATCACCACGCCGAACACCACGAACGCCACCGCCCACGCGGCAAGCATCCTTAGTTGGAGCCGCACGGCGAGGTCCCAGACACCGCGGAGGGAACCTCGCGCCGGGCCGGGGCGCTCCTCCCGCAGGCCCGAGCCAAGGTCACGGCGGGCGCGGAGGCCGACGGCCACTGGCACCAGGATAACGCACAGTGACAGCGGCAGGGCGATCACCCACCATTGGTCCCCGGCAAAGGCCCGGATCTGCTGGTTCCAGCCAATCGGCGAAAGCCAGGACATGGCGGACGGCCCGGGTTCGGCGAGGTCCCCCACGGCCCGCAGCGCATAGGTCACTGCCACGACGCCTACGCCCATTCCCGTGGCGGCCCGCGCACTGGCGGTGACCTGGGCGGTGACCCCGGCCACGGCGCTGTACGCCATGCCGGTCGCGGCCCAGCCGAGTCCAAACGCCAGCGACCCGGCGGCAGGAAGTCCGCCGGCGGCCAGGGACAAGGCCGTTACCAGTCCGAGGACCACACTCGATCCGAAGCTGATGGCGAGGGCGGCCGCGAGTGGGGCGTCGCGGCCCAGCCGCCCTCCCCCGAGCAACTCCAGCCGCCCCGACTCTTCGTCGCTGCGGGTGTGCCGGACGGTGATGCTCACCATCAGGACGGCCAGGATGGCTGCCATGAAGGCCGTGTACTTGATGAGGGACAGCGCTCCCAGTGATGTGGGGTCATACACCCGGCCGAATAGCGCCACGAGCGAGGCCGTGGCGTTCAGGGCCGTCGCGGCATCGACCCGGCTCCCGACGTCGGGGTACAGTTCGGCGCCGGCCGCGGCGGTGGAATAGGTCGTTAGGGCGAATCCCGCGATCCATGCCGGCAGCAGCCAGCGGTCGCGCCGGAGTCCGAGCCGGACCAGGACCGTTGTACCCGCCAACGTTTCACGCATCACCGGACCGCCCGTTGCCGGACTCGGCTGCGGACACTGCCGCGGCCGCGGGGACCGCTGCGCCATAGTGGCGGAGGAAGAGGTCCTCGAGGGTTGGCGGTTGGCTGGTCAGCGCGAGGAGGCCCGCGTCGGTCAGCGCACGCATGAGCGGGGCCAGGCCGGACGGTTCCACCTGCGCGCTGACGCGGTGGTTTGTGATGACGACGTCGTGGACCCCCGGCAGGATGTCCAAACCCGGCGGCACCGCTGAGACGTCGGCTGTGACGGTGGTCCTGGTCAAGTGCCTGAGCTCCTCAAGCCGCCCGGAGTCCACCACTTGGCCCGCACGGATGATGCTGACGCGGTCGGACAACGCCTCGGCCTCGCTGAGGATGTGGCTGCTCAGCAGCACCGTGCGGCCTTGGTTCCGCAGGTCCCGGATACAGCCGCGGAAAACGTCCTCCATGAGCGGGTCCAGGCCGCTGGTGGGCTCGTCCAGCAAGAACAGCTCAGCGTCGGTGGACAGTGCCGCGATCAGGGCAACTTTCTGCCGGTTGCCTTTGGAGTACGCCCGGGACTTCTTGGTGGGGTCGAGGTCGAATGCCTCAAGGAGCCGGTCCCGCCGGGCCGCGTCCTGGCCGCCCTGGAGCCGGCCGAGGAGGTCGATCACCTCGCCGCCGGTCAGGTTGGGCCAGAGCGCCACGTCCCCTGGAACATAGGCCAGGCGCCGGTGCAGGCTCGCGACGTCGCGCCACGGGTCCAGGCCCAGCACCCGGCTGGAACCCGCGTTGGCCCGGAGCATGCCCAGCAGCAGGCGGATCGTTGTCGATTTGCCTGCACCGTTCGGGCCTAGGAACCCGTGCACCTCGCCGGCCTCAACTGAAAAATCCAACCCGTTCAGGGCAACCACCGGCCCGAAGCGCTTTACAACCCCGGCCATCTCCACCACGCTCGCCATGGGGGACACAATACGCCTGAGACCGACAATTTGATCCCAGCCGAAAGGCCTGTCACCTTAGGGCACACTGCCTCGTCCCTGGCACTGCCCTGTCGCTCCCTGTCGCTTCCACGGCCCTGTCGCTTCGCGATCCGGCGACGTAGCCTAGCGAACATGGAAGACCCCTACGATCTTGAACGGTTCGTGATCGCCCAAGATGCAGGCGGAACCTATGGGCACGCCCTGGCGGAGTTGAGGTCGGGCATGAAGCGGAGCCACTGGATGTGGTTCGTTTTCCCCCAGCTCGCAGGCCTGGGCCACAGCGAAACCGCCCGCAAATATGCCATCTCCTCCCTGGACGAGGCCCGGGCCTACATCCGGCATGAGCTCCTTGGTCCCCGTCTGCGGGAAGTTGCCGCCGCAGTGGCCTCCCTGGAGGGCCGGTCTGCGGTGCAGATTTTTGGCAGCATCGACGCGCGGAAGCTTCACTCGTCCATGACGCTGTTCCGGCTTGCAGCCCCGGGTGAATCCGTGTTCCGAGATGTCCTGGACCGCTACTTCGAGGGCAGGGAGGACCCCGGCACGGGACAGTTGTTGGATGGACAACTGCTGGCGGGGCAGTCCGGCGACGCGGACCAGCCGAGCGATCCGGATGGTTAGCCGTCCGGGGCGGACCGTTAGCTGTCCGGCGCAGCCAGGGCGGTGATCATCCGCTCCATGCGCGCGACGCCGGCAAAGCGGCCGGCGTTGTCCGTCACCAGAAGGGGGTCAAACCGGTTGCCCTGAGTCCGGGTCATGCAACGCGCCAGTGCCTCGCCGATCGGCGTTTCCAGGTTGACCCGCATTCCCGGGCTCACCATGCCCATGGCCGCCGCGGCGGGATCGAGCACTGCGACCGGCCGCAGGTGTTCCCCCATCAGCACCACGGACTGCAGGGCAGGGTTGGCATCAAAAGCGGCAGCCGCCGTCGCCGTCGTGGTGGCCGTCGTCGCGGGTTCCGCGATGTCCCGAATAATGCTCCGCTGCGTCACCGGGGGTTTGGACGCCAGGCGGTGGGCGACGTCAAGATCGATCTGCACCCAGGCCGGTCCCGGCCGGGCCAGGCAATACCCCTGGACAAGCGGCACGCCGAGGGCCACCAGTGCGTCCAGTTCCTCCACCCGTTCCACTCCCTCGGCCAGGATCCAGGCGTCGACCCGGCTGGCAAAGGTTCCGAGCATGGAGATCAGGGCCCGTTTGGCCTCGTCACGGTCGAGGTCCTGGACGAGTTCGCGATCGATCTTGATCAGCGAGGGCCGCAACGCCAGGAGGTGGCGGAGCCCCGCATAGCCGGCCCCGGCGTCGTCGACGGCGATCAGCGCGCCGGCGGCGCGCAGCTGGTTCAGGTCGGGCTCGAGCTCCAGATAGGAGTCGATCGGGGTTTGCTCCGTCAGCTCAACCACCAGTCCGCCAAGGTTTCCCTGGCGGCGCCAGATCTCCCGGATATCGTCCGTGAGCAGCAGCTCCGGCGAGACGTTGAGGGTCAGGAAGCAGTTCGCAGGCAGGGTGGGACGTGCCGCGAGGGCAGCCCGCAAGGCAGCAGCCTCAAGCTCAGCCGACAGGCCATGAGTGCGCGCTGCGGCAAACCACACTTCGGGGTTCTTTTCGGCGAACCCCGGAAATCGCGCCAGGGCCTCATAGCCCACCACCGTGCCGCGGGCAGTATCAACTATGGGTTGGTAGGCCGCGGAAAGGCCGACACCCCGGCAGGCGGCCGCCAGCTGCTCGTTCCAGTCCGGGCCGGGAACGGCCCCGGCGTGGGGCGGGAGGCCGCCTGCCTCGTGAATCAACTAACGGGAACGATGGCTCTGTGGACGGCCTGCACGACGTCGGCCGGCAGCTCCTCCAGCCCATGCGTCGACGCAGCGTGAGCAGCGACATTGACCAAAATTTCATCTTCCGTACTGCACACCCAGCGTGCTTCACAACCGGGAACCACATCACCACAGGCAAACGACTTCACGAATTCTCCCTTTACTTCTTCGACAGCGGACCGGACAACAGTACGATGGCGGTGCCTCGAAAACTGAGACTTTGCTCGCAGAAAAGCGGGTGTTGCCGGAACACGAACGCCAACAGAGCGCGAAGCCGGCAATGTCACTGCTTGGCCAGGGTCCCGATCTTGTTACCGCTGTTGCCGTAGACGACAAGCACAGTCCCGTCCACTTTGGCGGTGTGCGCCTGCGATAGCCATGTGTCGACGTCGCTGCAGGCCATCATGGTGGATGCGATCGGGCCGAACTCGAAGGAATCGCCCGAAATCGATCCTTTGCCCGTCAAACGATTGCAGCCGTCCGTTCCCTGGAAGGAGCCGTCGTCGGTGATCGTGAGGTTGGGCTGACCTTTGACGGTCTGCCCCCAACTTCCGGCGAACGATTTCAGGGCCGGACCGGAGCACCCCGTGAGTGCCGCCAGCGCCATGCCGGCAACCAGCATGGCAACAACCAGCAGACCGCTTCGGCGCAACCGACTCATGCCGCCATGCTAGTTGAGCTATCTCCCGGACGGAAGGATCATTCCGCCTCTCCGGGTCGCCTTCGGACTGCTAGCGGCCGGCAGTCGGTGCCCCCGCTTCGGCCGCGGCCGCCTCGATCCGGGCCCGGTGAACGGCCCACCCTTCGGGCGTACGCACCGACAAGTTCGGATCCCCCGGGCGCTGGCCAGCACTGCCGTCGATGAGCTCGCGCAGGATGTCCGCGTGGCCGAGGTGATGGGCTGTTTCCACGCACATGTGCACAAGAATCTGGTGCAGGGTCACGTGCTTGCGCTCGTCCGGCCACCAGGGCACCACGCCGGGCGCGTCCAGGGCGAGCTCTTCGATGGTGGCGTCGCTGTGCGCGGCAGAGACCCGGTGGAGCTCTGCGATCTGTTCCCGCGTCTCGCCGGGGGCAGCCCACATGTCGGCGTCCGGTTCCGCATCGTCGGCAAACCATGGCAGTTCCAGGTCGCTGGGCCGGCCAAAGACCTCGCCGAAGTAACCGAGTTCTACGCTGGCCACATGCTTGACCAGGCCCAGCAGGTTGGTGCCCGTGGCCGTGAGGGGCCGGCGCGCGTCGTACTCGCTGAGCCCGTCAAGCTTTGCCAGCAGGCTGGCCCTTCGGGTGCGCAGGTAGGTGTGCAAGATCGCCTTTTCATCCATGACCGGCACTATACCGAACTCCCGGAGCCCATCCGGCGGGAGAAAGGGTTTCATCAAACGTATGGAATAATCAGCGGCAACGGGCCTCGGGGGGAGGCCCCGACTGACAGGACACCCAACGTGAGTCACAGTTCCGGTGTAAAGCGCATCCCGCCAGCCGCCGCAGTTCTTCTGGCCGCGGTTCTTCTGGCTGCAGTCCTCGCCGTCCTGCTGGCAGCCTGCGAATCCGGCGCGGACGCCCAGGGCGAATCCCCGGCGGCCGCTGCCCCTGCAACGACCCCGGCGCCCGCGGGCCTGCAGGGGACGACCGAAACGAACGGGTTCTTCCAGCCGATGCGCTATACGGCTGTCGACGGCGACACCTGGGAGGGAATCGCCGCCCACTTCAGGATGACTCCCGAGATCCTCAGGAGTTTCAACGAACCGGCGTCCATTGCCGCGGGAGAAGTCATCGACCTCAGGGGCGTGGACGTGCCGCAGCTTGGGGCCGGCGGAAGCGTGACCGGGAAGGACGGGCAGGGACGGCTCCAATACGAGACGATCGCAGGAGACACCCCCTCCGGCATCGCGAGCCGCTACGGCGTCCCGCTCTATGCGTTGCGGATTGCCAATCTGAACCTGCTGACCAGCCACGAGTGGATACCGCCCGCCGGCACCACGGTCACCATCCCGAGTCCAACGACCAACTGAGCCGCGGAAATTGAGCCGCGGAAATTCGCGGCCCCTGGACCCTAGGGCCGGGCTCCCGGATCTCCGGGGCGGGCCCGAATGTTGGGGCCTCGGACGTCAGGGCAAAGAAAAAGCCTCCGGAACCTGTTGGTTCCGGAGGCTTTTCCAAGGGTGGCAGATGAGGGATTCGAACCCCCGTAGGCGTTGCCAGCTGATTTACAGTCAGCCCCCTTTGGCCGCTCGGGTAATCTGCCGAACTTCAAAAGAAGATCACTCGCGGTTTCCAGTCCCAGAACGCCTGTTTCCAGTCCGTTCCGCTTCCAGCACCCGCGGGCAAGACAACTTTACAGAACTTCTGCCGAAGAATCGAATCGGCGCTGGAGAGGGCCAAAATCCCCGGAAAATCAGGCCTCTCCGAGAATGCGTCCGGCCAGGCGTTCCTCGAATCGTGCTGCCTGCTCCGCGGTGACCTGGTTCAGCTGGACGGCGCGGGCCAGGTCCGCGTGGACACCGTCCATGCGGGCTGACGCATCGGCGGCCGGGCTCAGGATGATGGAGGCAGCCAGGGCAGCGGCAGCAACGGAGCTCGCCGTCGTCGCCAGCGTGCTGGCAGCGGCGGCGGTGGTGCGGGTGACGTAGCGGACGGCCTTGTGGTGCATGTTCTTGCCTTTCAGCGGGGGTTCCAACCCTTGCAACTCTGGGCGCCCCGGCTTCGTTCCCGCCATGATTGAGCTATGAGCGGACTGTGAAACGTAGCCGGACCCGCCGGCCGCCACATCCGGGGCATCCGTACTAGGCTGGAATGCAGAGATCCCGGCCTCACCTGAGGCCCCCGGCAACCACCAGGAGGACAGTCATGGCAGGCGAATCCACGTTCGACGTCGTCAGCAAGGTAGACAAGCAGGAAGTCGCCAACGCGCTGAACCAGGCGCAGAAGGAAATTGCGCAGCGCTACGACTTCAAGGGCGTCGGCGCAGAGGTTGATTTCAGCGGCGAGAAGATCCTCATGAAAGCCAACTCCGAGGAGCGCGTCCTGGCGGTCCTGGACGTGCTGCAGTCCAAGCTCATCCGCCGCGGCATCTCGCTGAAGTCCCTCGACACCGGCGAGCCCTACGCCTCCGGCAAGGAGTTCCGGCTCGAGGCCTCCATCAAGGAGGGCATTGCCCAGGACCTCGCCAAGAAGATCAACAAGCTGATCCGGGACGAGGCCCCCAAGTCCGTCAAGTCCCAGATCCAGGGCGACGAACTCCGGGTGACGTCAAAATCCCGCGATGACCTCCAGGAGACCATGAACCTGCTCAAGGGCTTCGACGAGGCCGACCTGCAGTTTGTGAACTTCCGCAGCTAGCGGCCCGTCCGCCGTGGACGTTTCCTTACGACGCGCAAAAGGGACGGCGACACCGGAATTCCGGTATCGCCGTCCCTTTTGCGTGTCGCGGAGCAAATGCCGCGTCGTCAGCGAAGCCGCCCGTCGCCAGCCGATCCGCGCGTCGCAAGCCAAGCCGCCCGGCGCCGGCCAAGCCGCGCGCGTTCTAGCTGAGCGGACGGCCCGCCATCCGTTCCAGCCGGCCGATCCGCTCGGCCATCGGCGGGTGGGTGGAGAACAGCTTGGCCACGCCCGCCCCGCGGAAGGGGTTGGCGATCATCAGGTGCGAGGCGTTGACCAGCCGCTGGTCCTGGGGCAGCGGCGCCAGCTGGACACCCTGCTCGATCTTGCGCAGGGCGGAGGCGAGCGCCAGCGGATCGCCGGTGAGCGAGGATCCGTCCTCGTCGGCGTCGTACTCCCGTGTCCGCGAGATGGCCATCTGGATCAGGGAGGCGGCGAACGGGGCCAGCAGGGCCATGGCGATCGCGGCGAACGGGTTCCCGTTGCGGCGGTCCCCGCCGCCGAACAGCAGCATCATCTGCCCCACCGAGGTAATGACGCCGGCGACGGCGGCGGCCACCGACGCGGTCAGGATGTCCCGGTTGTAGACGTGCATCAGCTCATGGCCCAGGACGCCTCGCAGTTCACGGGCGTCCAGCAGCCTCAGGATGCCCTCGGTGCAACACACAGCCGCGGTCTTCGGGCTCCGGCCGGTGGCGAAGGCATTGGGCGCCATGGTGGGCGAGACGTAGATCCGTGGCATCGGCTGGTTGGCCCGGGCGGAGAGCTCGCGGACGATCTGGTACAGCTGGGGCGCCTCGGCCTCCGTGACGGGGTAGGCCTGCATGGACCGGATGGCGATCTTGTCGCTATTCCAGTAGCCGTAGGCCGTGGTGGCGACGCCGATCAGGGCCATGATCACGATGGGCGCGGCACTGCGCGTCCCGGCGGCGATGAACGCCCCGAGGCCAAGCAGGACTGCCCACAGGACTCCGAACAGGGCCGCGGTTTTCAGTCCGTTGTGATGCTGGTGCACTGGTCCTCCTATATGCCCTTGACCTCGATACGTACCCATAAAAACGAACCGCTACGGCACAGGGTTCCGCGCGTCATACTGCAGGAATCCGGACTGCCGGCGGGCCAACGTCCAGGCCACGGCAATGCACAACACCCCGCCGAGCAGCAGGACCCATCCCTCGTTCAAAAGTTTAGTCGCGCCGCCGGCCAGCATGTCCCCGATCCGGGGCCCGCCCGCGACGACCACCACGAACACGCCCTGCAGGCGCCCGCGCAGGTGGTCCGGGGTGGAGGCCTGCAGGATGGTGGTCCGGAAGACGGCGCTGACGGAATCCGCGATCCCGGCGAGTGCACAGCACAGGGCCGCGGGCAGCAGCCACACCGTCGCGCCACCGCCGCCGGACTGACCGGCGAGGACCACCACCAGGCCGAGCGCCGCGATTGAGGCGCCCCAGCCCATCACGGACCACACGACGGCGGTCCCCTGGCGGCGGACGCCGCCCAACGGACCGGAGAACAATCCGGCCAGGAAGGCACCCACGGCCGTCGAGGCCAGCAGGATGCCAACGGTTGCCTCGCCGCCGCCGATCATGAGTGCAGCGATGGCGGGCAGCAAGGCCCGCGGCTGGGCAAAGATCATGGCCACGAGGTCGATCACGAAGGTCATGCGGACGTTGGGCCGGGTGCCAAGGAATCGGAAGCCCTCGAGCACCGAACGCAGTCCGGCCGGCTTGGCATGCTGCCCGGGAGGCATGGGCGGCAGCCTGAGCAGCGCCCAGAAAGCGAAGGCGAAGGTGACGAGGTCGATCGTGTAGGTCCAGCCGAACCCGATCCACGCCACGAGCACTCCGGCCAGCAGCGGACCGGCCGTCATGGTCAGGCCGAAGGTCATCATGCTCAGGGCGTTGGCGGCCGGCAGCAGCTCCTTGCGCACCAGGGCGGGGATGATGGCGCTGCGGGCCGGCTGGTTGATGGCCTGGGCTCCGCTCTGCACCGCCACGATCGCATACAGCAGCCACACGTTGCCCACCTGCAGCCACGCCTGGAGGGCCAGCGCGGCGGTGCTAAGCCACAGCACGGACGAGGCCAGGAGGGCTACCGTGCGGCGGTCGTGGGCGTCCGCGATCGAGCCGCCCAGGAGGCCGCCGAAGATCAGGGGGACGAGGGCGAAGATGCTCAGCAGCCCTACGTAGAGGCTGTCCTGGGTCAGCCGGTAGACCTCAAGGCTGACGGCCACCAAGGTCAACTGGCTGCCCAGCGCCGAGACGGCTGTGCCCAGCCACAGGCGGCGGAAGGCGGGACTTTCGCGCACTGGGGTGATGTCCGCCAGAAGATTCTCCACCGGGCAACTCTAGCGGCGGCCGGGGACGGGCTGTGACACGGACGGACATTCTTAGCCCTGCCTTATTGTGAGACAGTCATAATAAGTGCTTCAATGAGGGTATGACGGATTCCTCGGGCACCCACGATGCATGGGCAGCCGCCCTGCGTGCCCACGGCCGCCGGGTGACCAAGCAGCGCCTGGCCGTGCTGGCCGCCGTCGAACATCACCCGCATTCCCCCGCCGAGGCAATCCTTGCCGCCGCCCGGCAGGAATTGCCGGACCTGACCGCCCAGTCCGTCTACGTGGTCCTGGGGGACCTCACCGACCTGCACATGCTGCGCCGGTTCGAACCCCCGCACTCCCCCGCACTGTACGAGACCCGGGTCGGAGACAACCACCACCACGCAGTGTGCATCAGCTGCGGCCGCGTGGAGGACGTCGAATGCGCCGTGGGCCATGCGCCCTGCCTGACCCCGCACTGGGACGCGGACGCCAAGCCGATGACCATCCAGATCGCGGACGTGCTGTACCAGGGCATCTGCCAGGACTGCCAGCGCACCCAACAGCTTCCCTCCGAACGAAACTAAGAAATCCAACAAAGGAGAACGATGACCGAGAACATCTCTGCGCCCGCAGTGTCCACGACACAGTCCGGCGCTCCCGTCACTTCTGACGCCCACTCCAAGTCCGTCGGTGCCGACGGCGCGATCATCCTGACTGATCACTACCTGATCGAGAAGCTCGCGCAGTTCAACCGCGAGCGCGTCCCGGAGCGCGTCGTGCATGCCAAGGGCGGCGGCGCGTTCGGCACCTTCAAGGCCACCGAGGACGTCTCGAAGTACACCAAGGCCGCGTTCCTGCAGCCGGGTGCTGAGACGGACATGCTCATCCGTTTCTCCTCGGTCGCCGGCGAGAACGGCTCCCCCGACACCTGGCGCGACCCCCGCGGGTTCGCCGTGAAGTTCTACACCACCGAGGGCAACTACGACCTCGTCGGCAACAACACCCCGGTCTTCTTCATCCGCGACGGCATCAAGTTCCCGGACTTCATCCACTCCCAGAAGCGCCTCCCGGGCACCCACCTGCGCGACGCCGACATGCAGTGGGACTTCTGGACCCTCTCCCCCGAGTCCGCCCACCAGGTCACCTGGCTCATGGGCGACCGCGGCCTGCCGGCCTCCTGGCGTGAGATGCAGGGCTACGGCTCGCACACGTACCAGTGGATCAACGCCGAGGGTGAGCGCTTCTGGGTCAAGTACCACTTCAAGTCCAACCAGGGCGTCAAGTCCATGACGGGCGATGAGGCCGAGGCACTGGCCGGCTCGGACGCGGACTTCTACATCCGCGACCTGCAGGAGAACATCGCCGCCGGTAACTTCCCGTCCTGGGACCTGCACGTGCAGGTCATGCCGTACGAGGACGCCAAGACCTACCGCTTCAACCCCTTCGACCTGACCAAGGTGTGGCCGCACGCGGACTACCCGCTGGTCAAGGTCGGCACCATGGAGCTGAACAAGAACCCGGAGAACTACTTCGCGCAGATCGAGCAGGCCACCTTCGCGCCGTCGAACTTCGTGCCGGGCATCGCCGCTTCCCCGGACAAGATGCTGCAGGCCCGCATCTTCTCCTACGCGGATGCACACCGCTACCGCGTGGGCACCAACCACGCCCAGCTCCCGGTGAACGCGCCGCAGAGCCAGGTCAACAACTACAGCCAGGACGGCGCCGGACGCTTCCACTTCAACGCTCCGTCCGTTCCGGTCTACGCACCGAACTCCGTGGGCGGCCCGGCTGCCGTGGAGCCCGCGGTTGCCGGCGGCGGCTGGGAGAACGACGGCGAGCTCACGCTCTCCGCGCACTCCCTGCACGCCGAGGACAGCGACTTCGGCCAGGCCGGCGCGCTGTACCGCGAGGTCTACAACGACGGCGAGAAGGCCCGCCTGCTGGAGACCGTCACCGGCGCCGTCAGCGGCGTGAAGAGCGCCGACATCAAGGAACGCGCCATCGCGTACTGGACCAACGTCGACGCCGACTTCGGCGCCAAGCTGCGCGCCAACCTCGGTGCCGGGCAGGTTGAGTCCGACGCCGAGGCCGCCAACAAGGTCTAGTCCCTGTTGATTCGACCTGCGCCGTCAGCTCGACGGTGAACGCCCCGCCACGGATCTCCGTGGCGGGGCGTTGTGCGTTATCCACATGCGTACGCGTGGCCCTCGCATCCGAGGAGCGCGGATCCGTAGGATTTGGGCATGACCGCATTTGCAGGCATTCCGGATGACGCCTTCCGGTTCTACGCCGATCTTGAACAGAACAACAACCGTGACTGGTGGCTGGAGCACAAGCCGGTCTACGACGCCGCGGTGAAAGGCCCGCTCACCCAGCTGCTGGCCGAGCTGGAGCCACACTTCGRCCCGGCCAAGATCTTTCGGCCCAACCGGGATGTCCGGTTCTCGCCGGACAAGTCGCCCTACAAGACCGCCCAGGGCGCCTTCGCCGAGCTGGACGAGGGCTTGGGCTTCTATATCCAGCTCAGCGCCGACGGCCTGCTAATCGGCGGCGGCTGCCACACCTACACCCCGGCCCAGCTGGCGCGCTTTCGCGGTGCGGTGGATGATCCCTCCAGCGGCGAGGCCCTGCGGGAGATCGTGCGCAAAGTCGAGGCAGCAGGGTTCGCGGTGGAGGGCGAACGCCTCAAGACGGTGCCGCGGGGCTTCGACAAGGACCATCCCAGGGCCGAGCTGCTCAAGCACAAATCGCTCACGGCCGGGGTCAACGTGGGCCAGCCGGACTGGCTTGCCGGCCCCGGCGCGGTGGAGGAAGTGGCACAGCGCTGGGAGGAACTGCGTCCCCTTGTGGAGTGGGAGGGCCGCTACGCCGCTCCCTGAGGGTCAACTGTGCTGCTTCCTAAGCATCAGCCGCTTCCTGCGAATCAGATGTGCTGGCCGTCGGTGGCCAGGCGCCTGTCGAGGTTGTTGAAGAAGACCAGCATCATCAGCCCAAAGGCCTCGCTGGCTTCCTCGGGCTGGTTGTTGACGACGAAATCGAACTGCAGCCCATAGAAGGCGGCGGTGAACAGGCGGGCGTCCGTGTCGGCAAACTCGGGCTGGATGCCCTGGAGGACGAGCCAGTCCCGGGACTTTTCGTGCAGCATCCGGAAGTGCTCCTGGGCGGTGCCGCGCGGTACCGCCGCCACCACGTCCTGCGCTGTGGCCTCAAATTCAAGCCGGGCCAGGTGCCGGTTGCGCTGCGCCATGGTCCACTGCCAGGACTCAAGGAGGAAGGCACGCCACGCGTCCCTGTCGATGTCCCGGACGTCCGTGGCACGAATGCTGTCCAGCCGGGATTCGATACCGCGGATGATTTCGTTGATCAGCTGTTCCCGGTGGCCGAAGTGGTACACCAGGACGTAGCTGCTGACGCCCAGCCCGTCGGCGAGGCTCCGGAACGTGAGCTCCGCCAGCGACTTGTCCATCAGGTAATCGAGAATCGCGGACAACAACTCTGTTTTGCGTTCCGGTCGTGCGGGGCGGGCCATGCCTCCATCTTAGGGAGCAGCCCGCCCCTCCCGCGCCCGCAGCCGACGGCCAACCCGCGCCGGCTCCTTCCCGGACAACGCCGAAATCGCCGGAGCCGTGCGAAGTCGCTGGAAATTTCCGGCGGCTTGGCACGGCTCCGGCGACTTCGACATCCCGGAACAGACGGTCCCGATCGGGAACCGGTAGCGCGGTCAGCGGGTGAGCGCGTCCTCGTCGTCCTTGGCAGCCGGTCCGGCCGTCGTGGTGGCGCTTCCCTGGCCGGGGCCATTCACTGAGGCCCGGGCCTCCGCGAACTTTTCATTCAACCGGGAGTGACGCTGGCCGTAGGCGAAGTAGATGGCGATGCCGATGACCAGCCAGATCGCGAAGAAGATCCAGGTTTCCACGGCGAGGTTGGTCATCAGGTACAGGCACAGCACAGCCGAGACGACAGGGAGCACCTTTCCGAACGGGACGCGGAAGGCCGGCTTCAGGTCGGGGCGCTTCTTGCGGAGCACCAGGATGCCCAGGCTCACCATCACGAAGGCGGAGAGCGTGCCGATGTTGATCATTTCTTCCAGCAGGTCCACGTTGGTCAGTCCGGCCACGAGGGCCACTGCGGCGCCGCAAATGATCTGGAGGCGGGCCGGCGTCGCACGAACCGTGCTGGTCTTGGACAGCGAACGCGGAAGCAGTCCGTCGCGGCTCATGGCGAGGACCACGCGCGAGAGGCCCATGAGCAGCACCATGATGACGGTGGTGAGGCCCACAAGGGAGCCAAAGGCAATGATCTTGGCGGCGTCGGTATTGCCGACGGCCTCGAACGCGGTGGTGAGCGTCGGGTTCTTGGCCTCGGCCAGCTGCGTGTAGGACACCATGCCGGTCAGTGCCAGCGACACCAGGATGTACAGCACCGTGACGATCGCCAGGCCACCGAAGATACCGCGGGGCAGCGTCTTCTGCGGGTTCTTGACCTCTTCGGCCGAGGTGGCGACGACGTCGAAGCCGATGAAGGCGAAGAAGACCAGGGCCGCGCCGGCGAAGATTCCAAGGGTTCCGTACTGGGCGGGGGCCGCACCGGTCAGGAAGCCAAAGAAGGACTGCTTGAGGACATCCGCGGTCCCGGTGCCTCCGGTCGGCTCGGACGCCGGGACGAACGGGGCGTAGTTCTCGACCTTCATGTACGTGAAGCCGACCACGATCACGAACAGGACCACGGCAATCTTGATGAGCGTGAAGATGTTGCCCACGCGGGCAGAGAGCTTGGTCCCGAGGACCAGCAGCACGGTGAAGATCGCAACGATCAGGAAGGCGCCCCAGTAGAGGTCGACGCCGCCCAGGGAGATCGACGGCGGAATGTCCACGCCCATGAGCGCGAAGACCTTGCTGAGGTAGATGCCCCAGTACTTCGCGATCACGGCGCCGGCCGTGAAGAGTTCGAGGATCAGGTTCCAGCCGATGATCCACGCCAGGATCTCGCCCATGGTGGCATAGGTGAAGACGTAGGCGGAGCCTGCCACAGGGATGGCTGTCGCGAACTCGGCGTAGCACATGATGGCGAGCGCGCAGGTGACGGCGGCAACGAGGAAGGAGATGGTCACGGCGGGGCCGGCGAAATTCGCGGCGGCCTTGGCGCCGACCGAGAAGATCCCGGCGCCCACGGCAACGGCGACCCCCATGATCATGAGGTCCCACGTGCTGAGCGAGCGCTTCAGCTTACGTCCGGGTTCATCGGCGTCAGACATGGACTGCTCGATGGATTTGGTCCGGAAAAGATTCATTAGGAAAGTCCGCAATCTCGATAACAGGTTTGGAAACAGACCTATCTATCGTAGGGTCCATCCACTGGACGGCCAGATTTGTCCCACATAGTGGACGCCGAAGCGAGTGGCAGCGGCCGCGGACCAGCCTCAAATCCCACCCTGATCGGCCTCAGACGGGCCACGGATAGGCTCAGACGGGCCAGTCCATCAGCGTCGAGCGGATCAGGAATCGCTTGCCTTCCGGCGCTTCCACCGAGAACCCGCTCCCCCGGCCAGGAACGACGTCGACGGTCAGGTGAGTGTGGCTCCAATAGTTGAACTGCTCCCGCGACATCCAGAATTCCAGCGGCTGGGGCTGCAACCCGTCGGAGATGTCGAACAGGCCCAGCTGGACGTCGGAGTCCCCCGTGATGAACTCCCCTGCCGGGTAGCACATCGGCGAGGAGCCGTCGCAGCAGCCACCGGACTGGTGGAACATCAGTGGACCGTGCTGTGCCCAGAGCTTGCGCAGCAACTCGACGGCCTCGGGGGTGAGCGCCACGCGGGAGAAGTCCTCGCCGTTGCGGGTGATGGCGGCGTCGAGCCTGGCCTGGGACATGGGAAGTACTCCCTCAGAAGTCGGTGGGGCGGAAGTCGATGCGGGCGGAAGTCGGGGCTGGCGGGAAATGGTGCGGGCGGGGCGGATCACTGCCGATCCGCCCCGCCCGGGTCAATGCGGCTTAGAAGAAGCCGAGCTTGTTTTCGTTGTAGCTGACCAGGAGGTTCTTGGTCTGCTGGTAGTGGTCCAGCATCATCGAGTGGTTCTCGCGGCCGATGCCGGAGGACTTGTACCCGCCGAACGCGGCGCCGGCCGGGTAGGCGTGGTAGTTGTTGACCCACACGCGGCCGGCCTGGATCTCGCGGCCGGCACGGTAGGCGACGTTGCCGTTGCGGGACCAGACGCCGGCGCCGAGGCCGTAGAGCGTGTCGTTGGCGATCCCCATGGCGTCGTTGTAGTCGCTGAAGCGGGTCACGGACACCACGGGGCCGAAGATCTCCTCCTGGAAGATCCGCATCTTGTTGTGGCCCTCGAACACGGTGGGCTGCACGTAGTAGCCGCCGGCCAGGTCACCGGGCAGTTCGGCGCGCGCGCCGCCGGTGAGCAGCTTGGCGCCCTCCTGCTTGCCGATGTCGATGTAGGAGAGGATCTTCTCCAGCTGGTCGTTGGAGGCCTGGGCGCCGAGCTGCGTCTCGGTGTCCAGCGGGTTGCCCTGGATGATCTTCTCCACCCGGGCGATGGCGTCGGCCATGAAGGAATCGTAGATGCCGTCCTGGACCAGGGCCCGGGACGGGCAGGTGCAGACCTCGCCCTGGTTGAAGGCGAAGAGCGTGAAGCCTTCCTGGGCCTTGTCGTAGAACGCGTCGCTGGTGTCGGCGACGTCGTTGAAGAAGATGTTCGGGCTCTTGCCGCCGAGTTCCAGGGTGACCGGGATCAGGTTCTGGCTGGCGTACTGGCTGATCAGCCGTCCGGTGGTGGTTTCACCGGTGAACGCGATCTTGCGGATCCGTGAGCTGGAGGCCAGCGGCTTGCCGGCCTCGACGCCGAAGCCATTGACCACGTTGACCACGCCAGCGGGCAGGAGGTCTCCGATGAGTTCCATCAGCACCAGAATCGAGGACGGCGTCTGCTCGGCCGGCTTGAGGACGACGGCGTTGCCGGCGGCCAGGGCCGGGGCGAGCTTCCAGACGGCCATGAGGATCGGGAAGTTCCAGGGGATGATCTGGCCCACGACGCCGAGGGGCTCGTGGTAGTGGTAGGCGGTGGTGTCGTCGTCGAGCTGGGACAGCCGGCCCTCCTGGGCGCGCACTGCGGAGGCGAAGTAGCGGAAGTGGTCGGCGGCGAGCGGAATATCGGCGTTGAGGGTTTCGCGGATCGGCTTGCCGTTGTCCCAGGACTCGGCGACGGCGAGCATCTCGGTGTTCTCATCGATCCGGTCCGCGATCTTGTTCAGGATCGCGGCGCGCTCGGCCACGGAGGTCTTGCCCCAGGACGGTGCGATCTTGTGGGCGGCGTCCAGTGCCAGCTCGATGTCCTCGGCGGTGCCGCGGGCGACCTCGCAGAACGCCTTGCCGGTCACCGGGGTGATGTTCTCGAAGTACTGTCCCTTGACCGGGGCAACCCATTCGCCGCCGATCCAGTTTTCGTAGCGGTCCTTGAAGGTGACCTTCGAGCCCTCGGTACCGGGCTGGGCGTAAACAGTCATTGCTAGCTCCTTTGCTGTGCAAGATGGGGGGCAGCAAGGCGCTTCCGGCCCCCGTTGCACCCAGCGTAGGCGGGCATAGGTTGCAATCAGGTTGCAACCTATGTGAGCCAGGTCACCTGTCGGGCGTCCCGGCTTCCCGCGCCGGGGTCAGGCGCTCAGTTCCTTGTCCAGCCGTTCCAGATCGGCGACGACGGCGGCGCGCTTGGGCGAGCGGGGCGCCAGCAGCTTCAGCGCGGCGATCCGGACCTCGACGTCGTCCTTTGCCTCGGGCAGCGCAGCGTACTTCAGGAGCGATTCGGCGCTGCCGTCCGTCAGCAGGGCCTCGCGCATCAGCGCGGAGACCCTGCCCCGCAACTCCACGATGCCGGGCGCTTCGGAGCGTGGCAGCACGGCGCCCCGGTAGAGTTCCAGCGCTATCCGGTGGGCGCCGCGCTGCAGGCAGTCCAGCACCTGTCCGGCGTCGGGAATGAGGTCCAGCGGCAGGCGGTAGGGGCGTGATTCCGGGACGGCGCCGGGGTTGAGCTGGTGGAGTACCTTGCGCAGCCGCACCATCTCCGCGCGCAACGTCATGGTGGAGGCGTCCCCCGGGTACAGGAGGGCGCAGAGTTCCTCGGCGTTCAGCCCTGCGGGGTGCGTGCTGAGCAGCGCCAGGATCTCGCTGTGCCGGGCGGACAGTGCAACGGTGCGGCCGTCGATGCTGAGCAGGGCCTGGTCGCGGCCGAGCAGCTGGAGGCTGTCGCGGTAGAGGCTGTTGGCGGCCGGCGCCCCGGACGGTCTGGGCGCCGAGCTGCGCCGTCGGGACGGCGAGGACTCGCGGGCAGCGGCCAGCTGCAGCCGTTCCACCCGCAGGTGGGCCTGGGCCGCGGCGACTGTGGCCTCAACGAGCGACAGCGTGTGCGGCGCCACGGCCGACTCGGTGCCGGTGATGTCCACGACCCCCAGCAGGGCGCCGGAATCGGGATCGTGGAAGGGCACAGCCGTGCAGCTCCACGGATGCACCGAGCGCTTGTAGTGCTCGGCGCCGGAGATCTGGATTCCCCGGCCGAGGGCCAGGGCGGTACCGGGGGCGCTGGTGCCGACTGTCGCCTCGGACCAGTCGGCGCCGGGGACGAACATCATGCCTTCCGCCCGGCGCTGCAGCTCGGCGTCGCCTTCCACCCAGAGCAGCCTGCCGACCTCGTCCCCCACAGCTACCAGCATGCCGCTGTCATGGCTGGGCAGGACCAGCAGCTTATGGATCACGGGCATGATGGCGGCCAGCGGGTGCTGCCGGCGGTATTCTTCGAGTTCCTCGCGGTCCAGGGCCAGCGGCGCCTCGGGGTTGTCAGGGTTGGCGCGCAATTGGGCTGACCGCCGCCACGACTCCTGGATCAGGCTGCTGAGTCCGGGCAGTTGGAGCGCCTCCGGGGAAACGAGTCCCCGCGAGTCCAGTTCCTCGTGCCCGGCGCTGGCATGCTGCTGGCGCAGCGCTGCTGTGACCCCGCCAGCTGGCGGGAACAGCGCTGCCGGATGGACCAGATTCCTCATTGAACTCCCACCGGACGGGCTCGACGGCGTGCCGAAGGCCGCCTCGTCCGGCCCAGTCTAGTTCCGCGCGGGGAGTTTGGAAACGCACCGGCCTGAACAGGCCCGCGGGCGGATCAGGCGCCCGCTCCCGGCGGCAGGACGTAGCTCTTGACCTCGCCCAGGTGCCGGATATCGGGATGCGGCAGGCCAGCGGCCGTGAGCAGCTCCTGGAATTCCCGGCCGCTGCTGAACCGGTCAAAGATCTCCCGGTTCGGGCAAGTGTCCAGGACGGCGATGCCCTCCTCCGTTTGCACGCACAGATGCACGTCCAACTGGCCGGCCGGCAAGAGGGCCAGCATGCGGTCGTGGCCGGCCAGAAGCTCTGCCGGGTCACCGCGGAAGCTGTACATTCCCAAATACATCATCGCTCTCCTTCACATCGACTCCGCTGCGCGATATCGCTATACAGGCACCAGTGGATGCCGTCCGGCCCACGGCCTGGCCTGTTCCAGCTGGGCGGCGAGCCGGAAGAGGGTCGCTTCGGCACCGAAGCCGGCGAGGAAGGACATGCCCACGGGAAGCCCTGCCGAATCGGTGCCCAGGGGAACGGACACGGCCGGGTCGCCCGTGATGTTGGCGTACTCGCCGTCGAACATCAGGAAGCGGCCGGCCTCCCGTTCCCCGCGGACGGGGTCCTCCGCCGTCGGCGTCAGGGTGCCCAGCGGCAACGGCGGCCAGCCCACCGTCGGCGTCAGCCAGAGATCGTAGACTCGGAAAAAGCCGGCTACCCGGCGGCTGAACCGCTGCAGTTCCTCCACGCCCTGAAGGTAGTCTCCGGCACTGACCTTCCGGCCGCGCCCGAACAGGACCTCCGTATGCGGTTCCAGCTCGCCAGGATCCGGCCCGCGGCCCAACCGCCGTGTCCAGTACCCCTCGATCCAGGCGGCTGCGGCGGCGTAGACCGCCCGGATGGCCCGGTGTCCGGCCTGGTCCAGGGGCTCGGGGTGCGCCTCTTCGACGTCGTGGCCCAGGCTGCCCAGCAACTCCACTGTGGCGTCGAAGGTCCGAAGGTAGTCGGGATGGACGCTCTGGCCGCTGTTGGGCGTGGCTGTGGCGGCGATCCGCAGCCGTCCCGGCGGCGTCGCGGTTTCGGCCACGTACGGGCGCTGCTGCGGCGGTGCCCAGTAGGGGTCCCCGCGAGCCGGGCCGGCGACGGCGTCCAGCAGCGCCGCGGCGTCGCGCACTGTCCGGGTCAGGGCGAATTCGGCCGCGAGGCCGCCGACCACATCACCGTATTCCGGCCCCATTGGCACCCGTCCCCGGGTCGGTTTGAGGGCGAAAAGCCCGCACCATGCCGCCGGATAGCGCAGTGACCCGCCGAAGTCGTTGCCGTGGGCCATCGGGACGATCCCGGCGGCCACGGCGGCGGCCGACCCGCCGCTCGATCCGCTCGTGGACCGGGACAGGTCCCAGGGGTTGCGCGTGGCTCCTTGCAGCAGCGGTTCGCAGTGGGGGCTGAGGCCGAACTCGCAGGTGTTGGTCTTGCCGATGATGGCCAGCCCGGCCCGGCGGAAGCGGCTCGCGAGCTCCTGGTCGTGCTGTGAGACGTTGCCGGCGAGCCAGCGGGAGCCTTCGGAGAACGGTGTCCCGGCGATTTCCAGGGCAAGGTCCTTGACGAGGAACGGCACGCCGGGAAAGGGGAGGTCATCGGCCGCCGCGCCGCCGTCCGGACTGCCGGTAACCGGAGAGTTGCCGTCCAGCTCGGCGATCACTGCGTTCACGGCGGGGTTGATTTCCCTGATGCGGTCCCGCGCCTCAGCGAGGAGTTCGGCGGCGCTGACCTGGCCGGAGCGGACCAAGTCCGCCTGTTCGGTGGCATCCATCCAGCGGAGCTGTTCGTCCACGGCAACCTCCCGAAGCGACTAACTGGGCGGGACCAACGGCACGGCATGAACGGCGCGGGACTATGCGCGGGAATCGCGGCGGCCCGGTGCCCGCCGCGGCCGTCGGTGTCCGTGAAGATTCTACGTCCGGACGCCGGGCGGGACCAGGCGTTCACTGGGTTGGTTCGGCCACTACGTTGGCTCGACGAGCAGCTTTCTGATTTCGGTGAGCTTGGCTTCGGATGCTTCCAGGCGCAGGCGGAGTCCTTCGACCGTCGCGGTACCGGCGTCGGCCTTATCGACGGGCGGCGCGGGAGTCTTGGGAGCCAGGAAGAAGTTGGCGAGGTAGCCGGTGAACGTGCCGAAGATGCCGACACCGAGGACGATGATGCCTGACCCGATGACCCGACCCACATCGGTGACCGGATACTGGTCACCGTAGCCAACTGTCGAGATCGTGACGATCGTGTACCAGATGGCGTCCGAGGCGCTCGTGATGTTGGCCCCTGGGGCGTATTGCTCGACCCGGAGCATCGTGAAGCTGCCGAATTCCAGGACCAAAATGCCCATGAGCAGCAGTATGTACAGGGAGCTGCCGGCCCGGTCTTTCATCAGCGCGCGGCCGATCGTGTGGACGCCGACCTCGCGGAGCAGACGGTAGACACGGATCAGCCGGAAGATACGCAGGATCTTGAATTGGGCAACGGGCACGCTGGCCAACAGGTCGGCCCAGCCGAAGTGCTTGAAGAAGTAAGCACCCGCCGAGGGCGCCGTGAAGATCCGGTAGAGGAAGTCGGCGAGGAAGATCACGCTGAAGATGGCGTTCATCACGGTGAGCACGGTATCGAGCGACGCGTCCTGCACGACATACAGGAGCACGAGATTGACGATCGACAGGATCGAGAGGATACCGATGAAGATCTCGTATCCGGTGCTCTTCAGTTCACTGCGTTCCTTGGTCATGTGAGGATTCTGGCACGCAGGCAGCCGCGTGCCGACACTTTTTTCCAGCCATCACGCAGCGGAATGAGGCGACATGCCTAGCCGCGGGAAATCTCGATCATGTCCTCGCGCGGCACCACCTTGATCCGCTCCCGTTCGATCCCGTTGGCGGACTCCGCCGCGGACCATTCGGCGCCGAGGGCGAGCTCGTGGGCATCGAGCTTGATCCACCCTTCCCACGTGGTGTATTCGATGCCGCGCTCCTCCAGCAGGTCGATGATGGCCTGGGGGTCCGGGTTCTGTGCCGGCGGCAGGGTCAGCCGGTCCTCCAGGAGGAAGCCGATGGTCTCGAGGGCGTCGCCCTTGGTATGGCCGATCAGCCCGACGGGCCCGCGCTTGATCCAGCCCGTGGCGTAGATCCCGGGGACGGGGTTGCCTTCGGCGTCCAGGACGCGGCCGCCTTCGTTGGGGACAACGCCGCGGCGGGCATCGTATTCCAGCTCATCCAGCGGCGAGCCGTGGTAGCCGATGGCGCGGTAGACGGCCTGGACCGGGTAGTCGAGGAACTCCCCGCTGCCCTTGACGTTTCCTGTGCCGTCCAGCTGCATGCGTTCGAACTTGATGCCCGCGACCTTGCCGGGGTTCGCGGCGTCCTCGTACACCTCCACCGGGCTGTGCAGGAAATGCAGGTGCAGCCGGCGCGAGGACGGTTCCTCGGCCTCGGTATGCTCCTCGACGAGCCAGTTCGTCAGGGTGTTGACCATGGTCCGGATCTGGTTGTTGCTGCGGATCGCCTCGTCCGAGGCCTCGTCGAACTCGAAGTCCTCCGGATACAGGACGATGTCCACGTCCCGGGCGTGGCTGAGTTCGCGCAGCTCCAGAGGCGTGAACTTCACCTGGGCCGGGCCGCGGCGGCCAAAGACGTGGACGTCGGTGACCGGGGAATCCTTCAGCGCCCGGTAGACGTTGTCCGGGATTTCGGTGACCAGGAGTTCATCGGCGTGCTTGACCAGCATGCGGGCGACGTCCAGGGCCACGTTGCCGTTGCCGATCACGGCAATCTCCTTGGCCTCCAGCGGCCATTCCCGCGGCACGTCCGGGTGGCCGTCGTACCAGGAGACGAAGTCTGCCCCGCCGAAGGAACCCTCCAGGCCGATCCCGGGAATGTCCAGGTCCGCGTCCTTGATGGCTCCGGTGGAGAAGATGACGGCGTCGTAGAAGGCGCGGAAATCGTGCAGCGTCAGGTCCCGGCCGTACGTGACGTTGCCGAGGAACCGGATGTCGCCGCGGTCCAGTACCTTGTGCAGCGCGTTGACGATTCCCTTGATCCGCGGATGGTCAGGGGCCACGCCGTAGCGTATCAGGCCGTACGGGGCCGGGTAGGCCTCGAAGAGATCGATGCTGACCTGGAAGTCGCCGTCCTTGACCTCATTGGACTTCGTCAGGATGTCCGCGGCGTAGACGCCGGCCGGACCGGCGCCAACAATCGCGACGCGGAGGGGACGGGTGGATGTGGATTCGGCCGAGTTGGACACCGGGAGCCCTTCTGATCCTTAGGGACAGCGCCAGTAGATACAGCGCACAGGCCCCTATTCTAAATGTCGCCGGCTCGCCTGCGCCCAATTGGAAGGAATAGGCGCAGCGCAGATGGTGTTATTGGTCTTGTGCCTAATCCCGAAGGATCCTTCTCTCCCGCCCCGCCGACGGCGCCGCCCGTCCCCGCCGCTGCCGCAGGCCCCGGCCCCGTCCGGCCGGCGGGACCGGCACCGGTAGACAAGGACACGACGGCGGGGATCCTGTTCGGCATCGGCGCCTACGGGCTCTGGGGGCTGCTGCCCCTGTACTTCTATGTCCTGCGTCCGGCCGGCGCGGTCGAAATCGTGGCGAACCGGGTGGTCTGGTCGCTGATTTTCTGCATCCTGCTGATCACCGTCACCCGGTCCTGGCGGGTGCTCGGCGCCGCGTTCCGGAACCGGACGGTGATCGGCCCGCTGGCCATCGCCGCGGCGCTGATCGCGGTGAACTGGCTGACGTATACCTACGGCGTGACCACCGGCCAGGCCGTCGAGGCTTCCCTGGGCTACTTCATCAACCCGCTGGTCTCGGTCCTGCTGGGGGTCTTTGTCCTGAAGGAGAAGCTGCGGCCGCTGCAGTGGGCCGCCGTCGGAATCGGTTTCATCGCCGTCGGCGTGCTGACAGTCTCCTACGGCAAGCTCCCCTGGATCGCCCTGACGCTGGCGTTCAGCTTCGGCCTTTACGGATTCGTCAAGAAACGCGTTGGCCCGCGAGCGGACGCCATCACCAGCCTCACGGTGGAGACGATCGTGCTGGCCCCGGTGGCTGCGGCCACCATGATCGTCCTCGCGGTCAGCGGGGCGGCAAGCCTGGCCTCCAACGGTGCCGGGCATTTTTGGCTCCTCGTGGCATCGGGCGTGATCACCGCAGTGCCGTTGCTGTTCTTCGGCGCCTCCGCCCGCCGGCTGCCGATGACCACGATTGGCCTGCTGCAGTACTTCGCACCCGTCCTGCAGTTCATCGTGGCGCTCGTCGTGTTCAAGGAGGCCATGACACTTGACCGCTGGATCGGCTTCGGCGTGGTCTGGCTGGCCCTGCTGATCCTGACCGTGGACATGCTGCTCACTGCCCGGAAGAACTCCGTGACCCGGAAACTGGCCCGCGCCACCGCGTAGGCGGCACTCAACTCCGCCGGCCGGCGTCCTGCACACCACGCCCGCCGTGCACTAGTGTCATCATGAATGGACACTTTGGGGCGGAATTGAGGATTGCTGGTGCCAATAGAGGACCGTGGAACTCCAAGCGGGCGGGATATCTCGTCCCTGGACTTCGACAACAGCGGCATCTTGCGCCTGGAGTGGGCCCGGGGCATCGTGATTGATGCGCCCAACGCACAGCTGGCCATGGACCGCGTCAATGAACTGTGCGGCGGCCGGCCCACGCCGCTGCTGATCGACATGGCCACCACGCAGTCCGTCAGCCGGGCCGCCCGGGCCGTGTTCGCCAAGCGCTGCGACGCCTCGGCCATCGCGCTCCTTGGCTCGTCCGCCGTGGACCGGGTGCTGGCCAACTTCTTCCTGGGCGTCAATTCCGCGCCGGTTCCGACACGCTTTTTCACCAACGGCGATGAAGCGGTCCGCTGGCTGACCTCGCAGGGCCATGACGGGGAATGATGATGACCGCCGCCTCGAGGAACTCGTGGACGGCATCGTCGTACTGTCCTCGGGCGATCTGTCGAACCGCCTGCCAGTGTCCCCGGCACGGGACGGCATTGACGCCGTAACGACCGGCATCAACCTGCTGGCCGAAGAACTCCAAAGCATGTACGAAGACCTGGAAGTCCGGGTCGCCGAACGGACCGCCCTGCTGGAAGCAGCCAAGGCCGAACTCCGGCGCGTCATCAATACCGATGAGCTGACCGGACTGGCCAGCCGCTCCCTGCTGCAGGAAAAAGCGGCCGAGGCCGTAGCCGGAGCCCAGACCGGGGCCGGACACCAGCCGGCCCTCATCCTGCTGGACCTCGACTCCTTCCGGCTCATCAACGACAGCCTCGGCCACGGTGCGGGGGACGCCGTGCTGCGGGAGGCGGCGCTGCGGTTGAGCGCTGCGGCCGGGCCCGGCCACCTGATCGCACGCCTGAGCGGTGATGAGTTCGCCGTGCTCGTGGCGGACCAGGACCCGGAGGCCGTGCTGCAGATCGCGGCCCGGCTCGGCGAATCGCTGAAGGCCAGAATCGTCGCCGGCGGCGTCGCGATCGCCCTCACGGCCGGCACCGGGGTCCGGCTGGGGGAACCTGGCCTGCGCAGCGAGGAGCTTATCCGCGATGCCGACATCGCCATGCACGAGGCCAAGAAACGTGGCCGCGACACGCTCCTGATGTTTTCCGCGGCGATGCACGAGGCTGCCAAGCAGCGGGTCCACCAGGTGGCGGAACTGCGGACAGCGCTCGCGACGGACCAGCTCGAACTGGAATACCAGCCCATCATGGATCTGCGCACCGGCACCATCGCCGGCGCCGAGGCCCTGATCCGCTGGCGGCACCCCGCCCTGGGCCTGCTGGCGCCCGATACCTTCCTCGACGCCGCCGACGAAGCCGGGCTCACGGTGGAAATCGGGCACTGGGTGCTCCGGAACGCCATCGCCCAAACCGGCAGATGGAAGTCCGAACCCGGGCTTCCAGCGGGCTTCAGCACGCACATCAACCTCTCACCGGCGGACCTGCACCACGTCGATCTGGCCCCCTACGTCGAAACCCTGTTGGCCCGCCACGGCGTCGAACCCCGCAATGTCTCCATCGAAATCACCGAAACCGCGATCATGCGGGGCGGTCCGGAAGTGGCAGCCACGATGAAATCGCTCAATGACCTCGGCGTCCGGATCGAGATTGACGACTTCGGCACAGGCTATTCGTCCATCAGCTACCTGCGCACGCTGCCTGTCACGCAGGCCAAGATCGACAAGTCCCTGCTCGACGGGCTGACCACCGACCGGCAACAGGAGACCTTCGTCGCGGCCATCCTGCAACTGATCCATTCGGCCGGCCTCGGCGCCGTCGCCGAGGGCATCGAGGACAGCGAGCAAGCGAACAGGCTCCGGCAGCTGAACTGCGAATTCGGCCAGGGCTACTTCTTCAGCCGTCCGCTGCCTGTCGAGGGCATGACGGATCTGCTGGCGCACCGGGACGGCGCCGTCGCGTGAGCGGAACCGAGAAGACAGGCACCCAGAAGACGGGCACACAGAAGACAGGCACCCACACGTCGGGCGCGCACGGGACGGGCATAACCGGGAACGCCATAGGCAGGGCTGCGGACACGATCCGGCTCGCGGCCAGGGTCGCCGCCCTGTCTTTGCACCGTCCGCGGCGCCCGGACCGGCGCTGGGATGCCTTCTGGCGCGGCGTGTCGCAGGGATCCCTTACGGAAGCGATCATCTGGGATGCGGCCCCCGGCGACGGCAACGAGGAGGTCCGTCACCATCTGCAGACGATGGCCGGCACAATGGACACCGGCCTTCCGGTGATCGATCTCGGCTGCGGGAACGGCGCCATCACCCGGCGGCTCACCGAAATCTTCCCCACGGTCCTGGGCGTGGACGTCTCCCCCGGGGCCGTGGCGGCAGCACAATCCGCGCACCCGGGCATTCCCGGCCTCAGTTTCCGGAGCCTGGATGCCACGCGGCCGGCCGCAGCGGCGGCGCTGGCCCGCGAACCCGGCGACGCCAACGTCTTTGTGCGCGGTGTGTTTCACGTCCTGGACCGGCGACGGCAGGCCCGCCTGGCGGGCTCCATCGAAGTCCTCCTCGGCGCCCGGGGACGGGTCTACCTCGTCGAGACGAACGTCCCGGGCGGCGCGCTAAGTTACCTCAGGGGCCTCGGCGCCACGGGCGGGCAGATCCCGGGACCTCTCCGCCAGGCCATTTCCGCCCTGCCGAAACCGGGCCATTTCGGCGCAGGGCAGCGCGCGCGTGTGTTCCCCGCTGACCGCTGGACCCTCATCGCGGAGGGCTCCACCGTCCTGAGGACAGTGCCGATGGAGCCCGGCGGACCGCCCGGCAGCATTCCGGCGTACTGGGCGGTCCTTGCACCGCGGCCCCAGGCCTCCGGGACCTAGACTTCCGGGAAGGTGTCCACCCGCTGGTAGTCGCGCGGAACCACGACCATCGGGACGGGGAGTGCCCGCAGCACCTTGTTGGCAGTGCTGCCGATGAACAGCTTGTACTTCTCCGCCAGGCGGGAGGACCCCACGATCATGACCTCGCCGTCGTCCCATTCCAGGTCGTCGATTGCTTCCTCGATCGAGCGGCCGTGGGCCACCTCCACGCTGGCGTGGTGGCCTTCGGGCAGACGCTGGGCGGCCGCTGCCAGGACGGTGTTGGCGTGGATGTGGGCGGCGTTGACGTTTTCCCCGCCGTCGCCCTCTACGTCGAGTTCCACGAGGGAAACCAGCCGAAGCGGCACTCCGCGGCGTTGGGCGGATTCAATCGCGACGTCGATCGCTGCCTCCGCTCCGACGCGCTGGCCCACGGCGAGGGTCAGCCGCGTGACGGCCTCGGTCCGGCGGTAACCGCGCGGCGCCAGTGCCACCGGGACCGGGGCGGCGTGCAGGAGGGCGCTGGCCACGCTGCCCACGGTGTGCCGCTTGAAGAGCCCGTTGCTTGCTGCCCCCACCACGATCAGGCCGGCCCGGTATTCGAGGGCGGCGTCGATAAGGCCTGCGGCGAAGGATTCCGCCTGGCGGACGTGGAAGTGCGCCTCCAGTCCCTCGGGGACCAGTTCCATTCCCTGGCGTTCCGCGGAGATAACCTGCTGCTCGGCGGTGCTGACCCGGCTGCCTTCCGGATTCATCGCCACATAGGGCGTGTGCCGGTCCACCACATAGACCAGGTCAAGATGCGCTCCCTGCGCCCGGGCCATGGCCGACGCCAGGGCAACGGCGTCCGCGCCGCGTTCGGTGGGGGTATAGCCGACTACGTATCGCATGTATGAACCCCTTATGGGTCTGTGGCAGATGCCAGCTGCGCCCCGGGGGTTCCGGGCGACGTCGGCCGGTCTGCGTTCCTGCAGTGGATATGGATGACTCTAGTCCAGCAGCCCCCCGAAAGGTGGTGACCAATGGCCCTGAGCAGCACAATCTTCCGCGCCTACGCTGGGATGGTCGAGGGGAGAGGACCATGAACGCCATCCGCAACCGCAGGACCGGGTCGCGGACAGCGGGGCTGGGAACCCTGGCGCTCCTGATGGTCCTGACCGCCTGCACGACGCCGGCCCCGCAGCCCGCGGCCGGCAGCCCGCCGCCGTCGCAGTCCCCGACAACCACGGCCACCGCGAGGCCGTTGCCGACCGGCGACGCTGATGAAACGGCACCGCCGCAACCTGGCGATAAGGTGATTTCCTCGACGGTCGCCCACGACTGGTCGGTGCCCGGGCCGACCACACCGATCCACACGGACCACCAGAACCCGGTGCCTATCGCGCCTCCGCCGGCGTCCCCGTTGCCAGCCCTCTACGCGATCGGCGCGGGCCAGCACCCCTCCGACACCCCGCCGTATGACCAGCTGAGCTTCCGGTTCTCCGGCGGATTCCCCAGCTACGACCTCGAAGTGGTCCCCGAACTCGTCGCCGACGGCAGCGGCCTGCCCATCCCGATGCCCGGTACGGGCACCATCCTGGAGGTAACGTTCCGGGGCGCCCAGTCGCACACTGCGGATGGCACGGCCAGCACCGTGACCAGCGCGCCGCCACCGGCAATCGGATACCAGGCGCTCACCAGCTACGCGCCGGCCGGGGACTTCGAGGGCGTGCTGAGCTACGGAATCGGCGTCGGCCGTCCGATGAGCACGGTCCCGGAGACGAAGGTTCGCGTCTCTGAGGTGGAAAAGATCGAGCAGGGCCAGCACCTGTACGTGGTGGCGATCCAGCTGGATTCGTCGGCCTGGAAATAGCGCCCCGGATTTCCGCCCCGGGGCCAGGGTCGGAAGACGCGGGACCAAAAAACAACGCAGGAGCCGCGGACGGTGTGTCCGCGGCTCCTGCGTTTACCGGAAGGCCGGCCGCCGGGAAGGGATCGCCGTCCCGGCGGCATGTTTCAGGGGGTGGATCAGGCGTTGGCCTTGATGGCCGCGGCCAGGACCGCGAGACCGTCCAGGAGCAGCTCGTCGCTGATCACCAGCGGCGGCAGCAGCCGGATGACGTTGCCGTAGGTGCCGCAGGTGAGGATGATGACACCCTCCTTGAGGCAGGCTGCGGCCACGGCCTTGGTCAGCTCCGGGTTGGGTTCCTTGGAACCGGCCTGGACGAGCTCGATCGCGAGCATGGCGCCGCGGCCGCGGACGTCACCTATCACGGACTGCTCGTTGGCGAGTTCGCGGAGCTTGCCGAGGGCGATCTCCTCGATGTGCTTGGCACGGGCGTTGAGGTCGTACTGCTCCATCGAGCCGATCGAGGCCAGCGCGGCCGCACAGGCTACCGGGTTGCCGCCGTAGGTGCCGCCGAGGCCGCCCGGGTGGACGGCGTCGAGGAGGTCGGCGCGGCCGGTGATGGCGGAGAGCGGCATGCCGCCGGCGATGCCCTTGGCCATGGTGATGATGTCCGGGACAACACCCTCGTGGTTCACGGCGAACCATTCGCCGGTGCGGCAGAAGCCGGACTGGACCTCGTCGGCGATGAAGACGATGCCCTTGTCCTTGGCCCAGGCGGCCAGGGCGGGCAGGAAGCCATCGGCGGGGACAATGAAGCCGCCCTCACCCTGGATGGGCTCGATGATGATCGCGGCAACCTGCTCGCCGCCGATCTGCTTCTCGATCATGGTGATGGCGCGCTTGGCGGCCTCGGCGCCGGTGATCTCCGGGTTTTCCTCGCGGAACGGGTAGCTCATCGGCATGCGGTAGACCTCGGGCGCGAACGGGCCGAAGTTGGTCTTGTACGGCATGGCCTTGGCGGTCAGCGCCATGGTCAGGTTCGTGCGGCCGTGGTAGGCGTGGTCGAACGCGACGACGGCGTCCCGGCCGGTGGCCAGGCGGGCCACCTTGACGGCGTTTTCGACAGCCTCGGCGCCGGAGTTGAACAGCACCGTGCGCTTTTCGTGGTCGCCCGGGGTCAGGCGGTTCAGCTGCTCGGCGACGGCGACATAGCCCTCGTAGGGCGTGACCATGAAGCAGGTGTGGGTGAAGTGCTCCACGGCTTCCTTCACGGCGCCGACGACGGCGGGGTCCGAGGCGCCGACGCTGGTCACCGCGATGCCGGAGCCGAGGTCGATGAAGGAGTTGCCGTCGACGTCGTGGATGATGCCGCCGTCGGCGTCGGCCACGAAGACCGGGACGCTGGACGCGACACCAGCCGCGACGACCGCCTTGCGGCGCTCGGTCAGGGCAACGGACTTGGGGCCCGGGAAGTCGGCCTGGACGCGGCGCTTCTGCTCGAGCCGGTAGGTGATGTCATGTGCGGTGGTGGTCATGGGAAGGCCTTCCTAAGCGTGCGGTTGAGGCGCGCGAGTTATGCGTCAGGTTGAGTTATGCGGCTGCTGTGTTCTGCATCCGCGTTATGCGACGGCGTTATGCGTCGAGCGCACTCATGACGTGCTTGATGCGGGTGTAGTCCTCCACGCCGTACATGGACAGGTCCTTGCCGTAGCCGGACTGCTTGAAGCCACCGTGCGGCATTTCGGCGGTGAGGAGAATGTGGGTGTTGATCCAGACGGCGCCGAAGTCGAGGTCGCGGCTCAGGCGCATGGCGGTGCCGTGGTTGGTCGTCCAGACGCTGGACGCCAGGGCGTACTCGACGTCGTTGGCCAGTTCCACTGCCTCGTCCTCGGTGCTGAACTTCTGCACCGTGATGACGGGGCCGAACGTTTCCTTCTGGACGATGTCATCGGTCTGCTTGGCGCCCGTGACGATGGTGGGTTCGAAGAAGAAGCCCTTCTCGCCCGCACGGTGGCCGCCGGTCTCGATCTTGCAGTTCGCCGGCAGGTGCTCGACGACGGAGGTGACCGCGTTGAAGTGGTTGACGTTGTTCAGCGGACCGAAGTAGTTGTCTTCATCGTTCTGCGAGCCGGTGTGCAGGGTCCTGGTGTGCTCCACCATGGCGGCGACGACGTCGTCGTGCACCGAATCCTGGACCAGGACACGCGTAATGGCCGTGCAGTCCTGGCCGGCGTTGAAGAAGGCGAACTCGGCGATGGCCGCGGCGCTCTTCTTGATGTCGGCGTCGGCGAACACGATGGCCGGAGCCTTGCCGCCGAGTTCCAGGTGGGCGCGCTTGAGTCCCTTGGCGGCGCCCGAGGCGACGGCGATGCCGGCGCGGACGGAACCGGTGATGGAGACCAGGCCGGGGACCTTGTGCTCCACCATCATGGCGCCGGTCTCGCCGGTGCCCAGGACAACGTTCAGGACGCCGGCCGGGAAGATCTCGCCGGCGAGCCGGGCCAGCACCAGGGTGGACTCCGGGGTGGTGTCCGAGGGCTTGAGGACCACGGTGTTGCCGGCGGCCAGGGCGGGCCCGATCTTCCAGATGGCCATGAGGAACGGGTAGTTCCACGGGGCAACCTGGGCCACGACGCCGATCGGCTCGCGCCGAACGTAGGAGGTGTGGCCTTCAAAATACTCGCCGGCAGACTTGCCTTCCATGATGCGGGCGGCACCGGCGAAGAAGCGCAGCTGGTCGGCGCCCGCGGCCACTTCCTCGGAGGCGATCAGGGAGCGGACCTGGCCGGTGTTGCGGTGCTGTGCGTCCACGAGCTCGTCGCTGTTGGCCTCGACGGCATCCGCGAGCTTGAGCAGCATGAGCTGCCGCTGCCCCGGCGTGGTGTGCTTCCAGGTCTTGAAGGCGTCTTTGGCGGCCGTCATGGCGGCGTCGACGTCGGCCTGCACCGAGATCGGCGACTGTGCCACCACGTCGCCGTTGGTGGGGTTGACGATGGGCAGCATCCCTGTGCCGGCGGGGGTGACGAACTCGCCGTTGATGAAGTTCTGCAAGGTTTGGACCACGGTGTACAACCTCTTTCTTACTGCCAATGACGGATGTGTGTGACTGGTCACGAGCCTATGCCAGCCGGGCAAGCCAGGGAATAGGCACCTGCACACCTTGCCAGCAAGAGTTTAGTGCGCTTGACCAGCACCCGGCTATCCTGAATCCATGGCCATTTCACTCGCTGCCCTGCTGGGAGTTCCGTCCCTGAATCTCACCAAGGCCGGCCTCGCCGAAACCACCTGGCACCAGGACATCCTCTGGGTGGCCGTCACCGAACAGGAGGACCCGCAGCGGTTCCTCAACGGCGGCGAACTGATCCTGACCACCGGAATGCGGCTCAAGAGCGCCGCCGAACAGCGCCGCTTCGTGCGGCAGGTCCAGCGGGCCGGGGCCGTCGGAATCGGGTTCGGGGTAGGACTGACGCACGACGCCGTACCTCCGGCCCTGATCGCCGAGGCCAACCGGTGGGGGTTGCCGGTGGTGGAAGTGCCCTACGAGACGCCGTTCATCGCGATCGGTAAGCTCGTGGCCGACGCCCAGTCCGCGGACCACCTGGTGAAGCTTGAGCGGCTCATCGCCGGGCACCAGATCCTGGCCCGGGCCCTGCTGACCGGTGGCGGCCTGGCCGAACTCCTGAAGCACCTGGGCTCGATGCTGCGGACCGAGATCGTCCTGACCCAGTTCACCGCCCAGCTGTACAACAGCGTGCCCGGCCACCCGGCGCCCAAGGCCGAGGGCTGGGCGTCCTACCCCATCCCCACGGGCCGCCGCGACGCCTGCACGCTGTGGGTGAAGCAGCCCTTTGAGGACTCGGGCATCGTGGGCTACGCCCAAAACCTGATCAGCGTTGAACTGAACAACATGGTCAAGCAGCGGCAGGCCCAGCGGGCCCTGGCCGGACAGGTCCTCGACGACGTCATCCACGGCACGCTGGAGTCCAGCGAAGCCACCCGGCGCCTCGCCGGCGTCGGGATCAACAGCACCCGCAAGAACGTGGTCCTGCTCGCCGAGTCGGCCGCCCACCAGAAACAGCTGGGGAGCTCCTCCCTGCCCCAGCCGCTCGAGGCGGCGGTCAGCGCCGCCGTCGGGAAGGACCTCGTGGTGGTGATGCCCGACGACGGCAGCGGCGCCAGCGCCCTGGCCCGCAGCCTCAGCGACCATCTGGCCGAAGCCGGGATCCACGCCACGATCGGCATTGGCGGGGCCTACACCAAACCCAACGGCCTGCGCTGGAGCTATTTCGAGGCCCGCGACGCGTCCAGCCACGGCCTGCCGGTCAACGAGCCGGAGCGGCTGAGCCTGACTTCGCTGCTGCTGGCCAGTGAAGACGTCCCGCTGGCGGACATGGCCAACGAATCGCTGAACCCGCTGCGGGCCTTTGACGCAGCCCACGGCGCCGAACTCATGGCCACGCTGGAGAGCTACCTCGTCAACAACGGCTCCGTCGCGGCTGTCGCCGAGGAACTCACCCTGCACCGCAATACGGTCCGCTACCGGCTGGCGCAGATCACCGAACTCACCGGCTACGACCCGGCCCAGACACCGGACCGGGTGCAGCTCTGGCTCGCGCTGGCGGTGCAGCGGCTCAGCGCCCGGCAGCCGCGCTGACGGCACACCGCCCAACCCGACCCCGGCCCCCAAAGCCGCTGTCACTCGCAGAGATATTCGCCACTAAAGGCTGACGCTCAAACATCAAACGTCTAACCTTTAGATATGGCTAGCAGCACGGCGGTTTCCGCACTTTCCCAGACAGCTCCACCCGGTGCCGGCCGTCCGCGCGGGGTGATCGTGGCCGGCGTCGTGGCGCTCGTGCTCATCGGGCTCAACCTGCGCGCAGGGATCACCGGCGCCGCCGCCCTCTTCCACGACCTGCAGGCCGTCCTGGGCTACGGCCCCTTCATCGCGGCCCTGCTCCCCTCGATCCCCACGCTGTGCTTCGCGGTGGCCGGGGCCGCCACGTCCTGGCTCACCCGGCAGCTGGGGCTGGAAAAAGCCATCCTGCTCTCCCTCGTGATGCTGGCCGCGGGTCTGCTGCTTCGCGGCGTTCCGTCCACCGGAATGCTCCTGGCCGGGACCGTGGCGGGGATGTCCGGGCTCGCTATCTGCAACGTGGCCATGCCGTCCTTCATCAGGGTGCACTTCGCGGACCGCACCTCCCTCATGACCGCCGTCTACACGTTGACCATGACCACCGGTGCCACGGTCACCGCCGTGCTGATCGTTCCGATGGCCACCGCCCTTGGCTCTCCTTCGGCGGGCGTCGGCGCAATCGGCCTCCTTGCCCTGGGCGCCTGCCTCGGCTTCGTCCCGATCGCGGTCCACGCCCACCGCAACGCAACCGCCGGCAAGGCCGCCAGGGTTTCCCCGTGGCCCCTGCTGCGGACCCGCACCGGCGCGCTGATTACCCTCGGATTCACCGTGCAGGCGCTCCTGGCCTACGCCGTGCTCAGCTGGTTCCCCTACATGCTGGCCACGATGGGCCTCACCGCCTCCGACAGCGGGCTCATGTTCGGACTCATGCAGCTCGTCTCCGTTCCCGCCGGCATGGTGCTGGTGGCCGTCGGCTCACGCCCCCGGATGCTGCGCACAGCGTTCTACCTGGCCACCGTCACTATGGCCCTCGGCGTCCTGGCCATGCTGGTCCTGCCGGCTACCTGGGCTCCGCTGACCGCGGTGCTGCTGGGCTTCGGGCTCGGCATCTTCCCGCTGGTCATGGTGATGATCAGCCGCAGCGGCCGCACCACGGCCGAGACCACCGCGCTGTCCACCGTGGCCCAGTCCGCCGGCTATCTGCTGGCGACGCTCGGTCCGTTCGGCATGGGCCTGCTGCACAGCGCCACCAACTCCTGGACCCTGCCCCTGGCCCTGCTGCTGGCCGTGGCCCTCGGCCAGATCGTGGTGGGCCATCTCCTGTCGGCCGGGCCGAAAGAGCTGCGCGAGAAGGAACGGCGGGCCGCCGAACTGCGCTCCGTCCAACTGCGCTCCGAGGCAAGGACCCGGCCATGACTCTCACCGCCTCGCACCGGCCCCCGCTGGCGGAGGAAATCACCGCCAAGCTCCGGGAACTGATCCACTCGGGCGAGTGGCCGCTGCAGCAGCGCATTCCGGCCGAACCGGAATTGATGGCCGCGTTCGGGGTCTCCCGCGGCACCCTGCGCGAGGCCATCAAGGCGCTCGCGCACAGCGGCATGCTCGAGGTCCGGCGCGGGGACGGCACGTACGTCCGCGCCACGAGCGAGATCGCCGGCGCCACGCAGCGGATGTACCAGGACCACTCCCAGGAGCACATCCTGGAGGTCCGGGTCGGACTGGACACCCAGGCCGCCCGCCTTGCCGCCCGCCACGCGACGGCTGAGGACGTCACCGACCTGCGCGATTTGCTCACGGCACGCCGGGACGCCTGGCTGGCAGGAGACTACGCCGCCTGGGCCCGCGCCGACTGGGACTTCCACGCGCGGGTGGCGCAGACGTCCGCCAACCCGCTGCTGCATGAGCTGTATGTCAGCTTTGGCGGAGTTTTCCACAATGACCTGCTCCGCCAGCAGCGGCGAGCAGGATTCAACGGCCTCCCGCTTGAGGGCCACGACGAACTCGTGGCCGCGATTGCCGCCCGCGACGAGGCGGCCGCCGTCGAGAGCGTCACGCGGAACCTGAATTCCTGCGCCGAATGGCTGCAGGAGTAGTTGCCGAGGGTTTTCCGAAGGTGGCCGGAAGATGCTCTGTCTCAGTGGCGCCCGCCACTCGCGCACCGGCCTCACAGCCTGGCCCGCGGGCACGCGGATTCGCGTCACCGTCGGCCTCAACGCCGAGTCCGGACGGCCGGTCCCTGCGCCCAGCAGCAGGGGCCGGCTCGACTTCGGCGCGGGGCTCAGCGGCCCGTCAATAGGGTCTTAGGGCCGTAGACCGGGCCCGGGCCACGGTCAACACTAAGAGTGGTAGGACGCTGCACGAGGGTGCCCGAAAAAGGGTCACCTGCTTGCACCCCAGTCCCCGGACAAAGGTGCCAGTCTCGCCGGATGACAGTCCGGCCGGATGACAGCCTCGCCGCGTGCGGCGGTGCCTGCTGTGCTTTGCCTCAGCAAGTACGCCGCGAGGAGGTCGAAGGTGGGCAAGAAGAAGAAAAAGGCCAGGCGCGCCGAAGGACAGGACGAGCAGGCCCGGAAGAAAATGCCCCGCAAGGAGTACGAGGCGGAGATGGCCGTCCTGCAAGGCGAGCTGGTCGCCATGCAGGAGTGGGTGAAGTCCACGGGAGCCAAGGTCTGCATCGTCTTCGAAGGCCGCGACACGGCCGGCAAGGGCGGCACGATCAAGCGCATCGTCGAGCGGGTGAGCCCCCGGGTGTTCCGGGTGGTGGCGCTCCCCACCCCGACGGAGCGGGAGAAATCCCAGATGTACCTCCAGCGCTACATGTCCCACTTTCCGGCGGGCGGCGAGGTGGTCATCTTTGATCGCAGCTGGTACAACCGTGCCGGTGTGGAACGCGTGATGAACTTCTGCACCCCGGAGGAGACCGAAAGGTTCCTCAACATGACGCCGATCTTCGAGAAGGCGATGGTCGATGCTGGAATCATCCTGATCAAGTACTGGCTCGAGGTCAGCGCCGACGAGCAGACCCGGCGCCTGGAGAGCCGGATAGATGATCCCCGCAAGACCTGGAAACTCTCTCCCATGGATCTGAAGTCCTACAAACGTTGGTACGACTACTCCCGGGCCAGGGACGCCATGTTCGAAGCGACTGACACCGCCTGGGCGCCGTGGTACGTCGTGCACAACGACGTCAAGAAGCGGGGCCGGCTCAACATCATCAGCCACTTGCTCAGCCAGGTGCCCTATGAGCCGTTCCCGGGCCTCGACGTCGAGCTCCCCAAGCGCCAGAAGGCCGGCGACTACCGCGAGCCCACGCTGGCCGTCCGGCACATCCCGACACCTTTCTGAGCACCGTCCCGGCCACGAGGAGGAAAGTCATGACCGACAATCCCGGAGCAGCAGCAGACTTGGCCGCGACCGAAGCGGACGCAACCTGGTACTCCATGGCACCAGCGGACGTGGCGTCCGAGCTGAGGGTGGACCCGGCCAGCGGGCTGAGCGCGGCAGAGGCCGAGCAGCGGCTGCAGGAGTACGGCCCCAACGCCCTGGCCGCCGCGAAGCAGGAGCCGGTCTGGAAGCGGTTCTTCAAGCACTACCGGGACTACATGCAGATCGTGCTCGTCGTCGCCGCCCTGGTGAGCCTGCTGATCGAGGAGTACGGGACCGCGATCGGGCTTGCCCTGCTGACGCTGTTCAACGCGTGGCTGGGCTACCACCAGGAAGGCAAGGCCGAGGCGGCCGCCGCTTCCCTGGGGCAGATGATGAAGTCCATGGCCAAGGTGCGCCGCGACGGTGACATGGCGGAGATCCCCTCCGAGCAGATTGTGCCCGGCGACATCGTGGTGGTCGACGCCGGTGACCGCGTCCCCGCCGACGGCAGGGTGATTCTGGCCGCGACCCTCCAGGTCGAAGAGGGCGCGCTGACGGGCGAAAGCGTCGCCGTCGAGAAGGAAGTCGGGGCCATCAGCCGGCACGACGTCGGCATCGGCGACCGCGTGAACATGGCCTTCATGAACACCAACGTCACCCGGGGCCACGGCGAGATCCTCGTGACCACCACGGGCATGGGCTCGGAAGTCGGCCACATCGCCCATATGCTCTCCGGCCAGAAGGAGGAGAAGACCCCGCTCACCAAGCAGGTGGACCGGCTCACGATCTTCATCATCATCGCGGCCCTCTTCGCCTTCGTCGCGATCGTGGTCATGGGCCTGGCCCAGGGCGAAAGCTTCGCGGTGCTGTTCGGGATCGGCGTGGCCCTGGCGGTCGGCTCCATCCCGGACGCGCTTCCCGCCGTCGTCACCACAATCCTGTCCGTGGGCTCGGTCAACATGGCCAAGAAGAACGCCATCATGAAGGTCCTGCCCGCCGTGGAGACCCTCGGCTCCACGTCTGCCATCAACTCAGACAAGACCGGCACCCTGACCCTGAACCAGATGACGGTGCGGGAGGTCGTGACCGTCCAGCACCACTACACGGTCAGCGGCGAGGGCTACAGCTTCGACGGCCAGGTCCAGCGGACCACCGGCGACGCCGAACGCGACCTGGACTACGTGATGTTCCCTTGCGCGCTGTGCAACGACTCCGATATCGAAAACGGCGAAGTCATCGGCGATCCCACCGAGGCGGCACTGTACGTGCTCGCGCAGAAGGGCGGCGTGGACGTCCGCGAGTTCCGCAGGAACAACCCGCGCGTGGCGTCCGTGCCCTTTGACTCCGACTACAAGTTCATGGCCACGTTCCACCTGATGCCGGGCGCCGACGGCAAGCCCGTGATCCGGGCCTACGTGAAGGGGGCACCCGACGTCGTCCTCAACAGGTCCTCGTCCGGGCGGATGCCGGGCGGACGGGCCGAGACCCTCACCGAGGAAATGCGCGGGAAGGTGCTGGCCGCGAACGAACGGATCGCCAGCCAGGGACGGCGGGTGCTCGCCCTGGCCCAGCGCGAATTCGACCCGGCCACGTTCCAGCCCTCGGGCGACCTCATGGCGCTGATGCAGGATCTGGAGATTTCGGCGCTGATCGGCGAGGTGGACCCGCCGCGCGCCGAAGCCGTAGCCGCCATCGCCAAGGCCAAACACGCCGGCATCCGGGTCCGGATGATCACCGGCGACCACGCCATCACCGCGGCCGCGATCGCCGACGAGCTCGGCATCCGGGGGCGCGCGGTCACGGGCGCCGAGTTCGCGGCCATGAGCGATTCCGAGGCCGACAGCCAGGTGGACGGGATCGGTGTGATCGCCCGCGTGGCGCCCGAGCACAAGGTCCGGCTGGTCGAAGTGCTCAAGCGCAAGGGCAACGTCGTCGCCATGACCGGCGACGGCGTCAACGACGCGCCGGCCATCGCGGCGGCCGACATCGGGATCGCGATGGGCATCACCGGCACGGACGTCGCCAAGGGCGCGGCCAAAATGATCCTCGCCGACGACAACTTCGCCACGATCGTGACCGCGGTCGAGCAGGGCCGGCTCGTGTACGACAACCTGCAGAAGTTCATCCGCATCCAGGTCGCCAACCTGTTCATGTTCATCCTGGCCTTCATCGGCTCGTCGGCGTTCGCGATCGCCGGCACCGCGCTGCTCAGCCCGGCCCAGGTGCTGTGGATCCACATGGCGATCGTCGCCCCCATCGGCGCCGTGATGGGCCTGGACCTCGCGACGCCGGGCATCATGGACCGCAAGCCCCGTCCGTTCAATCAGCCGATCATCGTCCGGTCGATGATGGTGCGCCTGTTCGTCGTCGGGCTGTTCATGGCGGCCGCCACACTGGTCCTCGTGCAGATCGGCAAGGCCAGCTACGGTTCGCTGGAGGTAGGGCAGACCATGGCCATAGTTGGCCTGGGACTGATGAACATTACCGTGGCCCTCAACCTGCGATTCCCCGAGGAGAGCGCGTTCGGCCCGTCCACGGTCTCCAACCCGAAGCTGCTTTGGGCGTTCGGCTGGGCAGTGGTCGGCTCGATGCTGATCACCCAGATGCGCGTGCTGCAGGACCTGTTCGCCACCGTGCAGCTCAACGGGTCGCAGTGGCTGATCTGCCTGGTGCCGGCCGTGGTGCTGCTGCTCCTGGGCGAACTGTTCAAGGTGATCCTGCGGGCCCGGCATAGTGCGGACAGGGCCAAGGTCCTGGCGCCGGCCGTTCCTGCCTGACGCTGGGAGCCGGCGCGCGTAGAATCAGGGCCACAGCCAACGCCCTGGGCACAACACTGGACAACGCCGTGGGCACTAGAGAGTTTCACCGGACCGGATGAGGTTAAGCGGCATCGCTACGGCAGATGACAAGTCAGGAAGCGATTCCGTCATCGACGGCGCCGCGGACGCCGCCGAGGCGGCGTCGAACAGCATCTGGCTCGACGTCGCCGCACGGTCGGGTTTCGCGGTGATGGCGCTGCTTCACATCGTGATCGGGGCCATCGCCATCGCCCTGGTGTTGGGGGTCCCCGGCCAGGCCGACCCCACCGGCGCCATCGAACAGCTCGCGGCCAACCCCTGGGGTCCCGCCGTCATGTGGGCTTCGTGCGCGGCGTGCGCCGGGCTTTCGCTCTGGCAGCTTAGCGAGGCGACCCTGCGGGCCCGGCACCTGCCGCGCGGCGAGCGGCTGGGCAAGCTCATTTCCTCCGGTTTCCTGGCCGTCGCGTACGGCAGCGTCGGGTTGAGCTTCGCCGGCTTCGCGCTCGGCCAGCGCGGCGATTCCGGCGACTCTACGCGGGACTTCAGCACGGCCCTGGCCCGGTCCCCGTTCGGGGTTCCGGCCCTGGTCGGCCTGGGCCTGGTCATCATCGGGATCGGCGTGTACTTCATCGCCAAGGGTTTCGGGAAGAAGTTCAAGGAGGAGCTGCACCATTTCGAGGGCACCCGCCGCGGCAGGCTGATCAGTATGCTCGGCGTCACCGGGCACGTCGCGAAAGGGCTGGCGCTGATTCTGACCGGGCTGCTGTTCGTGATTGCCGCGGCCACGAACAACCCCGGTTCTTCCACCGGCCTGGACGGGAGCCTCAAGGCACTGCGGGACCACCCGTTCGGCCCGTACCTGCTCCTGGCGATCGGCACGGGCTTCATTGCCTACGGCGCGTTCGCCTTGGTGCGGGCGCGCTTCGGGCGGATGTAGCCCCTTGCGGTGCTGCTAGCCGGCGGCCTTCCGTAGCGGAACCACGTCGCCTTCCTGGTACAGCAGGGCACGGATCTCGGATTCGGCGGAATCCAGCCGCCTGGCATCGATCGTCTCCCCTGCGGCGAAGTGGTCCAGCAGCCGCGGATCCACGTAGCTTTTCCGGGCGATCGAGGGCGTGTTGCCCAGGACCGCGGACGCGTCAACCATGGCGCGGCTGACCGCCCTCTTCCGGGCCGATACCTTCGCCTGCGGGCCGCTGCGCGCCAGGCTGACGGCCGCCGCCGCCGTCCCCCGCAAGGTGCGGAAGTCCTTGGCCGTGAAGTCCTCCCCCGTGCGCTCCTTAACGTACTCGTTGATGTCCGCGCTGGAGACCGGATGCCAGCGGCGGCCTGACTTGTAGGCGAGCAGCCGTGCCTTGCCACCGCGCCGCTTGAGCTGGCGCACGACGGCGGCGAGGTCGGCGTCGTCGATCCGCGATTCCCAGGTCTTGCCGCTCTTGGCGGGAAAACTGAGCCGGAGCTCATTCTTGTGCACCTTGACGTGGGCGCAGAGCAGGGTGGCGAGGCCGTGGCTGCCGTTTTCATTGGTGTACCGCTCCGAGCCGACCCGCAGCGATCCGCTGTCGAGCATCCGGAAGGCGGCGGCCAGCACCCGCTCGCGGCCCAGCCCTTCGGAGCGCAGGTCCATGGTCACAAGGCGGCGTGCGGCCGGCAGGGTCTCGGCGAGCTGGAGTGAACGGTCGAACTTCAGCCGGTCCTTCCGTTCCCGCCAGCCCGGGTGGTAGATGTACTGCCGCCGGCCCACGGCGTCGAGACCTGTGGCCTGGATGTGTCCGTTGTCGTACGGGGCAATCCAGACATCCGTCCAGGCCGGCGGGATCCCGATGCCCTCAAGCCGGTCCCGCACGGGACCCGGCGGCAGGGTGGACCCGTCCAAATCCTTGTAGCTGAAGCCGGTCCCGGCGGGGACCCGGCGGTACCCGCGGCCGGACGCGTTGCTGTGACGGAGCCTCATGACGGTAAGCCTACTGACTATCACCCGGGTTTCCACCCACAACAAACAACGCGGGGTCATTCCGCGCCCATAATCCCGTCCGGGAAGGGCGCGGAGTGACCCCGCGTTGCTCTAAGCTTCGGGCGCTGTGCTGTTGAGGCTAGACCTCCGCGGCCACTCCGCCGCGGGAGATTGCCACCATTTCCTCGCGCGGGACCACCTTGATGCGCTCACGGGTGACCTCGACCCCGAAGGACGGGCCGGCCGCCGTCGCCGTCTCGCCGAGGCCGCGCTCATGGGCGTCGAGCGCCAGCCAGCCTTCCCAGCTTGTGTACTGGATGCCGCGGCCCTCCAGGAGTTCGACAATCTTCTCCGGGGCGGGTGCCGCGGCCAGCGGCAGGTTGGCGCGGTCCTCGAGCAGGTAGGTCACGGTTTCGAGGGCGTCGCCCTTGGTGTGGCCGATCAGTCCCACCGGCCCGCGCTTTATCCAGCCGGTCGCGTAGATCCCGGGGACGTGGGTGCCGGCGGCATCCAGGACGCGGCCGCCGTCGTTCGGGACAACGCCCTTGCTGTGGTCGAACTCGACCTCGGGCAGTGCGGAGCCAAAGTAGCCGATGGCGCGGTACACGGCCTGGACCGGGTAGTCGACAAACTCGCCGGTGCCGCGGGCGTTGCCGGTGCCGTCCAGTTCGGTGCGCTCGAACTTGATGCCTGCGACGCGGCCGGGAGCACCGGCTCCGCCGGTTTTGTCCCCGTACACCTCGACCGGGCTGTGCAGGAAGTGCAGGTGCAGCCGGCGGGAGGCCTTGAGTTCGGAGAGGTCCTCGGGCTGCTCGGCGATCCAGTTGGTGAGCGTGCCGACCATGGTCTTGGTCTGGTTGTTGCTCTGGATCTGCCGGTCGGACTCGGCGTCGAACTCGAAGTCCTCGGCGTAGAGGATGATGTCGACGTCCTTGGAGTGCGAGAGTTCGCGCAGTTCCAGGGGCGTGAACTTAACCTGGGCCGGGCCGCGGCGGCCGAAGACGTGCACGTCCGTGACGGGCGAGGACTTCAGGCCGGCGTAGACGTTGTCCGGGATTTCGGAGACCAGGAGGTCGTCGGCGTGCTTGGAGAGCATGCGGGCCACGTCCAGGGCCACGTTGCCGTTGCCGATCACGGCGATTTCCTTGGCGTCCAGCGGCCATTCGCGGGACACATCGGGGTGGCCGTCGTACCAGGAGACGAAGTCTGCGCCGCCGTAGGAGCCCTCGAGTTCGATGCCGGGGATGTTCAGGTCCGCGTCCTTGATGGCGCCGGTGGCGAAGATGACGGCGTCGTAGTGGGTGCGGAGGTCATCGATGGACAGGTCGGTGCCGTAGTCCACGTTGCCGAAGAAACGGATGTCGCCGCGGTCCAGGACCTTGTGCAGCGCGTTGACGATGCCCTTGATGCGGGGGTGGTCCGGGGCAACGCCGTAGCGGATCAGGCCGTAGGGTGCCGGGTAGCGGTCGAAGAGGTCGATGCTGACGGTGAGCTCGCCGCTCTTGACGGCCTCGCTCTTGGTCAGGATGTCCGCGGCGTAGACGCCGGCGGGACCGGAGCCGACGACGGCGACGCGCAGCGGGCGGGCGGCAGTTCCTACAGGGGTGTTCGTTGACACGGCTGTGTTCCTTTTTCTTCTGCATCCGTTGCTCCACAAACGCCCTTTTGAGGCTTGATAACGGCAGTTATGGAGCAATCGACGGACTTTACGGGGTCAGTACGCGGGTCTTGGTGGTGCGGGGAGCGTTCGGGGAGGTGGTGCTGTAGTCCGCGGTCCTGAAGTGCGACGGCGCGAACGGGCTGACGCGGACCACGTCGCCGATCACGATCACGGCGGGGTTCGCGACGCCGGCGGCCTCCGCCTGATCCGCGATGGTCCCGAGAGTTCCAATGGTCACCCGCTGGTTTGGCAGGTATCCATTCTCTACGATGCCAACAGGCGTCTCCGGAGGCAAACCGGCGCGGGCCAAGGAGGCTGCGGAATCGCGCAACTGGCCCACGCCCATGAGCAGGATCACAGTGTGGTCGGCGCGGGCCGGGACCTCGGAGAGTTCCTCGTGGCCGGTGACCACGCTGAAGCCTTTGGCGAGCCCGCGGTGCGTGACGGGGATGCCCGCGGCGGCCGGGACTGAGATGGCCGACGTGACGCCGGAAACCACTTCCACCTCGACGCCGTGCTGCCGGCAGAATTCTGCTTCCTCGCCGCCGCGGCCCAAAACGTACGGGTCGCCGCCCTTGAGCCGGACCACGCGGTGGCCCTGCAGGGCCTCATCGACCAGGATCCGGTTGATTTCCGCCTGCGGGACGGGATGGTGGCCCGGAGTCTTGCCGACTTCGATCACGCGGACGTCGGGGGCGAGTTCGTTGAGCAGTTCGCGGGGGCCGAGCCGGTCCGCGACCACGACGTCGGCCTGGCCCAGGAGCCGGCGGCCGCGCACGGTGATCAGTCCGGTGTCGCCGGGACCGCCGCCCACGAGGGCAACAGATCCGGTGGCGCCTGTGCCGGAGACACGGCGCCTGCGCAGCGGCAGGTCCCCGGTGTCCAGTGCGGTGGCGACGGCGTCGCGCAGGGCCATGGCGCGGCGCGGGTCCCCGCCGGCGTTGACGGCGATCTTCACGTCGTCCACCACGGCGACGGCGGGCGTCCAGGCCGCGGACGCTTCGTGGTCGGAGGCGTTGACGCACCAGATGCGCTGCGCCTCGGCGTCGGCCGAAACCTGCGCATCCACGGCGGCGTCGCCGGTGGCGGTCTGGACAAACCAGACACCGTCGATGTCGGAGGGGCGGTACTGGCGGGGCTCCCAGTTCACGAGGCCGGCGTCGGCAAGTTCAGCCAGGGCCGGGCAGGCAACCGGGGCCACAACGGTGACGCGGGCTCCGGCGTCGAGCAGCCCCTTGGTGCGCCGGGCGGCCACGGGTCCTGCCCCAACCACCAGCACGGGACGGCCGAGGAGGCGCAGCGCCGTGGGGTAAATGTCCTGAATTGCCATGCATCGACGATAGGGCGGCGTCACATTGCGGAACAACGGTGCGGAAACACCAGTTCACGCAAGGTAACGCCGCGTCACATTGGGGACCGGGCCATTCCGGGACCCGGGCGCCGCTATTTCACGGTGATGTCACTGCTATTTCACTGCGATTATTTCACTGCGATTATTTCACTGCGATGAGTTCGATCAGTTTGATGTCCGGGTCCTTGGCGAGCAGTGCGGGACCGTGCTCGCCGAGGGCGGCCGGGATGGCGCCCGTGAGGTGGGCCTGACGGTCCTCCTCGGTGTCGAAGGTGTCGAAGATGCCGAAGGTGTTCTCATTGACCCGGAAGGCGTACCAGGTACGGGTTCCCGGCTCGTTGAGCACGATCTCGCGGCCCCCGTTGAGGAAGTCCCAGACGTCCTGTTCCTTCCCCGCCTTGGCTTCGACCAGGGCCAGCACGCCAAATTTTGCTGCCACAGCGACCTCCTTGGAGTCAGTCGTGGAATGGGCACAACCCGGCCCATAGGCGTGAGTGTAGGCCCCTGCCGGAAACCCCGACAAGGAGGTCCCGACAAGGAGGTCCCGACAGGGAGGTCCCGGATGCCTCCCGGGAACGCAGCAGGGCCCGACGGCGGTGGTCCGTCGGGCCCTGCTGGTGGTGTGGTGTGTGCCTTAGCGGGTGCTGCCCGCCAGGAGGCCCCGGCGGCGGAGGAGCCGCTTTTCGATCGGGGCGAACACGAGCAGTTCGATCAGGATACCGACACCCAGGATCAGCAGGATCGCGGACATCACGACGGTCATGTCGGACAGGGCACGGCCCTGGTCCAGCATGGAGCCCAGGCCAAAGCCGATGGTGCCGCCGACGGCGATGATCTCCGCTGCCATGAGTGAGCGCCAGGAGAACGCCCAGCCCTGCTTGAGGCCGCTGAGGTATCCGGGCAGGGCCGCCGGGAGGATGATCTGCAGGGCCAGCTGCAGCCGGGACGCCCCGAGGACCTTGCCGACGCTGCGGTACTGCGGCGGGATCTGGTCCACGCCGGAAATCAGCCCGTTGATGATGGAGGGGATGGCGCCCATGAACACCACGAAATACACCGTGGCGTCGGTCAGGCCGAACCAGAGAATGGCCGCGGGCACCCAGGCCACGGACGGCAGGACCTGCAGCCCGGAGATCAGCGGACCGAAGGCCCGGCGCAGCGGGGCCACCTGCGCCAGCAGGAGCCCCACCGGAGTCGCGACGACCACGCTGATCAGGAAGCCCACGACGCCGCGCTGCAGCGAGGTCCAGACGGCCTGCTGCAGCTTGCCCTCGCCCCACAGGGTGCCGATCTGCCCAACGACGTCCATCGGCCCGGGCACGATGTCCCGGCGTTTGTAGCCAAGGGAGACGTACACCTGCCAGATCAGGACAAGCACCACCAGGGCAGCCACCGGGAGCAGGATCCGGCTCCAGTCGATGCCGGCCTTGCGTACAGCATCGGATTGCAGCGAATCGAGCCCCGACTCGAGCTGCCGCAGGTCTTCCTTGCCGGTGGAGGAACGGGTCAGGGCCGCGTGGACTTTGCGGGTTTCGGCGGGGGCGTCCGCCACAGCTTCGGCTACGGGTAGTTGGTTACTTGGCATGGCGGCGGATCTCCTCGCGTAGCCGGGCGGTGATGACGCCGGTCAGGTGGCCGGCCAGTCCGGCGTCGGTGCGGTGCTCTTCGGTGACGTGCCATTCCTGCACCACCCGGCCGGGCCGGGAGGAGAGCAGCAGCACGCGCTGGCCTAGCCGGACGGCCTCGCGGACGTTGTGGGTGACAAAGACGATGGTGCGGCCGGTTTCCTTCCAGATGCGCTCCAGCTCGTCATGGAGCAGGTCTCGCGTAATGGCGTCCAGGGCGGCGAACGGCTCGTCCATCAGCAGCAGCTGCCGGTCCTGTGCCAGGGAGCGGGCCAGGGCCACGCGCTGGCGCATGCCGCCGGAGAGCTCGTGCGGGCGTTTGTCCCCCGCGCTGCCCAGGTGCACGAGGTCGAGCAGTTCGCCGGCCTTGGTCCGGCGCTCGGCCTTCCCGAGCCCGCGCAGCTTCAGTGCCAGTTCCACGTTTTCCCGGGCAGTGAGCCACGGGAAGAGTGCCGAGTCCTGGAACATGAAGGCGGCGCCGTCGCTGGGCACTTCCAGGGCCCCCGACGTCGGTGCCTCCAGTCCCGCCATGATGTTGAGCAGGGTGGACTTGCCGCAGCCGGACGCACCGAGCAGGGCGACGAACTCGCCCTGCCCGATGGTGGCGTTGACGTCGTCCAGCACCGGGGCGCCGTCGCCGAAGCGCTTGCCCAGGTTTTCCAGTACGACTGGCATGGTCGGGTCCTAACTGTTGTTGCGGGTGGCGGCTGGAGGCTAAGGAGCTAGTCCTTGCCCAGTCCTTCGGCGGAAATCTTCTGGCCCGCCGCAGTCTCAGCCAGGACGCTGTTGAGCGCTGTGAGGTCGAAGATGCCGTTGATGTCGGCCGGTTTGGTGGTTCCGGCGTCGACGCCGTCCTGGAGCAGCTTCTTGTACGTCCCGGCGAGCGGGTCCGTGGTGAAGGCGATGTTCTTCAGGGACCGGTCGATCACATCGGCCGGAAGCGGCGAGCCGGCCGCTGCCTTGAGCGCGTCGTTGAGGACGGTGGCCTTCTCGGCGGCGGGCGCCGCATTGAGCCAGTTGACCGATTCAACGTGGCCCTTCAGGAGCGCCTGCACGGTGGCCGGGTGCTCGGCCGCGAACTTCTTGTTGACGATCAGGACGGTGGTGATGAACTCGCCCTTGTCCCACAGGTCCTTTTCGTCCACCAGGACCTTCGCACCGGCCTGCAGGACCAGCCGGGACGCCCAAGGCTCAGGCAGCCAGGCGCCGTCGAGCTTGCCGTCTTGGAACAGCTTCAGGGTCTGGGCGTTCTCGGTCGGGTTGATCGCAACGTCGCCGCCGCCGTCGGTGGAGGTCTTCAGCCCCTGGTGGCCGAGCCAGGCGCGGAGGGCCACGTCCTGGGTGCCGCCAAGCTGCGGGGACGCGAGCGTCTTGCCCTTGAGGTCGGCCGGTGAGTTGATGCCGGGCTTGACCACCAACTGGGCTCCACCTGCCGCGGCGCCGGCGATGATGCTGATCGACTCGCCCTTGCTCTTGATGAAGGAGTTGATGGCCGGGTTGGGGCCGATGTAGGTGGCGTCGATGGCGCCGGCGTTCAGGGCCTCGATCGCGGCCGGGCCGGCGTTGAACGTCTGGGTGGTGAGCTTGGTTGCGCCAAGGTCCTTGGCGATGATGCCCTTGCTGACGCCGACCAGGGCCGGGGCGTGGGTGATGTTGTTGAAGTAGCCGAGCCGCAGTTCGGTGGCCGGGCTGGTGTCCGCCGCGGCCAACGCCGGGGCCGTTTCCGGGGCGCGGGACAGCGAGGATGCCACGGCTGCGCCGGCGCCGATCAGGATCACGAGTCCCGCGACGAGGGCGATCTCCAGGGTGCGCTTGCGTTTGGGCTTTCCGGTCTCGCCGGCGACGATCCGGGTGGTGCCGGGCTGCGTGGGCTCACGGTTTTCGGGTGTGGATGACATGGGCTGAATCCTGTTCTGGGTCTGTGCGGAAAGGCCGGGCGGGGTGGTCAGCGCCAGCGACATCGCCCCCGAAGATCCCCGTCGACAAGACCGTGGAACCGTTCCGTCGTCGTCATTCATTCACCATAGGGAGTGTCATAAACGCGGTTCAATGGCCCGGAAACCGGGGGTCACGCAAGTTCATGCAGCGTCATATTCGGCCGAAAAAGACGGCAGCCTGTTTCCTGGCCCGCGGCAATTGCTGCGGGCAAGGAAACAGGCTGCACCCGTGAGGAGGGGCGTCAGATCGCGTAGCGCTCGTCCTCGTGGTCTCCCGGGTGGTCATTGACCAGGCCGGCGGCAAGGGTGTTGCCGTCGAGCGGGTCGATCACCAGGAACGCCCCGGTGCGGCGGTGGTGCAGGTAGTTCTCCAGCGGCAGCGCGGCGGCGAGCCGAAGCTGCGCGTGCCCGATGTCGTTCAGCTCCAGCGTGGACGTCGGTTCCAGGCCGAAGCTGGCGAGGTCCACCTTGCCTGTCACATTCCGGACCAGGGCCTGGACCGTGCGGGTGCCGTGCTTGACCAGCACCTTGGCGCCCTCGCGGAGCGGCTTGGGCGAGAGCCAGCACAGGGCGGCGTAGAGGTCCGCGCTGGCCTCGCGGACGGTGCCCGCAGCCGCGATCGTGTCGCCGCGGGCGACGTCGAACTCGTCGGCCAGGCGCAGCGCCACGGACTGCGGGGCGGCAGCCTCGGCGAGCTCGCTGCCCGCGAAGTCGATCCCGGTGACCGTGGTGGTGCGCGGGGCCTGGCCCGGGGTCAGGATGCTGACCTGGTCCCCCACCTTGACCGAACCTTCGGTGATCTGCCCGGCGTAGGCGCGGTAGTCGCGGTACGCCTCGGCGTCGAGCCCGGCTGCGATCGCGTCCGGCGCCAGTGCGCCCTGCGGCCGGATGACCAGCTGGACGGGGAAGCGGAAGCTCTCCAGGTGGCTTTCGAGCTCGTCGGCGGCCGGCAGCGTCTCCAGGACTTCCAGCAGCGCCGGACCGGTGTACCAGGGGGTGCGCTCCGAGGCGTCCACCACGTTGTCGCCGTCGAGCGCGGACACCGGGATGACCCGGAGATCGGCGACACCGTCGGACCCCAGCCCGAGCTCGCGCCCCACCCGCTGGACGTCTGCCTCGATTTCGCGGAACACGTCCTCGCTGAAGTCCACGAGGTCGATCTTGTTCACGGCCACGATCACGTGCGCCACGCGCAGCAGCTGCAGCACGGACAGGTGCCGGCGGGTCTGCTCCAGGACACCCTTGCGGGCGTCGATGAGCACGACGACGGCGTCCGCGGTGGACGCGCCGGTCACAGTGTTCTTGGTGTACTGCACGTGACCGGGGCAGTCCGCGAGGATGAAGCTGCGGCGGTCCGTGGCGAAGTAGCGGTACGCGACGTCGATGGTGATGCCTTGCTCGCGCTCGGCGCGCAGGCCGTCGGTCAGCAGTGCGAGGTCGATCGCCTTCGTGCCGGTGGCCCCGGCCCCGCCGAAGCCGCGGTCCGCGGACGTGCGGGCGACGGCGTCGAGCTGGTCGGCGAGGATCGCCTTCGAGTCGTGCAGGAGCCGGCCCACCAGCGTGGACTTGCCGTCATCGACCGAGCCCGCGGTGGCGAAGCGGAACAGGGTGGTGGGCAGCGCCCCGGACACCAGGTCCGGGTCCGGGAGAAACGTTTCCGTGCTCATTAGAAATAGCCGTCCTTCTTGCGGTCTTCCATGGCGGCCTCGGAGATGCGGTCATCGGCCCGGGTGGCGCCACGTTCGGTGATGGTCGAGGCGGCAACCTCAATGACGACGTCGCGCACGGTGGCGGCGGCCGATTCCACGGCGCCGGTGCAGGACATGTCCCCGACGGTCCTGTACCGGACGGTCTTGGTGATGACTTCCTCGTTCTCGCGCGGCTGGGAGACCTCGCCGACTGCGCGCCACATGCCGTCGCGGGCGAAGACTTCGCGGTCGTGGGCGTAGTACAGGCCGGGCAGTTCGATGCCTTCGCGCTCGATGTAGCGCCACACATCCAGTTCGGTCCAGTTGCTGATCGGGAACGCACGGACGTGCTGGCCCACGGTGTGCCGGCCGTTGTACAGGTTCCACAGCTCGGGGCGCTGGTTGCGCGGGTCCCACTGGCCAAATTCGTCGCGCAGGCTCAGGATCCGCTCCTTGGCGCGGGCCTTGTCCTCGTCGCGGCGGCCGCCGCCGAAGACGGCGTCGAACTTGTTGCGCTGGATCGCGTCCAGCAGCGGGACAGTCTGCAGCGGGTTGCGGGTGCCGTCGGCACGTTCGGCCAGTTCACCGGAGTCGATGAACTCCTGGACGGAGCCGACAACCAGCTTCAGGCCCAGCCGCTCCACCGTGCGGTCGCGGAAATCGATGACCTCGGGAAAGTTGTGGCCGGTGTCCACGTGCAGCACGGGGAAGGGCACCTTGCCCGGCCAGAAGGCCTTGGTGGCCAGGTGCAGCATGACCACGGAGTCCTTGCCGCCGGAGAACAGCAGCGCCGGCTTCTCGAACTCGGCGACCACTTCGCGGATGATGTGGATGGCCTCGGACTCGAGGGTGTCCAGGCTGGAGAGGCGTGTGGAAACGGGAGCGTCGGTCACCTGTGTGGGCTCCTCAGTCAGGAAAGTGCTCATACGTGTAGTCCGCATTCTGTCTTGTCGGTTCCTGCCCAGCGGCCGGCGCGGGGATCATCGCCGGGCGCTACCTTGCGGGTGCAAGGCTGGCAGCCAATGGACGGGTAGCCCTGTGAAAGCAGCGGGTTGACGGGCAGGAGGTTGTCGTCGGAATACTGCACCAGCTGGTCGAACGTCCAGGCCGCCACCGGGTTGACCTTGACCAGTCCGTTGGCCTCGTCCCAGGTGATCAGCGGGGTGTTGGTGCGGGTGGGGGCCTCGTCCCGGCGGACTCCGGTGAACCAGAGCTCGTAGCCGGCGAGGGTGCGGCGCAGGGGCGCGACTTTACGCAGGGCGCAGCACTGGGCGGGGTCGCGGGCGAACAGGTCCTTGCCCAGGAGCCGGTCCTGCTGCTCCACGGTGTTCTCCGGGAGGACGTCCACGACATTGACGCGCAGGTTGGCCGCGACCTCGTCGCGCGTCGCGTACGTCTCCGGGAAGTGGTAGCCGGTCTCCAGGAACAGGACGTCGACGCCGGGCAGCTGGTCCGCGACCAGCGCCGGCAGGACGGCGTCGGCCATGGAGCAGGCGACGGCGACCGCGGGCAGCTCGAAGTTGCGGGCAACCCAGGCGATGACGTCACGGGCCGGGGCGTCCCAGCCGAGCTCGGCGGAGCCGGCCTCGGCGAGGGCCTTGAGCTCCTCATGGGAGCGGAGTGCGACGGGGGCAGGCGATGCCGCCCCCAGCGGCTGAGCGTCGGTCACTGCAGATCACCCTCTTCGGCCGCGTGGGCCCATTCGGCGAAGGTCTGGCCTTCGGCGCGGTCCGCCACGAACTTCCGCACCACGCGTTCCACGTAGTCCGGCAGGTCCGCAACGTAGACCTTCAGGCCGCGGACGGTGCGTCCGAGGCCGGCCTCTTCGCGGTCCGAGGACGCCAGCCCGCCGCCGAGGTGGACCTGGAAACCCGGGCTGGGGTCGCCGTCGGGCGTGGGGAGCATCATGCCCTTGAGCCCGATGTCCGCGGTCTGGATGCGGGCGCAGGAGTTGGGGCAGCCGTTGATGTGCAGGGACAGTGCGTGGGGCAGCTGGCCGCTGTCCGCGAGGTCGGCGAGGCGGCGTTCCAGTTCGGCGACGGCGGTGGCCGCGGTGACCTTGGTCTCCACGATGGCCAGCTTGCAGTACTCGATGCCGGTGCAGGCGATGGTGCCGCGGCGGAAGACGGACGGCCGGGCGGACAGGCCCAGGGCGTCCAGTTCTGCCACGAGCGGCTCAACCTCGTCCTTGGGCACGTCCAGCACGACGAGCTTCTGGTGCGGGGTGGTGCGCAGGCGGTGGGAGCCGCGGGCCTCGAGGGTGTCCGCGAGCTTGACCAGCTGGCTGCCGGAGAGGCGGCCGGCGATGGGGGTGGCGCCGATGAAGAACTTGCCGTCCTTTTGTTCGTGCACGCCCACGTGGTCGCCCGGGGTGGACGGCTTGGGCGCGGCGGGACCGTCGGCCAGCTTGTAGCCGAGGTACTCGTCCTCGAGGATCTGGCGGAACTTCTCCGGGCCCCAGTCGGCCATGAGGAACTTCAGGCGCGCCTTGGTGCGCATGCGGCGGTACCCGTAGTCGCGGAAGATGCTGGTGACGCCGAGCCAGACGTCGGCAGCCTGCTCGGGGGTGACGAACGCGCCGAGGCGCTTGCCCAGCATCGGGTTCGTGGACAGTGCGCCGCCGGCCCAGAGGTCGTAGCCGATGCCGAGTTCGGGGTGCTTGACGCCGACGAGGGCGAAGTCGTTGATCTCGTGCACCACGTCCTGGCTGGGGTGGCCGGTGATGGCGGTCTTGTACTTGCGCGGCAGGTTGGACAGCAGCGGGTTGCCGATGAACCGTTCGCCCAGCTCGGCGATGAGCGGGGTGGGGTCGATGATTTCGTCCTTCGCGATGCCGGCCACGGGCGAGCCGAGGATGACGCGGGGAACGTCGCCGCAGGCTTCGGTCGTGGACAGGCCCACGCCTTCGAGCCGCTTCCAGATCTCGGGAATATCTTCCACGCGGATCCAGTGCAGCTGGATGTTCTGCCGGTCGGTGAGGTCGGCCGAGTCGCGGCCGAAGTCGACTGAGATGTTGCCGATGACGCGCAGCTGCTCGGTGGTGAGCGCGCCGCCGTCGATCCTCACGCGGAGCATGAAGTACTTGTCTTCGAGCTCGTGCGGCTCAAGGGTGGCGGTCTTGCCGCCGTCGATCCCGGGCTTGCGCTGGGTGTACAGACCCCACCAGCGGAAGCGGCCGTGCAGGTCCTGGCCCGGGATGGAGTCGAAGCCGTCCTTGGAGTAGATGGACTCGATACGTTCGCGGACGTTGAGGCCGTCGTCTTCCTGTTTCCAGGTTTCGTTGGCGTTCAGCGGCGTGGTTCCGTCGACCTTCCACTGGCCGTGGGGCTTGGCGGCAGGCCGGGAGGCACGGGCCGGGCGCGAGGGCTTGTCCGTGGACGCTCCGGCTAGAGCTGTATCAGTCATGCATCGACTGTAGGGGTGGCCGTAATGCCGTCACAAAGGGTCGGAAACGGGAAGTCACCTAGGGAAACATTTCGTCACGAACCGCCCAAAACCCTTGATCGATCCGTGCGCCTGTGCATCGGCGGGGACGGTCAGCCCGGCAGCTGGGAGGCTGCCACCAGCGCCGCGTCGTAGCGTTCCAGCGCAATTTCGGCGAGGACCGGCGAGGGCAGGAGCGGCGCCGTCACCAGGTCCGCGCCGGCCTTGGCCAGCTGGTCATGGAAGAAGCCGGGCGCCAGGAGATAGGAGGCGATCACCACCCGTCCGCCCAGGTCCACCGCCCCGGCCGACTCCCCCGCGCCGGCGCCGCCGGCCTCCTCCTCGCGGAGCATGGCGACGGCCTCGGGGACCGAGGGCTTGGCCGAGGCGCCATACCCCGCCACGATCCGGTTGGACCGCAGCGCCCGGAGCTGGTCGGCGAGCTCCTCGACGTTCTTCGAGGCGCTGGGATCGGAGGAACCGGCGGCGGCGAGGACCACGGCGTCGTTGTCCGTCACCCCGGCCTCGCGCAGGCGCTGGTCCAGCAGCGCCGCGAGCCGCGGGTCCGGGCCCAGCGGCGCGGCGGCAAGGGTGTCCGGCCGGCTCTTCACGGCCCGGGCGATGTCCACCTTGACGTGGTAGCCGACGCTGAGCAGCAGCGGAACCACGACGGCGCGCTCCCCCGCCGGGAGCCCCGCAACGACGGCCGGCAGGTCCGGATCCTGCACGTCGACGTAGGCCTCGCGGACGTCCAGTCCCGGACGGAGCCCGGCGATGCCGTCCCGGAGCGCGTTGACCTCCGCGGCTCCGTGCGGGCTGGACGTGCCATGGGCGCAGGCGATCAGGATGGGGCTATTCATAGCCGTTAGCGTAACCTTGGAGCCGCCCCATCCGCCCCTTGTTATCGACCGGGACGCTTCATGACCTTCTCCTTCAGCCTTGTCCTGGTCTGGCTTGACCTTGCCGGCGTCTTCTTCTTTGCGGTCTCGGGCTCACTGCTCGCGGCGCGGAAGCAGTTCGACATCATCGGCTCGCTGCTCCTGGCCTCGCTGGTGAGCCTTGGCGGGGGCGTCATCCGCGACATCATCATCAACGCGGGCCCGCCCGCAGCGTTCACCAACCCGGCCTACCTGGCGCCTCCCCTGTTCGCCACGGTGCTGGTGTATTTCCTGTTCTCCAGCGTCCAGCGCTTCACGTCGCTGCTGGTCCTGTTCGACGCCGGCGGGCTGGCCCTGTTCTGCATCACCGGCACCCTGAAGGCCCTGGCCGCCGGGATGAACCCGGTGGCGGCCGTGCTGCTGGGGGTCACGACGGCGGTGGGCGGCGGCCTGCTCCGGGACATCACCGCGAACGAGGTGCCGCAGCTCTTCGACCCCAAGGACCTGTACGCGCTGCCGGCGTTCGCGGGGGCGGCATCGACCGCGATCCTGTCCCTGACGGGGGCTTTCACAGCGGTGAGTGCCGGCGCTGTCGCCGCCGTCGTTTTCGCCTTCCGGGTCACCGCCTGGCGGCGCCACTGGTACGTTCCGCTGGCCGTCCGCGGCTGGCACCGGCTGGGCCTGGACGAGGCGGAAAACGACCGCTGAGGATTAGCTAGGATAAGACCATGACTGACATGTTCCTCGAGAAATTCCGCGCGCTTGTCCCGAAGTATCTCGAAGACGAATGGCAGGAAGAAGATGGCCTGGCGGCCGACGAGCTCGACGCCGCCCTCGCCGAACACCAGTTCCAGGTCCCGCTGGTCCTGCGCGAGTTCTACCTCGCCGTCGGCGGGTGCGAGGACATCATGGAGGCCTACCACTACTTCTGGGACCCCGAAGAGCTCGAAGTCGACGACGAAGGCTTCCTCATGTTCCTCGAGGACGAGGAGGAGCAGTTCACCTGGGGCTTCCGCGTGGGAGACCTCAGCATCCCCGATCCCATCGTGTACCGCCGCAACAACGCCCGCGGCCAGTGGAAGAGCGAAGAGGGGACTTTCTCCGAATTCGTCTTCGACATGTTCGAGTGGGCCTTCAACGACGAGGACGAAGACTAAGCCCGGGGCTGGCCGCCCCGCCTCCAGCCTTCCCCGGCCTGCTGCGCTGCCTGCCCCCGCTGCGCTGTCTGCCCCGCGGCGGATTCTCCCCATGTTTGGCCTCCCTCGACGGAGTGTCCGGCAAACCGGCGGTGATTTTCGGCGTCGGACGTTCATACCTGGGGAATTTCAGCGGATGACCCGGCCGCGGAGCACCTGCCACACCTCATCAACCACCTTCTGCGGGGTGTGGACCACGTCCTGATACCCGTAGCGGAGCACGGCATAGCCCGTCAGGGTGCTGGCGTTGTTCCGCCCGCGGTCCTTCCTGACCTGCGCCCGCTCAAGATGGGTGCTCCCGTCGATCTCCACGATCAGGAATCCCTCCAGCAGGAAATCCACAATGCCGATCCCGGGCAGCGCCACCTGCGTCTGGGCGCCAATACCCTGGCTCCGGAAGAGCAGCCTCGCAACGACCTCGATGGCTGAACCCGCCGTGCCGTCGACCAGCTCCAGGACTGCGCGGGCGGCGCCGTTCCGGTTTCCCGGCAGCCGGTCCCGCAGGTAGTCGAGGGTGGTGCGGCCCTGGAGAAGGGCGCTTTCCACCATGACGGCGGCCTCGACAGCGGGCAGGCACCGCAGCGCATGGAGCAGGGTGTCCGTCAGACCGGCCACTGGCAACGGGAACACCGGCGGCACTACAGTACCGCGGTGGATGACGGCGCCGGGCGCTGATCCGTGCGCGCAGAGCAGGTGCAGCCGTTCGGGCTCATGAAGGCGCCATATGCCGTGGAACGGCGCGGCGGAGGCGCAGCAGAGCGTGCCGTTCGCGAGCACGGCGGCCACCAGATCAGGCCTGGCGCCCTCCAGGGCCACGACTCCGTGGCGCAGCCGTGACATCTCCCCCGCAGCCACGGCAATCCTGATGCTCCGCTCGGAGAAGCCGGCCTGCAACAGCGTCCCCGTCCGGGCCACGGAGCCGGCGGATTTGAGGTAAGTGGTGAGGTCCATGAGCCCAGCACAGTCCCGGCCCGAGCGCACCAACAGCCTTGTTGGCATCTATGTGGAAAATTCCGGCGCCGGCACCCCCAGGCTTTTGCGCCGACTTTCCCCAGTTTTGACGGCGTCCGACGGCGCGTCCCGCCTGCGGGCCGGCGTGTCCTGAAGCTGCCCGGCCAAAGGTGGGGAAACTCGGCGCGACAACACTGGCATGGACCTGAGAATCTTATGACAAGAAAATAACAGAAAGGGCTGGACGCTATGACACAACTGTCATAGACTCATTTCTGGGTTCACCAAATGCCTCCGGTGGATCTGATGCGAACGGAGAAATGGCCCCGGTTCGGCACAACGGAAGACTCGAACGTTGTGAGGAACCGGGGCCATTCCGTTTAAGAATCAGCAGGCCCGGCCGAATCAGCCCGGCGCGGCCACGTGACGAGATCGCCCCGGCGCGGCCAACCAGGCAAGATCAGCCGCCGTGCCAACCCTGACCCACCGGCCGGGGCGCGGCCGGAAGTGCCGAACGAGCCCGGCCGGACCGGCCCAAGAACCAACCCGGCGGGCTAGCTGCTGCGGTTCACTACCGCGTGGGCGAAGCTGGTCAGCGAGGCCTTGACGACGCCTTCGGGCAGCGGGGCAAGCGCGGCGATGGCCTCATCGGCCCAGGCGCGCGCCACCACCCAGGACTCCGCCGTGACGGGATGCTCGCGGAGTCCGGCCACGGCCGCGGCCAGGGCCTCGTCCGAGCTGAGGTCGCCGTCGATCAGGGTGAGCAGTTCGACGGCGGACTGGTCACCGTCACGGGCGGCGTTGCGGAGCAGGAGCACGGGCAGGGTGGGGACGCCTTCGCGCAGGTCGGTTCCCGGGGACTTGCCGGACTTGACCTTGATCCCGGTGACGTCGATGACGTCGTCGGCGAGCTGGAAGGCCACGCCCACCTTTTCGCCGTACTCGACCAGCAGGGGCTCGTAGGCCTCGTCGGCGCCGGAGAAGATCGCACCCAGCTGGCCGGAGGCCGCCACGAGCGAGCCGGTCTTGTCGGCGATGACCGACAGGTAGTGAGCCAGGGGGTCCTCGTCAGGGCGGGGTCCCACGGTCTCGTGCAGCTGTCCGAGGCAGAGCCGCTCGAAGGTTCGCGCCTGGATGCCCAGCGCGCGGGAGCCGAGCTCCGAGACCAGAATGGACGCACGCGCGAAGATGAGGTCACCGGTCAGGACGGCCACGGAGTTGCCCCAGACCTCGTGGGCCGTCGGCGCCCCGCGGCGGAACGGCGCGGAGTCCATGACGTCGTCGTGGTACAGGGTGGCGAGGTGCGTCAGTTCGACGACGACGGCGGCCTGCACCACGGCGGGCAGGGAGGCGTCGCCGAGGTGGGCGCACAGCAGGGTCAGGAGCGGACGGATGCGCTTGCCGCCGGCTTCCACGAGGTGACGCGATGTTGCGTCAGCCAGGGGGTCGGAATTGGCGATGGCTTCGCGCAGCCTTTTCTCGACGCGGGCCAGGTTGGTGGTCAGGGCGGGGCCCAGCTCGGGGTCGCCGGCAATGGCCGCGAAGCCTGCCGGCAGTTGGAGGCCGGTGGCGATCGCCGTGGTGTTGAGGGAGGGTTCAGAGCTCGGCAGGCCGTGTCCGGCGTGCGTCCAGCTTTGGTCGGCAGAGTTGGTCACGGGTTAACCCTAACTTTTGTTGCGGAATCCGCGGAGTTGGCGCCGGTGTGCGGACCGCTGTCCGTGGTGGGCGTGGCCTGATTGGACTTTGCCTGCTTCGACGGTGCCTGATTCGAAGTTGCAGGAACCAGGGATTCCAGGACGCGGATGACCCGGTCCTCGAAGCCCTTGGCGGCGGGATCTGTGAGGTTGGCCAGCATCCGCACCACAAAACGCATGAGCACCGGGATGGGCATGCCCGTCCGCAGGGCCAGTTTCATGACGGCCGGCTTGCCGATCAGGGCGGCGAACGCCCGGCCCAGCGTGAAGTGCGAGCCCCACTGTTCCCGGACATGGTCGGCGTACCGGGAAAGGTGCGCGTCGGCGGCTCTGGTGGCTTCCGTTCCGGAGCCCCAGCCTGCCGACGCGGACCGGGCGGCGCCGTCGATGATGAATTCGGCCGCAAAGCGGGCGGACTCCATAGCATAGGAGATGCCCTCGCCGTTGAACGGGGACACCATGCCGCCGGCGTCGCCGAGCAGCAGCAGGCCAGGAGAGTAGTGCGGCGTGCGGTTGAAGCCCATGGGCAGCGCGGCGCCGCGGATCTCGCCCACCTGGTTCTCGGGCGCGAAGCCCCACTCGGCGGGCATGCCGGCGGTCCATTCGCGCAGCACCTGCTTGTAGTCCAGCTTGCCGAAGTCCTTCGAGGAGTTCAGGATGCCCAGGCCCACGTTGGAGGTGCCGTCGCCGACGCCGAAAACCCAGCCGTAGCCGGGCAGCAGTTTGCCGTCGCGGCCGGGAAGCTCCAGCCAGCCTTCCATCCAGTCGTCCTCGTGCCGGGGACTGGTGAAATAGGTCCGCACGGCAACGCCGAGCGGCCGGTCATCGCGCTTGCTGATGCCCAGCGAGACGGCGGTACGCGTGGAGTTGCCGTCCGCCGCGAGGACGACGTCGGCGCTGAAGTCGCGCGTTTCGCCGGTCTTGCGCCCGGACTCGTCCAGCAGCGCGGCGCGGACGCCGGCCACCCGGCCGTCCTCGGAGCGCAGCGCCTCGGTGACGCTGTGGCGTTCCAGCACGACGGCGCCCGCGGACCGGGCATGCGTGGCCAGCTGTTCGTCGAAGCCGAGCCGGGTCCGGATCAGCCCGTACTGCGGGAAGTCGGAGACCTCGGGCCAGGGCAGTTCGATGGTGCGGCCGCCGGCGATCAGGCGCAGGCCCTTGTTGCGGCGCCAGCCCTCGGTTTCCGGATGCGGGAGTCCCAGCTTCTGGATCTCGCGGACCGCGCGCGGAGTCAGGCCGTCGCCGCAGACCTTCTCGCGGGGAAAGCTGGTTTTCTCCAGCACCGTGACGTCAATACCGGCTTTGGCAAGGTAGTAGGCGGCAGTGGAACCGGCCGGCCCCGCTCCGACGATCAGTACTTTCACGACGCGTATCGGCTAACGCCCGGGCCGGGTGATGTTGCGGCGCAGCTTGGCCACGGGTCCGGTGTGGGCCGCCAGCGCTGCCGCCCCGCTGGCGGGATCACCTGTGGGGCCGGCCAGCGGCTTCTGGGCCCGGTGCACGGCGACGATTCCGCCGCTGAGGTTGCGGTAGGTGACGGATTCCCAGCCGGCTTCCTGCAGCCAGGCCGCCAGGTGGTCCTGGTCCGGCCAGGCACGGATGGACTCGGCCAGGTAGACGTAGGCGTCCGGGTTGGAGGAGACCTTGACGGCGATGGCCGGCAGGGCCCGCATGAGGTATTCGGTGTACATGGTGCGCCAGAGCGGCACCACAGGCTGGGAGAACTCGGCAATGACCAGCCGGCCGCCGGGCTTGGTGACCCGCAGCATCTCGGCCAGGGCCTTCTTGGGCTCGTTGACGTTGCGCAGGCCGAAGGAGATCGTGCTGGCATCAAAGGTGTTGTCCGCGAAAGGCAGGCGTGTGGCGTCCCCGGCGATGAAGTCGATGTCCGGGCGGCGGCGCTTGCCGACCTTGAGCATGCCAAGGGAGAAATCGCAGGCGATCACGTCGATGCCGGCGTCGGCATACGGCTCGCTGGAGGTGCCCGTGCCGGCAGCAAGGTCCAGCACTCGCTGGCCGGCCGAAACGCCCACGGCGTCGACCACCACTTTGCGCCAACGCCGCGTCTGCCCCATCGACAGGACATCGTTGACGACGTCGTATTTGGGGGCGACGTCGTCAAACATCGTGGCTACTTCGTCCGGACGCTTATCCAAGGATGCTCGGTTCACCATGCCATTGTCTCAAATGATCGGCTCGCCCACGAACGGGCCGCCAATCAACGCCGCTTTCACCTGCGGCAACGGACGGGCCCGCCGCGCGCAGCCCCTGCCGGCCGGTGATTATCCACGGCAGGGCGATCACGGGCTAGTGTTATGCCATCATGACGAGCACGTTCCGCACCTTGACAGTCCCCCTCGATGCCGAAACTTTCCCCGGGGGCCTGCCGTCGTTTCTGGTCCGGGACGATGTCCACTGCTGGACCCGCCGCGAGGCCGGACTCGTGGGCTTCGGCGAGATCGCCCGGTTCACCGCCACCGGCGCCGAGCGCTTCCTTGAGGCCGACATCTGGTGGCGCCACCTGGTCCTCGAGGCGGACATCGAGGACGCCGTGGACTGTCCCGGCACGGGCCCTGTCGCTTTCGGTTCGTTCGCCTTCTCTAAAGCCTCCGCCCACGAGTCACGCCTGCTGGTCCCAGAGATCGTTGTGGGGCTCCGTGACGGCCAGGCCTGGCTCACCCAATTGACCTTCGACGACGGCGAACTCACCGAGGCCGGCGCGCGCGCCGCCCTGAACGGGTGGCTGGGCAGCGCCACTGCCGGTGCCGATACCGGCAGCACCGTGGTGGACGACCCGCTGCCGGTGCCCGCTCAGGCGGGTGGCGCCGTCGTACGCCCCTTGACGTTGGCTGCAGGGGCAACCCTGCACACCGGTTCCCTGACCGAGGAAGCCTGGATGGCTGCCGTTGCCGCCGGCGTCCAGGAGATCCGTACCGGCGCCCTGGAGAAGCTGGTGCTGGCGAGGGACATCGTGGCCACCGTCCCCACCGGCGTCAATGCCGCCCAGGTGCTGCGCGAACTGTCCGCCCGCTACCGTGAGTGCTGGACCTACGGCGTGGACGGACTGGTGGGGGCCACGCCGGAAATGCTGATCCAGGTGGAGGGCCGCACCGCCCAGGCCCGCGTCCTGGCCGGCACCCTGGACCGCCGGGACGCCGACGGCATGGACGGCTCCCCGCTGGAATTCGCCGAGCGCGTGCTGGCCGGCTCCGAGAAGCAGCGGCACGAGCACGACATCGCCATCCAGTCCCTGACCACGCAGCTGGCCCCGTTTTCCGAGGCCATGAACGCACACAGCGAACCGTTCATCCTGGAACTGCCCAACGTGTGGCACCTGGCCTCGGATGTGAAGGCCGAACTGGCCGAGGTGGAAGGCCACGTCCCCACCTGCCTGGCCCTGATCAACGCCCTGCACCCGACCGCCGCCGTCTGCGGCACCCCCACCACCGTGGCGGGTGCCCTGATCCGCAAGCTTGAGCACCTGGACCGCGGCCCGTATGCCGGCCCGGTCGGCTGGCTGGACGCGGCAGGCAACGGCGAGTGGGGCATCGCGCTGCGCGGCGCCGTCATCGAATCCCCGCAGACGGTCCGGCTGTACGCGGGCTGCGGCGTGGTGGATGGCTCGGTGCCCGAGACCGAGCTCGCCGAGACGTGGGCGAAGTTCCGCCCCATGCTGGAGTCGCTGGGAATCAGCAGCTAGCTCGTGGGGCATGGGGGGCCCGCGGGGCATGGGGGGCCTGCGGGGTCTGGGAGGCCTGCGGGGCCAGCGGGGGCCGTGACGCCCAAACGGCAGGGCCCGCAGAGGTCGCCGAACCGGCAGGAATCCGGGATTACAGACACATCGGGCATTGGGGATATTGCATTCGGGTCTGGTTTAGTTATCCAATAGTGAAACTTAGTTTTCTGTGACGTACATCTCTTTGTCGGCGATACACTTTTTATATCGACTTGAATACGCATCCCTCCTGCAACAAAAGGTAAGAAAATGCAGATCTCCCGTTCGCTCCTGAGCAACCCCGCACTCAAGGCCGCCACGGTCCTCGCCGTGAGCGCATTGGCCCTCACGGCCTGCACAAACGCCTCCGAGACCGGGACCGGCGGCGCGGCCACCGCTTCCGGCAGTGCCGCGGCCAGCTTTGACCCCAGCACGGTCCAGAAGGACGACGCGCTGGCCGCCATGCTGCCTGAGGCGATCAAGTCTAAAGGCACCCTGACGGTGGGCTCGGATACCTCCTATGCCCCTGCGGAATTCCTCGGCACCGACGGCCAGACCGCCGTGGGTTACGACGTCGACATCGCCAAGGCGATCGGCGCCGCTCTGGGCCTGAAGGTCCAGGTCCAGACGGCCGAATTCACTGGCATCCTTCCGGCCCTGGGCCCGAAGTACGATCTCGGAATCTCCTCCTTCACGATCAACCCGGAGCGGCTCGCCGCGGTGAACATGGTCAGCTACTACCAGGCCGGCACCGGCTGGGCCGTGCAGAAGGGCAACCCGAAGAAGGTCTCGCTGGATGACCTCTGCGGCAAGTCCATCGGCGTGCAGACCGGCACCATCCAGGAGGACCCGGACCTCTCCGGCCGCAACAAGAAGTGCCTGGCCGATGGCAAGCAGCCCATCAACATCGTGACGCTCAAGACCCAGACGGACATCACCACCCGCCTGGTCAACGGCAGCATCGATGCGATGGCGGCCGACTCGCCCATCATCGGCTACGCGCTGACCCAGACCAACGGCCAGCTCGAAAAGCTCGGCGAGGTCTACGACGCCGCGCCCCAGGGCATCGCCGTCGCCAAGTCCGACACGGCCCTGGCCGACGTCATCCAGAAGACCGTCGCCAAACTGATGCAGGACGGCTCCTACAAGAAGATCCTTGAGGGCTGGGGCGCCGCTGACGGTGCCATCACCACATCCCAGGTCAACCCGGCGGCGACATCTTGAGCATTCCCACAACCCCACCAACAGCAGGGGAACAGATGGACAGCCATCAGGACACTGAAGCAGCACCGGTACTGAACAACGCAGTACCGGTGCGGCACCCCGGCCGCTGGATCAGCGCCATCATCATCGTCGGGTTCCTTGTCGCCTTCCTGCAGAGCCTGTTCACGAACCCCAACTTCCGCTGGGACGTCGTGGGCACCTACATCCTGGACACCAAGGTGGTCCAGGGCGTGATGTGGACATTGTTCCTGACGTTTGCCTCCATGGTCCTGGCGATCGTCCTGGCCATCCTCCTGGCCTTCATGCGGCAGTCCGAGAACTTTGTGTTCCGCTGGTCCAGCTGGACCTGGGTCTGGTTCTTCCGCGGCACCCCGGTGTACACCCAGTTGCTCTTCTGGGGACTAGCAACTGTTCTCTATCCGACGATCGTTCTCGGAATCCCGTTTGGTCCTGCAACCGTCACCTGGGTGACCTCGGATCCCACGCACGGCCTGATCCCGGCCATCCTTGGCCTGGGTCTTAATGAGTCCGCGTATCTCGCGGAGATCTTCCGGGCCGGCCTGAAGTCCGTAGACACGGGCCAGAGTGAGGCTGCCGAGGCACTCGGCATGACGAAGGGCAAGATCATGCGGCGGATCATCCTGCCGCAGGCAATGCGCGTCATCGTTCCGCCTACCGGCAACGAGACCATCGGCATGCTGAAGACCACTTCCCTGGTTCTGGCTGTACCGTTCACGCTGGACCTGACCTTCGCGACCAATGCCCTGGCCAACCGCATCTACCTTCCGATTCCGCTCCTGATTGTTGCTGCTTTCTGGTACCTGCTGGTGACCAGCCTGCTGATGGTGGGCCAGCACTTCATTGAGGCGCACTACGGCAAGGGCGTGGACAACCGGGTTCCGGCGGCAATCAACCCCGCGGCAGCCAAGGCCTCCGCGGCGATGGCCCCCAGCGCCGCTGCCGAGCCGGACCTGAAGATGGACTTCCCCGAGGAGGAGGCGAAATGACGATCACCACAGAACAGCCGCTGGTCAAGATCGAGGGCCTTCACAAGTACTACGGCCACCACCACGTGCTGCGCGGCATCGACCTGACCGTCAACCAGGGCGAGGTGTCGGTGGTGATCGGCCCGTCCGGTTCCGGCAAGTCCACCATGCTCCGCTGCGTGAACCTGCTGGAGACCATCAGCGCGGGACGCATTTCCGTGGGCGGCGAGCTGATCGGCTACCGCGAGGTCAAGGGCAGGCTCCATGACCTGAAGACCAAGGAAATCGCAGCCCAGCGGCGCGAGATCGGCATGGTGTTCCAGCGCTTCAATCTGTTCCCGCACAAAACGGCGATGCAGAACATCATGGAAGCTCCGATCCAGGTCAAGGGCCAGTCGAAGGCCGTGGCCCGGAAGCGGGCACTGGAGCTGCTGGACCGCGTGGGGCTCGGCGACCGTGCCGGCCACTACCCGAACCAGCTCTCCGGCGGCCAGCAGCAGCGCGTCGCGATTGCCCGGGCCCTGGCCATGGACCCCGAGCTCATGCTGTTCGACGAGCCCACGTCCGCGCTCGACCCGGAGCTCGTGGGCGATGTTCTGAACGTGATGAAGGACCTCGCCAAGTCCGGCATGACCATGATCGTGGTGACCCACGAGATCGGCTTCGCCCGCGAGGTCGGCGACCGTCTGACGTTCATGGACGGCGGCGTGGTGGTGGAAGCGGGCGACCCGCGCGAAGTGCTGGCCAACCCGCAGCATCCACGCACCAAGGAGTTCCTGAGCCGGGTGCTGTAACCGACCTGCACGTTGCCCGACCCGCAAGTTGGCTGACCCGGAAGTTGGCTGACGCTGCGCGAATGCCCTGTCGATGCGCAAATGCCCCGTCGCTGCGCGAATGCCCTGTCGCTGCCGGAATTCCGGTAGCGACAGGGCATTTGCGCGTCGCGGAACAGATTGCGCGTCATGGCCACCGTGCGGAACGGGCCCGACGGCGGGGCACACCGAACGCCGCCAGCTTCTGTTCCAGCCGGCCCGGCTCCATGAGGTCCGCCCAGGCCCACCGCAGCACCCGGAGCCCCGTGTCCCGGATCCGGTCTTCGCGCTCTTTCTCGTCCACGACAGCCTGCGATGCGGTCCTCCCCCTCAGGTATTCGGGTTTCAGATACTTCTCGACGCCGTCGAACTCGCCCACCAGCCGTGCTCTCTCCCAGAAGTAGTCCGAATAGCCCACGAGTCCGGACCCATCACGGATTTCGTGCTGCAGTTCCGGCGGCTGGAACCCTGCCACCCGCATGAGCGCGCGGCCGTAGGACTCCCCCGGAGACCCGGACCGCGGATCCGCGAATTCCACGGCAGCCAGGATCCGCCGGACGGCCGCGGCGGAGTAGTTGCCGTCGACGTCGGCCAGCAACTGTTCCTTGGAGAGCGCGGGCAACCCCTGGGCGGCGTCCGGCCGGAGCACATGGTCCAACGGAACGATAGCTTGGGCAAACGGTGTAAAAGCAGCCAGATCCAGCACTGTACGGATCCTTCCCGTGACCAGGAGGCCTTCGCGTCGGAACACCCTGAGACCGTCCGGGGCCGCGTAGTGCCTCCGTACCCCTGCCCGCGAGCGTCCCCCATCATTCTGGAGGGTCAAAGCATGGACCGGCTCGCCCAGCCCAATCATGGGCAATCCCCACACGGCCGCGGCGGAATGGCGGGCAAAGACTGTCGGAGCCGTAAATGACTCCGCCGCGGCGCTGACCCGGAGCCGGTACTGGTCCCAGGGCCGCAGCGCCTTCCAAGCCGCCCCGTCGACGTAGACGCCCTGGCGCACGCGAAACAGCGCCCCTGACCGGCACCGTTTGGCGAGCTCTTTCGGCGTAGTTCCCTGCTGGACGTGCTCGCGAGCCAGGATCAGTCTGGGCAATTCGTTCATGGATCGAAGATCCCAGCCCAGGTGCGCCGGCGCCATCAACGGCGGCCCGGATGTGGACAACCCGACGCGCGTTCCGCTCGGCGACGCGCATTCATGTCTGAACCGGCGGCGACGCGTATTCCGTTCGGCGACGCGCAAAATACCCCACGCGGCGGAATTCCGGTGTCGGCGGGTATTTTGCGCATCGCTGTGCACGAAGCGCGTCGCACCCACCCGGCGTCGCAACCACCCGGCGTCGCACCCACGCGGCCGGACATCCCACGAACCCGATGGGACAACGGCGACGCGCGTTCCGTTCGGCGACGCGCAAAATACCCCACGCGGCGGAATTCCGGTATCGGCCGGTATTTTGCGCATCGCTGGGCACGAAGCGCGTCGCACCCGGCCCGAGCCCGCACCCGCACCCACCCGACGTCGCACCCACGCGGCGGGACATCCCACGAACCCGAGGGGGCAACCCGACGCGCGATCCGTTCGGCGACACGCAAAATACCCCACGCGGCGGAATTCCGGTATCGGTGGGTATTTTGCGCATCGCTGGGCACGAAGCGCGTCGCACCCACGCGGCGGGACGTCCCACGAACCCGATGGGACAACGGCGACGCGCATTCAGTTCGGCGACGCGCAAAATACCCCACGCGGCGGAATTCCGGTGTCGGCGGGTATTTTGCGCATCGCCGGGCACGAAGCGCGTCGCACCCGGGTGCCGCGCGTCGTATACGGGGAGGTGCCGCTACGTCAGCGGGAGGCCTTCCACGGCCGTGGCCACCGCGGCCCGGATGGCGCGGTGCAGTTCCCCGAGCCGGTGCCGGTCCGTGCGCACTTCGATAATGCTTCGGCCCTCCAAAGGCTGGGACAGCGCTTTGGCGAGTTCCGCCGTCGTGCCCACCGCCTGATGCCCGACGCCGTATGCCGCGGCCAGGGCTGCGACGTCCACCCGCTGCGGGGTGGCGAAGAGGCGTTCGACGGCGTCGCCGTAGCGCCCCGCCGCGGCGACTGCGCCGTGCTCCAGGAGCCCAAAGATGGCACCGCCGGCGTCGTTGAGCACCACGATCCGCAGCTGGGGTTCGGCCTCCCCGGCGCCGAGCAGGAGTCCACCGGCGTCGTGCAGGAACGTCACGTCCCCCATGAACACGGTGGTTTCCTGGCGCCCGCCCAGCGCGATCCCCGTGGCGGTGGACGTGGTGCCGTCGATCCCGGCCAGGCCCCGGTTGGCGAACACGGTGGCCTGTGGTTCCGCGACCGGTGCCCCGGCGAGGTCCACGTCGCGGATCCCGTTCGAGGAGCCCAGCATCAGCTGTCCGCGGGCGTGCTTCCAGACCTCTGCGCCCACGGACGGTCCGGTCGCGGCGGGAGACGCGGCAAGGATCAGGTCCACGGCGTGCTGCGCGGCGGCTCCTGCCAGCAGCCAGGCATCGAGCCACGAGGCGGCTCCGCGGCCGGCGAACTCGGCCAGGTCCGCCAGGGATTCCAGCGGCAGTTCGGTGCGGCGGCCGGGTTCGTACCAGGCCACCGGGACGGGCTGGTACAGGGCCGAGGGGACATCTGCCCGCTCCAGCAAAGCGCTGACCGGCCGGGAGAGCGTCGGCCGGCCGAAGAGGACCACGCGCTCGATCGGCTGTGCCGAGTCCGCGCCGAAGTGGTCGATCAGCAGCCGGTAGGGGCCCACAGCGTTGGGTCCGAAGCGGGCGTTGGAGGACGGTTCGGCTAGCAGCGGCAGGCCGTGCGCGCGGGCGAACGCCTCGGCGACCGGGCCGGCGTCGTGCCCGGCCAGCACCACGGTGCGCCGCTCCGGCAGGGCGGCCGACGCGGCCGGAAAGTCCAGCGCCAGGGGGTTTCGGGCGGCCCGGTATACGCCGCGGCCGGCCGTAGCGGGAAGCCCGTCGCCCACGGCCGGGACCAGCGGATCACGGAAGGCCAGGTTGAGCTGCACAGGACCCGGAGGCGCGTCCTCGAAGGCCCCGGTGGCGGCGCTGAGGGCCGTATCAACGGCGCGCCGCGGATCGCTGCCCGCGGGCACGTCGGCGGCGAACCGTACGTGCTCGCCGAACAGGTCCAGCTGCACGGTGGTCTGGTTGGCGCCGGTGCCCCGCAGTTCCTCGGGCCGGTCGGCGGAGATGACCACGAGCGGCACGGCGGCGTGGTTGGCTTCCATGACGGCCGGCAGGAGGTTGCCGACGGCGGTCCCGGAGGTGGTCAGGACGGCGGCGGGGGCGCCGGTGGACAAGGCCACGCCCAGCGCCGTGAACCCGGCCGACCGCTCGTCGATCCGGACCAGCAGCTCAACCCGTCCGGCGGCCTCTGCCTCGGCCAGGGCGTAGGCCATGGGTGCCGAGCGCGAACCCGGGGACACCACCACCTGGCGCACACCGGCTTCGAGCAGGGTGTCGACGGCGATCCGTGCGGCCTCCACCGCGGCAAGGCCGGGCGTGGACGATCCCGGCGCGGAATCCGCCGGACTCACATGTTCTCCGGCGTTTCGATGCCCAGCAGCTCCAGGCCGCCGGACAGGCGGCGCAGCGCCAGCGCGCACAGGGCCAGCCGCGAGTCCCGCACGGATTCCTCGGCCTTGAGCACCGGGCACTGGTCGTAGAACGCCGTGAACAGCTGCGCCAGCTCAAACAGGTAGCCGCAGAGCCTGTGCGGCTCGAGCGCCTCCCGGACCTTGTTCAGCGTCGCGTCGAACTCCAGCAGGTGCAGGGCCAGGGCACGTTCCGCGGGTTCGACGACGGCGATCGCCGTCGCGGGCCCGCTTTCGCCGGTGGCGCCGGTCGCCGCAGCTGCGGATGCCGGCGTGCCGCCGTCGAGGCCGCTGGTGATCTGCTCCAGCACCCCGGCTTTGCGCAGGATGGAGCGGATCCTCGCCGCGGCGTACTGCACGTAGGGTCCGGTGTTGCCGCTGAGGGCGAGCATGCGGTCGAAGTCGAAGACGTACTCGGTGTCGTGGCCGGTGGAGAGGTCGGCGTACTTGACGGCGCCGATGCCCACCTGGCGGGCGGTCACGGCGCGCTCCTCCTCGCTGAGCTCGGGCCGGCTCGCGTCGATGACGGCCCGGGCCCGGTCCACGGCCTCCTCGAGCAGGGCCATGAGCTTCACCGGGGCACCCGACCGGGACTTGAGGATCTTCCCGTCCTCGCCGAGCACGTTGCCGATCTGCACATGCACGGCCTCGACCGTGTCCGGCAGCCAGCCGGCGTCCCGGGCGCTGGCCATGACCATGCGCAGGTGGACGTTCTGCGGGGCGCCCACGACATAGAGGATCCGGTTGGCCGCCAGGTCGCGGACGCGGTAGCGGATGGTGGCGAGGTCGGTGGTGCCGTAGCCGTAGCCGCCGTCGGATTTGCGGATGATCAGCGGCAGCGGCTGCCCGTCGCGGCCGCTGAAGCCCTCGGGGAAGGTGCAGAGGGCGCCGTCGCTGATCCGGGCCAGGCCGCGGTCCTCGAGTTCCTGGCACAGCTGTGCCAGATGCGCGTCGTAGGAGCTTTCGCCGGCGATGTGGTCGTCGGTGAGGCTGATGCCCAGCGTGGAGTAGATGGCGTTGAAGTAGCGCTTGGACTGGGCGACGAGCCGCTGCCAGACGGCGAAGGTCTCGGCGTCGCCGCCCTGCAGGGCGACGACGCGGAGCCGGGCCCGGGTGGCGAAGCCTTCCGCGTCCGTGGCCGAGGCATCGAACTTGGCCCGCGCGGCCTGGTAGAACGCGCTGGGGTCCTCCACCAGCAACGCCGCCTCCGGGGAGTCCTCGCCGATCTCGAGCCAGTGCTCGATCAGCATGCCGAACGGTGTGCCCCAGTCCCCGATGTGGTTCTGCCGGATCACGGTGTCGCCGAGTGCTTCGAGGACCTTGACGAGGCTGTCCCCCACCACTGTGGTGCGCAGGTGGCCGACGTGCATTTCCTTGGCGACGTTCGGGGAGGAATAGTCGACGACGACGCGCTGCGGCGTTGCGGCGGGCGTGACTGCCGTGGCCGGGGACGCGGCTTGGACCGACTCTGCGTTGAGCAGTTCCTCGATCCACGTTCCGTCATAGCTGAGGTTGATGAAGCCGGGCCCGGAGATTTCCACGCTGGTGCAGATGCCGTCCAGGTTCAGGGCCTCCACGATCTTTGCGGCGGCGTCCCGCGGCGGCAAGCCGGCCTTCTTGGCCAGGGACATGGCGGCGTTGATCTGGATGTCGGCGAACTGGGAGGGCCTGACCACCGGGTCCGTCTGCCGGAACTCTTCGCCGAACGCGGTGGCAATTGCAGCCTGGACTCTGGGGACAACCAATTCGGCCGGATTATTCACAGTTCCAAATTATCAGTTCGGGCCTCACCCCCGACGCTCCCCATATCCGCCGCCCGCCCGCACAAGCAACGCGGGGCCAGGTCGCGCCCATCCAGGGTCCCCAAACATGGGCGCGAAGTGACCCCGCGTTGCAGTGGTGCAGTGGTGCTGTGATTCTTTGGTGCAGCGGTGCTGTGGTGCTGTGGCGGCGGCTGGCTAGCCGTTGGTGCGGAACACCTGGACCACGGACGGACGCGGGGCGCGCACCTGGCCCGGCTTCGGCGTCGTGCCCGCGCCGACGTAGTCCGGGAAGTAGGAGTGCTGTTCGGCGAACGTGCCTTCCTCGCCGGGGTGCTGCACGGCGACGAACACGGTGCGCTCCTCGTCGTGGATGACCGGGCCGCAGGTCTCGGCGTCGCGCGGGACGGCGAGGAACTGTTCCACCCGGCCGCGTTCGGCACCGTCCAGGGTCACCTTGAAGAGGCCGTCGGCGTAGCCGATGCTGGAGGGCGCGCCGTCGGTGGAGATCCAGAGGTTGCCCACGGAGTCGAAGGCCACGTTGTCCGGGCAGGAGATGGGTGAGACCTGGCTGGCGGGGAACCCGGCGAAGTAGGCGGCGGAGTTCTTGGCCGGATCGCCGCAGACCATCAGCAGGTTCCAGCCGAACGTGGTGGAGGTCTGGTCCCCCGTCTCGGTGATTTCGACGATGTGGCCGTCACGGTTCAGGGTTCGGGGGTTGACCTCGGTGGCCCCTTCCTTGCCCGGCTTGCCGCGGTCCGCGTTGTTGGTGCAGACCACATAGACCTTGCCGGTGTGCAGGCTGGGCTGGACGTCCTCGCAGCGGTCCATCTTGGTGGGGCCCACCTTGTCCGCGGCGAGGCGGGTGTACACCAGCACTTCTTCCACGGACATTCCGGCCACCTTGGACTGTCCGCCCACCACGAGGGGCAGCCACTCGCCGGCGCCGTCGAAGGCCCCGTCGGCCGGAAGCTTCCCGGTGCCGTCGAACCCGGCCGCCGGGGAGTTGCCCGTGAACTTGGCGACGTACAGGTCACCCTCCGAGAGCAGCGTGAGGTTGTTCTTGCGGTCCGCCGCCGTTTTGCCGGGCCGGTACGTGCCGGCCGAGACGAACTTGTACAGGTAGTCGAAGCGCTCGTCGTCGCCCATGTAGGCCACCACGTGGCCGGACTTGGCGATGATCACGTTGGCGCCCTCATGCTTGAAGCGGCCCATTGCCGAATGCTTGCGCGGCGTGGAGGAGGGGTCGAAGGGGTCCACTTCCACAATCCAGCCGAAGCGGTTGGCCTCGTTCCCGTATCCGGGGTTGCGGGTGTCGAAGCGCGGGTCGTCGAGTTCCCACTGGCGGGCGGTGGGCTTGCTGGTCAGCCCGTAGCGCTTGTCCGAATCAGAGGTTCCGGGCGTGGCGAAATAGCCGTTGAAGTTTTCCTCGCCGGACAGGATGGTGCCCCACGGGGTGGTTCCGCCGGAGCAGTTGCCCAGCGTGCCCTTGATGGCCCGGCCGGAGGGGTCGGCGGCGGTCTTCAGGAGCGCGGATCCGGCGGCGGGGCCGTCGAGCTCGTAGGTGGTGTCCGTCAGGAAGCGGCGGTTCAGTCCGGCGCCGCGGACGTAGCTCCAGGGCTTGTTGGTGTTCTTGCGCTCCAGCTCCACCACGGTGAGGCCGTGGGCTGCCCGGCCGATCGCGCGAGTCTCGGCGGCATCGAACCCGGCCGGCAGCATGATGTTCTCGTTCGTGTATTCGTGGTTCGTGAAGAGGACGGCCCGGCGGTCCTTGGAGCCATCGATCGGCAGGATGTCCGTGTAGTCGTTGTTGTAGCCGAACTGGCGGGCCTGCGCCGCGGCGCTCTGGTGGTCGATGTCGAAGGCCGGCGAGTCGTTGAAGARCGGGTCGCCCCAGCGGATGACCGGCTGCCAGGTGAACCCGGCGGGGACGGTGAGCTGGTCGACGGCGGCGTCCACCGGAGCGATGGCGGTGAACTGCAGCTTGGACTTTCCAAACCCGTCCTTGGCGGCGGCCGCGAGGCCCGGGCCGCCATCGGCGACGGCGGGCCCGGCCGAGGTCACGGCGTTCCCGAACGCGACGGCGAGCGCGCCGGCGGCGCCGAAGCCCAAGGCGGCACGGCGGGACATCGTGGCGGAGGCGATGTCACGGAAGTAGCTGTTGGTGCTGGTGTTGCAGACTTCGCCCGAGCAGGCGTTGTCGCATTTCAGCGCGCAGGTGATGGGGCTCCGCTTGCCTTTGGTGTGGCCAAGCATGGGGAGCAGGGAAAACGTGCGTCCGGAGGAGACAGACATGGAGAGACCTTCCATGGGGTGAGTTGCGGTCGCGCCCACCCTTCCAGCCACGGACTACGCGGACCCGTCCCCCGGGTGAAGATCCGATGAACTCCCCTGTCGGCTCCGCGACTATTCCGGCGCTGTTGCGGCGGCAAGCAACCGCTGCCCGATTCCTTCAAGGAAGCTCGCGACGTCGGAAATGCTCTCTTCGTGCGATCCCGCGAGGACTGCCGCGGCAGCTTCGGCAAAGTGCTCCGTGGCCCACTGCATTGCGTGGGTCCCTGCCGGGCTCAGGTGCAGCAGCACGCTGCGCCGGTCCGTGGGGTTGGGCTTGCGGATCATGAAGCCTTTGGATTCCAGGCGGTCCACCATGGCGGTCACGGATCCGGTGGTGATGTTTAGCAGATTGCCGAGGGCCTTCGGCGTCATGCCGTCGACTTCGCCCACGAATGCCATCGCGTTAATGTCGATCGTGCCGATGCCCAGCTTCTCGGCCAGCCGGATCCTGAGGGCGTAGGTCCCGACGTCAACGCGCCGCAAGCCCTGGGTGATGCGCAGCAGCGCGTCCTTGTCCCCCGTCGACCCCTCAGGTTGGTCTGCCATGTCCCRCTCCTTGCTTTTGCGCCCAGCTACCTGCGGGCAATCCATCATAGGCGCCGCGCTTCAAACTGTGCTGCAGATCGAACCTCAATCCGCTTTCTGATCTACTTTACTCTCAAGCTAAATACTTTAAAAACCCCTAGAAACAAGGGGTGAGACGACCTAAAAACTAGGCGGAAAAACTTTTTGCTTGATTATCAAGCCAATCGTGTGTAGATTTACTTCTGCCGGCCCCGCTCAGGGGGCCGGCGCAGGTCTCATAGGGGCAGGGGCCCCAACTCATCACCAGGAGCACGTCATGGCAAAGATCTCAGCACGCACGGCCACTTGGGCCAAATGGGCAGTTGTCCCCGCAGCACTCCTGGTGAGCGGCGTCGCCGTCTCCCAGGCCTCCTACTCCGCCTTCAGCGCCAAAGTAGAGAGCTCCACGAGCAACTGGACCGCGGGAACGGTCGCACTCGACGGCGGCTCCACGAGTGGTGCGGGCGCAAACGCCTCGACAGCAATGTTCACCGCAACGAACCTGAAGCCCGGCTCGACCGGTGCCAAGTGCATCACCGTAACCTCCTCCGGTACCCTGGCCTCCACCGTGAAGCTCTACGGCACGACGCCGAACACCACTAAGGCTCTCAGCTCCAACATCGACTTGGTCATCACCGAGGGCACGGGCGCAGACAGCGCTTGCACAGACTTCGCCGTTCTGACCCCCGCCGCACCGACTTACACCGGCACTCTCGCGGCCTTCGGCACCGACAAGACCGGCTTCGCGACGGGCTGGGGTTCCTGGGCTCCGACCGGCACCGCTACGCAAACCCGCACGTACAAGATCGCGTACACGGTGAAGTCGGATGCCCCGAACGGCACCCAGGGTGGCACCGCTTCCATGGGCTTCACCTGGGAAGCACAGAACAGCTAATCCGATGCCCGGACCGAGCCGACTGCCCGCGACGTCCGGGCACCGTAGTGCCCGGACGTCCCGCGGAATCGTCGGCGGGACCCCGGACAACAACACCTCCCACAGGGCGGGTCACCGTTCACTCAAGGTGCACCCGGGGGTCCGCGCGGACCACATGGCCGCAGCAGCTGCCGCCCCCGGCGAAGGCACCGTCCCCGAGATTCACGACGGCGGCCCGGAACTCGCCAGCGTAGGAGCCGCCCGGCTGGCCGTGTCCCTAGTGGCACGGGCAGTCCTGTTCGCCCTCCTCGGAATGCTGGCGTGGGCCGTACTCCCCTTCGCACTGGGATGGCAACCTACCACCGTGATGACCGGCTCCATGGAGCCCCGGATCTCCGCCGGCGACGTCGTCATCGCCCGGCCAATCCCCACCGGAACGGCCTCCCTGGGCCACATCCTGCTGGTTGACGACCCGGACCATGCCAACAAGCTGCGCCTGCACCGCTATGTAGAGGACACGCCGGACGGCAACCTCGTCCTGCGCGGCGACGCCAACTCGGCCAACGATTCGTCCCCGGTCACGCCGGAGGCAGTTCACGGCGTGGCCGTGCTTCGCGTGCCCTTTGTGGGACTCCCTCTTGTCTGGATCGCCGAAAAGAACTGGGGTAGTCTCGCCGCGGTGTTCGTCGCGGTCTCTGCCCTGACCCTGGCAGCAGCCGCCGGTTCCAGCGCTGCTCCCCGCGGCGCATCCGACCCTTCCAAGACCCAGGGCCCTGCCAAGACCGAGGGGACGGACGGCCGGCAGCGGCCGACGCAAGCCCACACAGCCCGCCCCGGCCGCCCCGCCATCAGGCGGCGTTTCCGGGCAGCGACGCGAAGGACCCACGCCGTCCGCGCCTTGCTGTGCCTGGCCGCGCTTCCCCTTCTGGTGGCTCCGGAGCTGTTGCTGGCCGCGCCGGCGCACGCAGCGTACTCTGCCGCCGCGCCCACGAACGCCAGCAGCTTTGCCGCACTGAGCAGCTACCCGTGCCTGTCCCCCACGGTCCAGGACAACCCGTCTCTGTTCTTCGCGTTTAACGAGGACTCAGAGACCGTGGCCGAGGACGCCTCAGGCAGCGGCCGGAACGGCCTGCTGCGCGGCGCCACTACACGCGTCGCGGGTTCCTGCGCCGCCGGCCAAAGTCCTGCCCTGGCCCTGAACGGTTCCTCCGGCTACGTCAGCACCCCCCAGCTCCTCAGCGCTCCGGATACTTTCACAGTGGAAATCTGGTTCAAGGTAACGCCGGGGGCCACCGGGGGCCGGCTGCTGGGGTTCGGGGACGCCCAGACCGGAGACTCCACGCTCTCAGACCGCCACCTCTACATGACGGACAGCGGCGCAATCAGCTTCGGCGCCGCTACCCGCAACGGCAGCAGCCAAAATTACAAGGCAACCGCCATCACAAGTCCCACCTCGTATGACAACGGCCAATGGCATCTGGCCACGGCCACCATGACCCCTGCCGGGTCGGTCCTGTATGTGGACGGTGTGCAGGTGGCTGCCAACAAGGCTCTCGTTGCTGAGCGCGCCTACAGTGGCTACTGGCGCGTCGGCTACGACAGCATGGATTTCGACAAGAACAGGGACTGGCCCGGAGCCGCCACCAGCTCGTTCTTCGCCGGCAGCATCGACAACGCCGCCGTCTACCCCACGGCCCTCACCGCAGCCCAGGCCCAGGCCCACTACGCCGCCGGCCGCTGACCGTCCGCCTGCCTGTCCGCTGACGACGACGTCGTCGTCCGCTGTCGCCGTCGCCGTCGCCGTCGGCCAACCCGTGCCCGACCCGCGCCCAACCCGGGCTCAACCCCGCGGCGACACTTCCGGCGACGCGCATTCGCCCCGCCGACACGCAAACTCCCATTCGGCACCGCGAATACCTGCCGCTACCGGCATTCCGGCATCGGCAGGAAATCTGCGCGTCGAGGACATGCTTCCGCGTCGCCACCGTACCCGACCCGTGCTCAACCCGTGCTCAACCCGCGCCCAACCCGCGGCGACACTTCCGGCGACGCGCATTCGCCCCGCCGACACGCAAACTCGCATTCGACACCGCGAATACCTGCCGCTACCGGCATTCCGGCATCGGCAGGAAATCTGCGCGTCGAGGACATGCTTCCGCATCGCCAGCGCGCCCAACCCCCGCGCCCGACCCGTGCTCAACCCCGCGGCGACACTTCCGGCGACGCCCATTCGCCCCGCCGACACGCAAACTCCCATTCGACACCGCGAATACCTGCCGCTACCGGCATTCCGGCATCGGCAGGAAATCTGCGCGTCGTGGAGATGTATCAGCGGCCCCAGCCGGCCGCGCGCCCCGCGACGAGACGTGCGGGAACGTCACCTGCGCGAGGCGAGCACCGCGTGGACGCGGCGCAGCCGGTCCAGCCACCAGTCCCGGCGTTCCGGCGCGGACGCGTATTCCGCCAGCAGATTCGGATCGGCGCGGACCTCGCGGAGCCGGATGCCGCCGTCGTCGGGCACCAGGGAATCCCTGGTCACGTCGGCAGCCAGCAGGGAAACAGTGCCCAGCCCGCAGGCGTAGGGCAACTCGGGGAGGGCTGCGGCCAGCGCAAGCCCCGCGCGGATTCCCACCGAGGTGTCCAGCGCGGAACTCACGACGGCGGGCAGCCCCGCCTGCGCCACAATGTCCAGGGCGCGCGCCACTCCCCCGAGCGGCGCCACCTTCACAACGATCAGATCCGCGGCGCCGGCGCGCGCAACCTTGAGCGGATCCTCCTCTTTGCGCACGCTCTCGTCCGCCGCGATCAGCACGGGGACCCCTGCGGCCCGGAGTTGCCGCCGGACCTCGGCCAGCCCCGGGATATCGGGCACCGGCTGTTCGGCGTATTCGAGCCCGACGGCGGCGAGCCGCTTCAGTGCCGTGAGGGCCTCCGGCAGGTCCCACCCGCCGTTCGCGTCCACCCGGATCGCGGCGTCCGGCAGTGCTTCCCGGACGGCGGACACCCGGGCGGCGTCGTCGTCCAGGTTCTGCCCGCTTTCGGCAACCTTGACTTTGACCGCGTCCACCCGGCCGAAGCGGGCCAGGATCTCGGGCACCCGGTGCGCCGGCACGGCAGGGACTGTGGCGTTGACCGGAATGGTGTCCCGCAGCGGCGCAGGGAACCCGGACCAGCCGGCCTCGATCGCGGCGGCCAGCCAGCGGGAGGCCTCGGCATCGCCGTAATCGGGGAAGGGGCAGAATTCGCCCCAGCCCACCGGGCCCTCCAGCAGCAGGGCTTCGCGCTGCAGTATCCCGCGGAACTTCACCCGCATGGGCAGGCTCACAACATGGGCGCTGGCGAGGAGTTCACCCAGTTCAGGAAGCTGCTGGCCGGATTTCTCCGGATGGCGTCCGGGGCCGTCCGGCCGCGGCGAAAACGTGCCCATGATTGCGCCGCGCTCAGTTCTGGCCGACGGTCGCGTCGGTCAGATTCGTCACGTCAGCGACCCACGGAAATACAAAGTGGTCCAGGATCACAAGGACTCCGGCAAGTAGCACCAGGGAAATGGCGATCCTGAGCCACAGAGGCCCTGGAAGTTGCCGAAAAAGCCACGCGTACATGATCTAGCCCTTTCCGTGCAGCTCGGCGAGCTGTTTCGCGATGGGCGCCGGAGGGCCGGCGCTGAGCGGCTGCCATGACTCGAATACGGAGTATGCAATGATGCGCTCCTGGGAACCAAAGCGTGGGTTGCAGCTGGTCATGGTCAAAATCCGTTGCTCCGGCGTCGCGCCCGGCTCGGTGGGCACCGGCGCCAACACATCTGTCCGGTCCGGCAGGACTATCTCCTGGTTCCGGAAAACGTAGGTGTAGAACCCGTCGGCCGTCTGGACATAGATCTTGTCCCCAGGCACCAGCATGTGGATGTTGTCGAGAACTGCACCATGTGTCTGCCGGTGGCCCGCCACGACAAAGTTCCCCGGGGCTCCCGGCATGGCTGTTCCCGGATAGTGGCCTAGGCCGAGCGTGTCCAGGACGTCCTGGCTGGTGCCCTCGACAATCGGCCTGCTGTAATCGGCTCCGAGCCGCGGAACGTAGATGACCCCGATCGCCTCTCCGTGACCTGGCGCCTTGCCCACTGGCACGGGTGCCGCCCCCGGCGCGCTGCCGGCCCCCGTTTGCGGAGCGGCGTCAGTGATGGTTGCCGGATGCTGTTGGACGAATTGCTTGACGGCGGCCGACTGAACGCCGTCGGCTTCAACGTTGGTCCACCACAATTGCCAGGCTACGAAGAGCAGCGCCAGAACCCCGCCGGTCAGCAGCAGTTCACCCATGACCTGCACCACGAGCAGCAAGCCGCGCGGGCGTTTTCGCTGGCTCTCTTGCCGGACCAAGTCGCGGCGACTCAATACCCTAGACATGGCACTCCTGTTGATTACTGCTGGACGCTGCCAAGGAAGCATCGCCCGTTCGTGAGAACGGGCAACACTGAGGTTTCCAGGTTTGCGGAACGGATCTGCACCATGACGCACTGGCGGTCGGCCAGCACGCCGACTTCGACGGCATCCACGGCCAGGCCGGTGGGTGTGCGCGAGGCAGTGATCTCGACGGCGGCGGGGGCAACCCCGGCCGCGGCAAGGCTCGCCCGGATCTGCTCCCGGCTCGGTTGCGGAGATGAACGAAGTAGCGTCCCCAGGGCTTCCTCCACCGTGTGGGACATCCCGGTCGAGGCAGAAGTTCCGCTACTGGGCGAGGCCGTCCCAGGGACCGCCGGTGAGGCCGCAGGCGATGCGGCCGACGACGCTGCTGTCGCCGCCGACGCGGCGCTCACTGTGCCGGACGACGACGGAGGAGTCTCGGCCGAGCACGCGGCGGAGCAGATCAGTACCGGCAAAACAACTCCCAGCAGTCCTGGCACCCAGCGGCCCGGACGTGCGCGGACCTGATCAGGGGGGTGGGGAGTCATGGATTCATCCTGCCATGCGCACGTCCGCTTCCCCAGCCAAGGCATCGCGTGACGCGCCTCGGGCGGTTGCACGGCAACCAGAACGAGGTCCTTGATTGGGCCGGCATCGACTGGGGGTGAGTCCCTGGTCCAGGAAACTCGTCTCCGCCGGCCCCGCTCAAGGAGCGTGGTGCCGGGGGCGAACCGCGCCGGCACACTCGACTCTACGAATCCCGTTCCGGCGCGGCACGAGTAGTGAGTACTTGCTTTTTCGGCGGCCGCTACTTCCCCGCCGAGCCGGACCCTCCACCGGGCCCTTCAGCTGGCGTGCAGAGTTCTGTGGGACCCTTGATGGCATGACTTTTCGGCAGGAACGCACCCCTTGGGACCGGTCTGCCCAGGTCCAGGACACGCGACTCCAGGAGGCCCAGGTCCAGGACACGCGACTCCAGCAGCCCCAACGGTCCCCCGGCAGGGGAACGGCGGCCATGTTCGTGCTTGCCACCCTTGCCTGTACCGCCGTGCTGGCCGCCACGTATGTCTTCTTTGTGCGCACCGGCACCGGCCAGTTCATTGACGAATCCGCCCTCGTGGAGGCGGTGGAGCTCAGCGGCACCGCCGGCAAGGCCGCTACCAAACTGCTGGACTGGCTGCCGGCGCTCTCTGTGGCGATCGCGTCGATCGTGGTGGCCTTCGTCACCATCCTGCGGCGCCGCTGGTCTGCGGCCGCGATCGCGATAGCGGCCTGCGTGGGCGCCAACCTTGCCACCCAGGTCCTGAAGGACTGGCTGCCGGTCCGGCCGTACCGCGGCGTCGAGACGCTGGAACTCAATTCGCTGCCCTCCGGCCACACCACCATGGCTGCCTCCGCGGCCGCCGCCGTGTTCCTGATGGTCTCGCCGCGCTGGCGGCCGCTGGCCGGCTTCCTGGGCGGCAGCTTCGCCGTCGCCACGGGGGTGTCCACCCTGATTAACCAGTGGCACCGGCCGGCCGACGTGGTGGCTGCTTTCCTGGTGGTGGGGGCCTTCATGATCCCGGCCGGCTGGCTGATCATCCGGCGGGGCACGCGCTGGAACGTCTGGGACGGCTACAACAAGCACTGGGCCTCGGCCAGGCTGTGGGTGGCGCTTCCCGTGCTCACCGGCCTTGCCGCGGCCGGGGTGGCAGCGTATGCCATGCTGAGCGTCGGCGTGGGAGGTCAAGAGAACAGCACTACCAGCTACTTCTGGGCCGGAACATCGCTGATCGTCATTGCGGGCTACCTCGCCACGGTGGCCGGAGTGTGGTTGTTCGGCCTTGCGGCCACGCGAGCCAGTCGTTCAGCCAGTCAGTAGTTCCGGCGGTGCTTGAGGCGGGGAATGGTCACGGCGAACACCGCGGCCGCGGCAAAGCCGATCACGCCGGTCGCTGCCACGCCGGCCCTCAGAGACACGACGGCGGTAACGGCTGAGAGCAGCACGGGCCCGCCGGTGGACCCGGCGTCGGCCATGAAGCGCCAGATGCCCAGGAACTGGCCGCGACCGTTGTCCGGCGAGAAGTCGGCCCCAAGGGTCATGTTCAGGCCTGAACTGATCCCGTTGCCGAAGCCGATCAGGAGCGCGGCCAGCATGAGCGAGACGAAGCCGGTGCTGAGCGGAATCAGCACCATGGCCGTGCCCATGATGAGCGTGGACGGCACGGCCACCCATTGGCGGCCCTTGCGGTCCATCAGTTTGCCTGCCGGGTAGAACACGAGCATGTCGATCGCCCCGGAGATCCCGTAGATGAGGGAGGCCTGGGTGGGGTCCATGCCCAGGTGATCGGCCCACAGCGGGATGACCGCCTGGCGGGAGGCACGCAGCGCGCTCAGCAGCAGGACCCCCGCGCCCACGGTCAGGAAGACCCCCGCGTGGGACACCGCGATGCTGCGCAGGGTGGGCTGCTGCGGCGCAACGCCGTCGTCCGGCAGCGGCTTCGCCTCAAGGTCGGGGATCGTCACGGAGACGGCCGCGGCGGCGGCCATCGCCACGACGCCGGCCCAGTAGGCCCCGCTGATGCCGGCAAACTGCATCACGACGGCGCCGATGAACGGGCCGATGAAGATCCCGATCCTGTTGACGCCGCCCAGCGTGGACAGTGCCCGTGCCCGGACCATGACCGGCACGGCCTCGGTCAGGTATTTCTGCCGGGCGAGGCTGAACACGCTGGCGGCCATGCCCACCACCACCATTGCCGCCGCCAGCACCCAGAGGCCGCCGGAGAACAGCGGGGCGACGGCCGCGGCGGCGAGGGCCAACGCACTGGCGGCAGCGGCTCCCACGATCGCCCAGCGTTCCCCGAACTTCAGGGTGATCAGGGACGCCGGCAGGTTGAAGAACCAGGATCCGAGCCCGATCAGCGTGACAACCAGCGCGGCACCGGCCACGGAGGCTCCGAGGTCGCGGGCGGACAGGGCCACCACGGGCAGGATCGCACCTTCGCCCAGGCTGAACATCAGGGCCGGCCCGAACGCGGGAACGGCGATGCTGCGGAGGCTGAAGGGGGCGAGGCGTGTGGTGGTCATCCCCTTCATCCTAGGCATGTGCTGGGGCAGCCCCGGACTTTGATGGGTCCAGCGAGTCTGGGGCTGCACCCATGCTCAGCGTCAGCGGACGACGACGTTGGGGCTGTACCTGTACTCCGGGAAGGTCTTACCCGGGACCGTCACCGTCGTGGCAACGGAAACCAGGGCGCCCTTGTCGGCTGCCGTGAGTTTGTAGGTTTTCCCGGTGGCGCCTGGGATGGGCCTGTAGTTGCGGTACCAGGTCAATGCCGCCGTGGGATTCTTCTTCCACGTCGCGGTCAGCACGGACCCGACCGTCGCCTTGCCGGTAATGGAGGGCATGGAGCCTGCGGGCGGTGCGGCCTTGACCGTCGGGTTGAATGAGTCGGCCGCAACGATGGTGTCCGCATAGCCCTTCAAGGAGCCGGTGATCATCGCCGTCACCTTGCTGCCGACGTCGGCGGATGTGATCGTGTAGGTGGTGCCGGTCGCCCCGGGGATCGCCGCTCCGCTGCGCAGCCACTGGACGCTGTTCGTGGCACCGGCCTGCTTCCACACCGCGGTGGAGAGAAGCAGGGTATCGCCGGCCTCCGCATTGCCGATCGTGTACGGACCCCACTTGGGGTTTCTGGGATCACCGTTCAGTGGCTGCGGTGAAATGGTCAGCGGCTTCAGGGTGGACGGTTTGACCGGCAATGCGTAGGAGCTGCCGACCACTTTGCCGCCGTTGACGCCCTGGGCCCGCAGCACGATCAAGGCGTTGAGGTCGGCCTTGGTGAGCTTGTAGTTCAGGGTGGTCGCGCCTGGGATCGGGCTGCCGTTGCGCAGCCACTGGTACTTCACGCTCACCGGGACGGTCATCGCCCAGGGTTCTTTTTGGGTTCCGCGCAGGACACTTCCCGGGGTTGCCGTGCCCGTGACGATCGGTGCGGGGAAAGCAGCTGGGACAACGGCAGTGCTGTTCGAGGTCAGGGTGACGGGCTTGTGTCCGGCCTGAGAAAAGGTGGCCCGGTAGCTGAGCCTCTTGCCAACATCCGCAGCACCAACCTTATGGACGGGCCCGGTGTCTCCCGGAATCGGAACGCCGTTGCGGAGCCACTGGTAGCTCACCTTGGCGTCGACAGACCCGCCGCCATGGCTGATGAAAACTTCGCCGCCGACCTCAGGTATTCCGGCAGCTTCAACAAATGCCGGTGTTTTCACGGCGGGCAGGGCGGTGGCCTCGACCGCGGTACCCGGCTTGGCGGGCTGGACGTCGGCGGCGTGCGCCGGAATTCCGACGGCGGAGACGGACAATGCGGCGAGCGTCCCGGCAACGCCGAGACGGATGACTCTTCTCTTCAATTTTCCCCCAATACACGGACCCCGCCGGCACCCGGCGAGGTAATCGAGACACAGCCTATCCGGAACAAGGGGCTATCCGGCTACTATTTGTCCACTCGTTTGACGTCGCCGCGGGAGGCCGAGCCTACGCGTCGAAGTGGGTGCGGACTTCTTTGCTGGTGACGTTCCTGAGCACGTTCGCGGCGACGTCACGGAGCTTTTGGTTCCGGTTGCTGGACACCCGGGTCAGGATGGCCATGGCCTCGTCCTGGGAGCAGCGGTTTTGGGCCATGATCACGCCACAGGCGAGATCAATGGACGTGCGGTTTTCCAGGGCGGCCTGCAGGTCCTCGGCCCGGGACTGGAAGGTTCCGAGCCGTACGGCCAGCCGGAGGGCACGGCCGGCGAGATCGGCGAACCCGGCCGCCTCCGCAATGATGTCCTCAGTGAAGAGTCCCGTGTCCGCCCCGAAGAAGTTCAGGGCCGCGGCGGCGTCCTCGCCGATTTCCAGCGGAACCCCCAGCATGCTGTAGCAGCTTTGGGCTTTGAGTTGACGCTGGTACTCGGGCCAGCGGGGGTCTGTGTCTACATCCGCCAGCAGGACCACATCATTGGTCCGCAACGCCTCGATGCAGGGGCCGTCGCCGAGGCTTTGTTCGATGCGGTCCAGGGTGACCGCCCGCGGGCTGCTGCCCGCCACCGTCATGGACCGCTTCCGACGCCGCAGCGTGACGCCGCAGTCAATGTCGGCGTCGGCCGCGCGGCTCAAGGCAGCTGCCGAGAATTCGGCGAGGCGGCCCAGAAAGTCCTCTACGTTGTCCGTCCCGAGAAGCAGGTCCTGGAGGTGCCGGGCGGCGTCGTCCCCGACGTAGTTGTTGGCCATGCCTAAATGTACCGCGGCGGCCCGGCCGGGTGGGATCAGCTGTACCCGTCGACGATTGCCGCGGCAATCTCCCGGTAGGCGCGCCGCGTGTCGGGGCGGAGCACGTCCAGGGTGACGAGGTCGCCGTCGGCCACTCCGCGGTCGTGCGGGACCGCGATCAACTGGCGGCAGATGCCGGAGAGGTGTTCCTCGATCGCGTCCTTGTCCACGCGGCTGGACACCTCGTCCTTGTCCGTGATGACCACAACGGCGTTGCGCGCCAGGTCCTCGTAGCCGTGGCTGGCCAGCCAGTGCAGGGTACTGCGGGCCCGCTTGGCGCCGCTGACGGCGTAGCCCGCCGCGATGATCAGGTTGTCCGCCGACTGCAGGATGCCGCTCATGGCATTGTGCGTCACGCCCGTGCCGCAGTCGATCAGCGCCACCGAGTAGTAGCCGGCGATCAGCTTGCGGATCCGCAGGTAGGCCTCGGCCGTCAGTGAATCCGACACCTCGGGGTCCTGTTCACCCGCAATGAGGTGGAGCCTGCCGGCATGGTGCATGTAGCGGGCCAGGGCCGTCAGGGAATCAACGGACTCAATGTTCTTGAGCAGGTCCGTGATGGTGCGCGGGCTCTGCTGCTGGTAGATGCCCTCGCCCAGGGCGCGTTCCACGAGGTCGCCGGAATCGGGGTTGGCGTCGATCGCGCACGGAGGATCGCCCCGGAACTCGGCCAGGGTCAGGCCGACACCCACCGTGGTGGAGGTCTTGCCGATGCCGCCCTTCAGGCTCAGGACGGCCGTGTTGAAGCTGCCCTGGAGCTGGCGGGAGATGCGCCGGGCCAGCTCGTCTTCCTCACGCTGCCGGGCGCTCGGGCCCAGGTTCAGCCCGGTCAGCTTGTAAAGGCCGCCGCGGAACCCGCCCACGGGCCGGGGCTTCTGCTCGCGGACAAAGAGGCCCGGGGAACTGATGAAGTCAGGCAGCGGGCCGTCGGCCAGGGCCGCCGTACGGCTGGCGGAACGCGTGGAGCGGGCCGGCTGCGCGGGCACGGCAGGGGCGGCCTCGGGGGCCGGCGGCTTGCGGACAGGGTCCTGGGACGGTTTGGCGGGCTGGGACGGCGCGGGAGCGTCGGCTGCAGCGGCGGCCTCGGCCCAGGAACTGCTGGGGGCCGTCGGGCGCTGTTCTGCCTGGCTGCTCGAAATAATGGGCATGGTTCCTGTCCAGGCATCGGAGTCGTCGCCGCGGCGGTCACGCCGGCGCCGGAGGTCCGGCTGCTCTGCGTCCGCGGCGTCATTGGCAGTTTTGGTGTCCACCGGTTTGGACATGTTTATTCCCCCCAGGGATCACAGCGCAGGCCGCTGCGTTGCTTGTTTGAAATGGTCCAAACAGCAAGTCTAGGCCCAGATATGCTCAACGACGGACCAGCGGGCAGGGCGTGGCCGGGTTTCTGCGGATTTACCGCTGGAGCGCCAACACCACCACTGCGGCTGTCGCGATGGCCAGAACCGCGAGCCCCACATAGGCCAGCGCGTGGAGTCGCTTCCTCCGGGCCTCGCGTTTGGAATCCTTGGCGTAGTACCCAACCTTGTTTGTCCCCATGCCGGTGATGCTACATGCGCAATGTTTCAGATAGGCCACGTCAAGCGATTATTTCGCCAAGCGAACCGGCGTCACCGGGCCAGCTCCAAAGGCCGCTGGCAGCTACAAAGCTGCAAGCGCCACAAAAACCACGCAGGCGGTGGCAGCCGTCAAGAGCGCAAGGCCCACGTAGGAACGCCACTTGGGGCGGGACCGGTGGGGGTTGATGTCGATGTACGGCACTGTCAAAGCTCCTGGCGGCGAGTAACGGAGGTGAGCCCGTGCCTGCGGCGCCTGAGGCGAAGCAGCACGTAGAACACGGCGGAGAGTAAAAGAAGGCTCCCCAGCAAAATGCACAGCGCAAAGACATAGCCGGGCAACGTCACAGGTGAGACCTCCTGAAAGCAGCGACATCATTGACGCGTGCCCGGGATCCCCATCCCTGGGCAAAGCTGGACGCTGTGAGAGCGGGCCCACGGAAAGGGACCCGGGATGAGATTACTCACAGGCTACCGGCGTTGTCCATTCGACTCGCCATTAGCCCGCCTCTCTCTAGCGGCCGGCGCCCGTGTCCTGTAGGCGCTTGATGAACCAGCGCGACTGTTCGGGCCCGTACGGCAGGATCGGGATGGCCTTCGTAGCGTCGTCCGGGGTTTCCCGGGTGGCCTGGATTGCCTGCCGGACCGCGGTGGTCATGGTGTTGGCCATGGTCTTGACGAACTCGTCGCTGCACGGTTCGCCGTGGCCGGGAATCAGGAATTCGTAGCGGTGCCGCAGCGCGGACAGGTGCCGGAGGGCGTCTGCCCAGTCTTCCGGGAATGAGTCCTCGAAGGATGGGTGGGAACCCTGTTCCACTAGGTCGCCGGCGTAGAGGGTGCTGGCCGTGCCCACCAGGAGGTCGCCGTCGGTGTGCCCACGGCCCAGATAGAACAGCGTTGCGGCCTGTCCGCCCAGGTCCACCAGGACGGGCTGGTCCTTCACGATCGCGTTCGGTACCACCAGCTCAGCGTCGGCGCCCTGCCCGGCCGCCATCTCCGGTTCCGCCGAGGCGACGAGCCGGCGCTGCTCGTCGCCGTTTTCCTCGATCTCCGCGGCGCAGTTTCCGTGCGCCCAGAATTCCGTGACGCCATCGCTGGCGAAGACCGCATTGCCGTAGAAGTGGTCGTAGTGGGCGTGCGTGTTGACGACGACGAGCGGCAGGCCGGTCTTTTCCCGCACGGCGGCCAGGATCTCCCGCCCCTGCCGGGGCCCGCCGCCGGTGTCGATCACCATGGCGCGTTCGGTGCCCACCACCAGACCCGTGTTGAGCAGGGAACCTTGAGTGGTCAGTACGTAGTTGTCCGGACCGACCTCGAGCCAACGTGACATTAAATCTCCGTAATTCAGACGCTATTCCGGCGTTTTGGTGCGCTGTTCAGGCCTCGATTCTACCCGCGCCGGCTGGCAATTGCCGGAGGGCATGCCGTCCCGCGGTGGCGGGCGGGCGAGTCCGCAGGCCATCGCCGTAGCCGGTGCCACGGTGTAGCCTGTGGGCTACTTCCCTTGATGAGCCATTTGCTCCGCCGAACGATTGGGGGTGGCTCCCGATGAATTCCGGCACGTCCCTGGAACGGATGGTGTTCTTCAGCGACGCCGTCTTCGCGATAGCCCTGACCCTCCTGGCCCTGGACCTGACACTGCCCGAGGGCATTCCCGCGGACCAGCTCGACAGCGCCTTGATTGCGGCCTGGCCTCAGTTGCTGGCGTACGCGCTGTCCTTTGTCATCGTCGCCAAGACCTGGATGTCCCACCACTCCGACTTTGCCCTCATCCGGCGCTTTAATGCGACCCTGGCGTGGCTGAACCTGGCGCTCTTGTTCTTCATCGCCATGCTGCCCGGTCCAACGTCGATTCTCAGCGACTACGGGGACGACCCCACCCCGTGGCCGAGCGTTCTGTACGCCGCCAACATCGCCGCGGTCTATCTCATGATGGCGGGCATCTGGGGCTATGCGAAGCATGCCGGCCTCATGGACCGCGAGATGGCCGCCCACGTGCACCGGCGCATCTTCTACGCGCGCATCGCCGTAGCCCTGGTCTTCCTGCTCTCGATTCCGGCCGCGTTCGCCCTCAACTCTTACACGCCGTTTTTGTGGCTCCTGCTGCTGCCGGCGTCGTGGCTGGCGCGCTGGCTGGCGGCCTCGGCGGAGAAACGAGCGGGGAGCTAGTACTGACGCGCGAGTGCGAGATAAACAACCGTTAGCGTGGTGACCGCCAGGACAGCGARCCCGGCAAACTGTGCGAATCGCCAGGCACGCCGCCTCGAGTCACGCCTAGCCTCACGCCCATGAATGTTGTAGCTCGTGCTCATCTGGTCTCCCCAACTAAGTCCCATAGCCGTCAAGATCGGGATTTCACCCACGCGACTAAGCCTGCGAGATTGGGACAGTTCTGAAACAGCGTGGCGAGTACTTGTCTTCGCATCACCTGACCACTTGCTTCGTTCGGAGGACCACTAGTGCGAGGTGTCCGGTATCCGAAGCGAACCTAGTTCAGTGCGATCAGCAGCATCTGGTTCGTGCCGGGGATGCATGTCTGCAGGATCGCCCGGGGGAAGCCGCCAAACACGGCCGAAACGTCGTTGGTATTACCGCCCTGGGGAACCCGCCCGCGGCCCGTTGCCTTATAGGTTCCGAAGCCGGGGATGTTTACCGTTTCCCCGACCCCGATCCCGGAGAACCGCGCCCACCCCCCGCACCAGTCGTGTTCGGTGATGAACAGCGAGAATGCGTCTGTGGGGGTGAAGTGGATCGGGCCGATGCAGCGGTCCACCATGGACTGGCCTCCGGCGCCGGCGATGTGAATGGTCCGAACTCCCGGCGCTGCAGCAGCGGCCTCGGCAGGAGCCCTGCGCGCGGGAGGCGCTGCGGGAACGCTGACAGGAGGGCCTGAGAGTTTCAGCGTCTGGCCAGGGAAGATCAGGGTGTACACGCCCAGCCCGTTGGCGGCGAGCATTTGGTAGGCGTCGACGCCGAAGCGGTTGGCAATAGCACTGACCGTGTCGCCCGCCACCACCACGTACGCGTTGGTGGCAGTTGCACCCGCTCCAGCACCTTCCGGCACCGCTGCCGGCGCGGGCTCCACGACCGCAGCCGCGGCGGCGGGCACGGAGCCCGTGTTGTCGGCAGCTGGAGGCTTGACCTTCTCGGGAACGGCCTCGGCCGTCGTCGTTGTGACGGCGGCAGCCGAGGAACCCGGGTCCGGAGGGTCTTTCGTGGGCTCCACGCTTGTGGCCGAAGGGCTCTGAGTGGCCGCTGCTTCTGTCACTCGAGCGGCCGGTTGAAGCGCCAGGAATGCTGCCATGGCGCAGACGATCAGGAGGCCTACTGTGGTGACGAGCAGAATGAAACTGTTTCGTGCTAACCGGCGGCGTCTCGGAAGCGCATTTTCCTTCGGGTCCATCTGAATCAGCCCGACCCCGTGTCTCGGCGGCTAACCGGAGACCATATCCTGGAGTCCGCTCGAGTACCCAGACTGTTCTGTCCAGACCCGATGGCCTATGCTCCCAGATGCGGTTAGGGATAGCCCGGCCCAGCGCCGGATTAATGCCGAGTGTAGGGACGCGGAATCGGCTCGACACGCGTAGCCCGCACCTGCGTTTTCTTGCCAAATTACCCGGGTAGCCGGGGACGTACCTGCCCCAACTTGCCGTCAGCGGCGGGCCGTCCAGCGCCGGCGACCCAGGACATCGTCTCGAGGCGCGCCGGATCGTTGATTCCCAGAGCAACGAATCTTTGAGGTTCGCGAGAAGCGGCCGAGCTATGAGCCCGCCAGTTCATCTGGGCGACAGCTCTGCCCATCCAAGCGGGCCAACAGGTGAGCCAGATGTTCCTGACGATTGACCGCCCATGCCTCGAACCTCGCCCAGTCGCTGCCTCACATGTCCGCGAGCACAGTCCCCGGGTTCTCGATCGCGTCGGCCACGTAGCGCAGGAAACCGCCGGCCGCGCCGCCGTCGCAGACCCGGTGGTCGAACGTGAGCGTCAGTTCAGTGACTTTGCCGACCGCGAGCTCGCCGTTGACCACCCAGGGCTTGTCGATGATCCGCCCGACGCCAAGGATCCCGAGCTCGGGGTGGTTGATGATCGCGGCAGACCCGTCCACACCAAACACGCCGCAACAATTCGGCGCCTTCTGCGGATACCGTTGCCGAGGGCACTTAATGCCACCTTTGCCGCCCGGGCTGGTGCAGTTGGCGAAGAACCCTGACACGCTGATCGCCGGGGCGGTCACGGTGGACGGTTCGGATCAGGTCATATCGGCAGCCGTTCTCTGGCCTGACGGTTCCCGGGGTACGTTGACCATCACCAGCCGCGGCCCCTGGGTGCTGTGACGGAGTACAACATTACGTACGGTTCGCCGGTCACGAAGACTTTCACGCAGCCGACCATCACGCGGAACGCCAACGGCGCCGCAACCCTCGTCCCCCAGATTGTGGTGAGCTAACAATGGGTATCCTCGGCACCCCCGACTACTCCCGGGCCGCGGCAGACGCGACCTTCACGCCCCGCGCAGCGACTGCCCTGACCTGTGCGGCGTTCATCGCCTACGGGCACTCACATGTCGCGGGAAACGGCGAACCCACAACGGCTAAGCGCCGGGTAAACCAGTCCGCTGCCCTCAGCGGCACGGCCCTGACGAACCGGGGCACGGGCGGCTACTGCATGGCCCAGACCATGCACAAGATCAGCGGCGGGGGCGTCCAGCGGGAACCCAACACGAAGGCCCTAGTTGCGCTTCAGTCCGTCCTCAACGACGTTCTGCACACCACGGACGCCGACTTCCCCAACGACGTGCTGGGCTTCACCGCCGCGCTCCGAACCGCGTTGCGGATTCTACGGTCCTCCGCTTACATCTACCCCACGGACGCATCCATCACCTACGGCGGAACATGGGGCAGCAGTGCGCTGACCGGCTCACGCGGCGGCTTCGCCAAGCAGACCAGCGTTGTCGGCGCCACAGTAACCATTCCCAACCCCGGAACCGGCGAAGTCGTCACCTCGCCTACACCGGCTACACCGCCACCGCGCCCCGAACCTTCGACGTGAAAGTCGGCGCCCCCGTCTACGGCACCCTTCGACACGGGCCGCGCAGGCGGTTGCTCCTCCCCCGGCGTCAACCCGGACGGATACCAGGTCACCGCCTACCGCGTCACGAGACTGCCGCTCACAGGGAATATCGTCATCACGACACTCGGAGGTGGCGTCGGCTCGCAGATGTTCTTCAACGGCTACCTGCTTCCGCCGGTCACCCCGCCGTCCATCTTCGTGGTCAAAGACTCCCACACCATCAACTACCGGACGGCGGGCATCACGTCCGCCATCGGCCAGTACCGGCTGGATGTCCTAAACAAGATCATTGATGACGTCGTGGCCGAACCGGAGTTCGCCGGGCCGGGTCAGACGCGAACGGTCCACGCAGGCGTCGGGTTTAACTGGGACAACATGGGTTCCGTCGGTGACGAAATCCACCGTAACGACGCGGGGCACTTGGCGCAGGCGGTCACGACGCTGGAGCAACTCAAAACCCTGCCGCTCCGGTATGGGATGCGGGCCTAGCCGTGGGCCTGCATGTGAACTTCCCACTCCAGGCACTCATCTGAGCAGTATCGGTTGGCGCCGTCTGCCGCAACAGCTTTCGGGTTCTTGTGGCAAGCGGTGCACAGCGACTGACGGTGCCGCCACCAAGCGACGAGTCGGAAGATCGGCGGCATAATTGTATTCCCCATGGCCGCAAGTCGGCGCCCCGGGCTACGAAGCCAGGTGACGTGCTGACGGTTCCATGTCGCTCGTCTTGCTTGCCGGGCGGTCGCGCTCGAACCGTGGCTTGAGCTTCTTGGAGATGGGCCGCTCAATCATGTAGTACGACAGCACCGTTGGCACCAGTGACACTCCGGCGGCGATAGCGTGAGGGATCATCCCGCTGGGCTCGTTCCCGTTCGGGTGGATGTGCCAGATGATCTGGTGCCACAAGTACCACCCGTAAGAGATGTTCCCAACCCAGACCAGCGGTTTGTTCTCCAGCAGGCGGCCAGCACGCGGAGCAGCCCAGACCAGGCCCACGGCAACAATGGCGGACACCGTTCCGATGACCACCTGCAGCCGCCGGCCATCGTCGCTATGGCTGTCCAAGGGAAGAACGCAAAGCGCGGCCAAGAGCACCAGTGAGCCCCAGAGCATGAACTTTGGTGCACGCTTCAAACCGGGAAGGGCTCCGAGCACACAGCCCAACAAAAGGGCATAGGCATTCGCGTCTGGAGCGAAATATGCGCGCTCCCAAGTATCAGCGGCAACCGCCAGGTACACTCGCCAAGCAAGAGCTAACCCCGCCAGCGAGGCGATGACGTAGACAAGCCTCCGCCGATCGCCCCGCGTAAAGGAAACCAGGAACATCAGCAGGAGCGGCCACACCATGTAGAACTGTTCTTCCACCGCCAATGACCATGTGTGCCCAATGACCGGCATGTCCATGCCGAACGGCTGCGTAATGTCGCCCAAGTAGAGGAAAGCCACAAGAGCCTCGCCCGGATAGGTGCTCGTGAGCTGAGGATCACGGAACGCCCAGAGCAGAAGCCCACCCCCGATGATCGCGGTAATCAGAGCCGGCGCGAGACGGATAAGCCGACGCACGTAGAACGCGAAGAAATCCAACGCGCCATGCTCCTCCCGTTCTTTTAGCATCAGCCCGGTGATAAGGAACCCAGAGAGCACGAAGAACACCGTCACTCCAACAGATCCGAACGGGACGAGGTCCGGTGCTACGTGGTAGGCGACGACCGCGAGTACGGCGAGACCACGAATTCCAGTCAGGCCGGATATGTGCTGCTTCAAATTTTTCCCCCAGGGTCGAGACCTGACCCCATGATATGCGGCCCATAAGACCGGTCAAGTGACCCAGTCGTTGGCAGTGCATTCAGGTCCGGTGCTCGCTCGGGAGTGCCACAGAGAAGCCCGGGGACGACATGACATGACGTCGGGTTCGTATTTTGGCGAGGTTAAGCAGCCCATTCGGCGTAGATACATTGGCAGACGCGGGCCAAGGTTGCATGGCTTGATGACCCAGCCGGCCCTGGCGTCTCGGCCCACTTCACATGTCCACGAGCGCCGAGCCCAGGTTCTCAATCGCATAGGTGACGTAGAGCAGGAACCGCCGGCCGTGCCGCCGTCGCCCACGCGGTGGTCAAAGGTGAGTGTCAGTTTGCTGACCGTGCGGACCGCGAGCTCGCCGTTGACCACCCAGGGCTTGTGGATGATCCGCCCGATGCCGAGCATCCCACCTCCGGGTGGTTGATGATCGCGGCGGAACCGTCCGGGCGGCTCCTAACAGTTGGATCCGCTAGCTGCGGATACCAGCGAAAGACATGCGTTCCTGAAGATAGGTGGTCAGAGACCGTGCGTACGTCGCAGTCATATGATTGCCGTCCCGATACACGAGAACGCTTCCTGCGACCGCGGGACACTTGGATTCAGTACAAAACAGGTCATTCATATCGAGGTAATCGACCACGCCTCTTTCCTCGGCGGCTGCCTCTTGCTGAGGATCGCTTGATAGGGCTTCCTTCTCGTCGAATGAGCAGCCATCTATGCCTTTGGCCTCGACGCATGAAGGAGGATCGGCGATGCCGGCGGAGCTAGGCCGGGGCGTGTCAGCAATGGCAATGATCTTGGCGCCGCCGTCATTGAGGCCTTGCCACGTCCTTCGGAAGCCTTCTACGCCAGCGGAGTGCCCACCTTCGTACTCAGCCGTGGCCACGTTAGAAGTGATGATCACATCGAATCTACCGTCGACAAGGCTCGATCTGACGGAGGAATTCCATTCCGCACAACTCTTATGACCGGACGGCGCGACGTTGAAGGCGCACCCTGACTTGAAGTAGGTAGTCAGCGTCCAACCTTTGTCTTCTGCGATTTTTGCAACGGCCGGAAACCACTGGTTGGCGTGTGAGTCGCCCACCATAGCAACTTTTAGCTTTCCAGGGCCGCCGTATGTGCAACTGATGACAGCTGCTCTCGTGACGCGCTGCTGGCATCCCTGGTCTGCCGCGCTGACGGATGCAATCAGCGGATCAGGGAAGACCCCCTGGCTTTGCGCAGATCCGCATGCCGTTACCTCGGCAGGGTCGAGTGCTTTGGCGCCAAAACATTCCGTAGGCGCCGCTTCGAATTCGGCGAGCTCGGCGGTTGCCTCCGCGGCTTTACTCTGGCTGACCGCAGCCGCAGACCCTCCCACAAGTCCGACAAGCATCATCCCAGCCAGTGCGGACGCTAGAACGAGTCTGGCCTTCGGTCTGCCGTTGACCCGACCCCGTGATCGTTCCGGGCGGCGGCGGTATCTATCTTCGATTTGCACCTTCGTGGCCCAGGCCAAGATGACACTTGCGACAATGATCCCCACCTTGGCCGCACTAGTTAGCGTCGATCCGATGCCAGAAACAGCGACGGGGACGATAACGATTAGAGGCCAGTGCCATAGGTAAAGTGAGTATGATATATCACCGAGGAATTGGACTGGGCGTGAGGCGAAAAGCCTTGTCGGCGCCCACGCAGCATCAACACAGCCAGCAGCAATTACCGCGGCCGTCGACAGGACTGGCAGTAGTGCGGCGTAACCCGGGAACGGGGTAGCACCTGTGAAGATGACCGCTGACGCGAGAATACCCACAACGCCGGCCCAAGAGAGAACAGAACTCAACGGCTTCGATACGACCTGCTTCGTCATGCAGATCGCCAAGAGTGCGCCCACCCCGAATTCCCAAATCCGCGTCGGAGTAACAAAATAGGCGTCCTGGGGGCTTGACGCAGTAGCGATCAAAGAAACTGCGAACGAGACGACAGTCGCAGCGGCAACACCCAACGAGACTGTCAACCGTCGACTGCCGCCGCTTCGTTTGACAATCCAAAGCAGCGCTATCAAGAAGAGTGGCCACACGAGGTAGAACTGTTCCTCTACCGAGAGTGACCAATAATGCTGGACAGGGCTAGCGTCCGCGCCCGCGGCGAGATAGTCAACTGACTCAGAAGCTAGCACCCAATTCTGGACGTAGAAGGCACTGGCCAGGACTTGGCGGCCGACCGTACCCCACATGGTCTGTGGGAGCAAGACCGTAGTGGCTATGCCAACGATTGCGAGAACCAAGAGTGATGCTGGCAGCAGTCGCCGAATCCGTGCCACGTAGAAGTCCTTCAAGCGAAGGCGGGGAGACTGATCGAAGCCCTTCAGCAAATGCGATGTGATCAAATAGCCGGAGATGACCAGAAATACATCGACTCCAACGTACCCACCTTCAATCCGAGTCGGCCAAAGGTGGTAGGCGACAACCAGGCAGACAGCAATAGCTCGAAGGGCCTGAATTTCAGGTCTGAATTGCTTTTTGGCCGCGTCTGTTCGCGTTGAATTGCCGCCCACTTATTCCCCCTCGACTGTGTGGTAGACACACAGGAATTGGCGGGGTACCTGATCCGGCGAAGAGCCGCGGACCAGTCCCCATTTTTGATCCTCGTCCCGAACTTTACAGGCGGCCGGTTTCCGACCGCTAACCGGCCCCGTGAAGAATTCCATAAAGGTGTACATCAAGGCATGGCCGACCAGCAGGCCCTCCGCAAGATCACGCGGCCGCTGCCTAAGCTGACGCCCTAGCCGTGGGCCTGCATGATGCTGTCCCGTTCCCGGTACTCCGCTGAGCAGTAACCCCCTTCGCCAGCTTCTCGCAAAAGGTACACAAGGTCCTCTGTTGCTGGAACCACGATGAACCTGAAGAACGGCGGCAACGACTTAGGTGCGTCCCCCGTGGTCCCAATGCCAAGGGGATCTTTCGACCGGCTAAGTGATTCGCTCGTAAGGTTTCTTGGCGAGCATGAGCATACCGATCGTCGTAACTACCTTGTAAGACGCCAGGCAAGGTTGCATGGCTTGATATGCAAGCTAGTCCCGACAGACCGGGTCAGGCTCACATGTCGGCGAGCACCGATCCCGGGTTCTCGATCGCGTCGGCCACGTAGCGCAGGAAACCGCCGGCCGCGCCGCCGTCGCAGACCCGGTGGTCGAACGTGAGCGTCAGTTCGGTGACCTTGCGGACCGCGAGCTCGCCGTTGACCACCCAGGGCTTGTCGATGATCCGCCCGACGCCGAGGATCCCCACCTCGGGGTGGTTGATGATCGCGGCGGACCCGTCCACACCAAACACGCCGTAGTTGTTCAGCGTGAACGTGCCGCTGCCCAGTTCCGCCGGAGTCGCCTTGCCCTCGCGCACGACGGCGGTGAGGCGGCGGATCTCCGCGTCCAGTTCACGGGCGCTGAGCTTGTCCGCGTTCCGCACCGAGGGCACCATCAGTCCGCGGTCAGTCTGCGCCGCGAAACCGAGGTTGACGCCGTCAAAGGCCACAATCTCCTGCATCGTGCCGCCCGCGGCATCCTCGGTAGTCACGATCCGGGTGTTCAGTTCCGGGAACTTCTTCAATCCGGCAGTGACGAAGCGGGCGATGAACGCCAGCAGGCCCGGGGTGTTGTGCGGGTCGGCCTTCTTCAGGGCGGCGCGCATCTCCACGAGCGCCGTGGCGTCCACATCCACCCACACCGTGGCTTCCGGGATCTCGGACCGGCTGCGCGACATGTTCGCCGCCACAGCCTTGCGCACGCCGCGGACGGCAGTACGTCCGGAGATGCCCAGCCCGGTACGCGCATCCGTGTGGGACGGTGCAGCAGGAGCCGCAGGCTCCACAACCGGGCGTTCCGCCACCGGAGACGGCTTGATCACGGCCTCCACATCCCGCCGCATGATGAGCCCGCTGGCCCCCGACCCCTGGAGTCCCCCCAAATCGACCCCATGATCGCGCGCCATCCGGCGGACCAGCGGAGAAATAACGGCCCCCAATTTCCCGGGAACCCTGGTCCGCATCAGCACCAGGTCATCGGCAGCCTTCTCGGCAGCAGACACCCCGGAACCCGATTCGGAAACAGCCCGCTTCGGAGCCCGAGTCCGCCGGGCAACCCCATGCCCGCCCGGAGTCCCGTAACCGATCAAGACATTGCCGGACCCAGCCTTCTCCTCCTCGCGGTACGCCTCAGCCGCAACAGCAGCAGGCGAGTCAGCAACGAGACCAGCCGTCGCGGATGATGCCGCCCCGGGAGTGGCATCGGGCCTGTCGGAGCCGGATGGCATGCTGCTTGCAGCAATGCCGTCCGGCGAAGGGGCGGGGGCGGCATCATCCGCGGCGGCAGCGCCAACAGGCATCACCGAGATCAGCGGCTTGCCGACGTCGAGCGTCTGGCCGGGTTCGCCGTGCAGCACGGCCACGGTGCCGGCGTACGGGGAGGGCACCTCCACCATGGACTTGGCGGTTTCCACTTCGGCGATCGGCTGGTCCACGCGGATCTCGTCGCCCACGGCCACGAGCCAGTTGACGAGTTCGGCTTCGGTGAGGCCTTCGCCAAGATCTGGGAGGAGGAATACTTTCGGTTCGCTCATGGTCAGTCTTCCCACTGGAGATCGTCAACGGCGTCGAGGATGCGGTCCACGCCGGGCAGGTAGTAGTGCTCAAGCTTCGGCGCCGGGTAGGGCACGTCGAAGCCGGTGACGCGGCGGATCGGCGCGGCCAGGTGGTGGAAGCAGCGTTCCTGGACCCGGGCGACGATTTCAGAGGCCACGGACGCGAAGCCGTGGGCCTCGGCGATGACCACGGCGCGGCCGGTCTTGCGGACCGAGGCACAGACGGTCTCGTCGTCGAAGGGCACGATCGAGCGGACGTCGATCACTTCGAGCGAGCGGCCCTCCTCGGCGGCGGCCGCGGCGGCGGCAAGCGCCGTGGGGACGGACGGCCCGTAGGCGATCAGTGTGGCGTCGGTGCCGGGGCGGGCCACAGCGGCCCGGCCCTCGGAGGACGTGCCGCGCTCCGCGTTCGCGGCATGCTCGGCCCGCAGCGCGTCCAGGTCCACCTGGTCCTTGGACCAGTACAGCTTCTTGGGCTCCATGAACATGACCGGATCATCGGAGTCGATGGCTTCGCGGAGCATCCGGTAGCCGTCCGCCACGGTGGCGGGGGTGAAGACCTTCAGGCCGGCGGTGTGCGCGTAGTAGGCCTCGGAGGAGTCGCAGTGGTGCTCCACTCCCCCGATGCCGCCGGCGTACGGGACCCGGATGACCATGGGCAGCTTCACGGCACCCTTGGTGCGGTTGTGCATCTTGGCGACGTGGCTGACGATCTGCTCGAAGGCCGGGTAGGCGAACGCGTCGAACTGCATCTCGATGACCGGGCGCATGCCGTTCATGGCCATGCCCACGGCCATGCCCACGATCCCGGATTCGGCCAGAGGCGTATCGAAGCAGCGGCTCGTGCCGAAAGTCTTGGTGAGCCCGTCCGTGATCCGGAAGACGCCGCCGAGCATGCCGACGTCCTCGCCGAAGACCAGGACCGAGGGGTCAGCCTGCATGGCGTCCGCCATCGCTGTGTTCAGCGCCTTGGCCAGCGTGATGGTCTGCGGGCCGGACTTTTCGGATGCGGCTGCGGCCTTGGCGGCCGCAATCGCGGTGGCGGCGCTGACGTTGCCGTTCGCCTCGGACGAGGTGGTGACGGTGGGGCTCATCGTGCGGTCTCCTCGGTGGTGGACGCGGCGGCGTCGCGGGCCAGTTCGTCGGCGAGCATGGCGGACTGTTCCTTCAGCTGCGGGGTGGGGGTGGAGAAGACGTAGCGGAAGAGGTCCTGCGGCTCCACCGGAACTTCCTCGCCGAGGCCTTCGCGCAGCTGCGTGGCAACCGCCTCCGCCTTTTCGGCGATTCCGGCGGCGCGGCCGTCGTCGAGCAGGCCGCGGTCCGTCAGGTAGGTCTTCATCCGGCTCAGCGGGTCCTTGGCCACCCATTCGGCGACTTCGCTGTCCTGCCGGTACCGGGTGGCGTCGTCGGCATTGGTGTGCGCCTGCATCCGGTAGGTGTGCGCCTCCACCAGGAGCGGGCCGGAGCCTTCGCGGGCAAGCTTGACGGCCCGGCCGAGGACGGCGAGCAGGGCCACGACGTCGTTGCCGTCCACGCGTTCGCCGGCCATGCCGTAGCCCACGGCCTTGTGGGCCAGCGACGGCGCGACGGACTGGTGCGCGAGCGGCACGGAGATCGCGTACTGGTTGTTCTGGACGAAGAAGACCACGGGCAGGTGGAAGACGGCCGCGAAGTTCAGTGCCTCATGGAAGTCGCCTTCGCTCGTGGCGCCGTCGCCGCACATGGCCAGGACCACGGTGTCCTCGCCGCGCAGCTTGGCGGCGTGGGCCACGCCGACGCCGTGCAGCAGCTGGGTGGTCAGCGGCGTGCACTGGATGCCGACCTTGTTCTTGGCGGGGTCGTAGCCGCCGTGCCAGTCACCGCGGAACAGCGTCATGGTCTGGACAGGGTCCACACCGCGGGCCATCACGGCCACGGAGTCGCGGTAGGTGGGGAACAGCCAGTCGCCCTCGGCGAGGCACAGGGCCGCGGCAACCTGGCAGGCCTCCTGGCCGTGGCTGGAGGGGTAGACGGCCATGCGGCCCTGCCGGACCAGCGCGGAGTTCTGGTCGTTAACGCGGCGGCCGACGACCAGCTGCTCGTAGGCGGCCAGCAGTTCGGCCTCGCTGGGCAGGCTGTATTCGTGCCCGGGTTGGGTGCCCTGCTCCGTGTGGGGATTCAGGGTGCCGTCCGGGCCGACCATCTGGATCTGGTGGCGGGCGGGGAGCATGTAGTCCTCAACAGTTATGCCGAACTTACGTACGGCCTCACTGGCAGCATCTTGCTGCACGGGCTGCTGCGCAGTTTGGTCTGCGGAGATCGTCATTGGTCCGTCCTTCTGTAGCCACTAGTCTTTCCCAGTATGCCGCCAGCCGATGTTTCGTATCCACCTCCACTGCGAATCGTGGAGAAGTCCACAAATTTGCCCTAATCTGGAAGACAAATCGTAAGTGTGAGCTGGATTACCGGCGGGGGTTGTAGACGAATGGCGGAGCGTGAGCCGGACCAGGTGGCGGTGCCGCTGGACGATGTGGACCGGAACATCATTGCGGAGCTGACCCGGGACGGCCGGATGTCGGTGACGCAGGTGGCCGAGAACGTCCATATTTCCCGCGCCCACGCCTACACCAGGATTGCCCGGCTCACCGGTGAAGGCGTGCTGACCAAGTTCACCGCCCTGGTGGATCCCATCAAGGCGGGTTTGAAGTCCTCGGCCTACGTCACGCTGAAGGTGCGCCAGCATTCCTGGCGCGAGCTGCGCGAACTCCTGCGCGCCATTCCCGAGGTCCACCACATCGCGCTGGTGGGCGGGGACTTCGATGTCATCCTCCTGGTGCGCGCCGTGGACAACATTGACCTGCGCCGGGTGATCTTCGACCAGCTGCAGTCCATGCCGGGCGTCCTGGACACCCAGACGTTTTTGGTGTTCGAGGATGTGGATACGCGGTAGGGTCGCCCGGACCACGTCATAGCAAGATTCGACATTCGCTTTCCGTAGCACTGGAAAGGCCGGCCGCAATCCAGACCGCTCCCTGTTTACGTTACCGGTACAACGCGGCGGCTCCCGCTTCGGACAACATACACCGGGTACTATTGGCGAGAGCGCAACATTATTGCTGTTCTGGAGGCGTGCCGGTAGGCAGGTTGAATCATCGACACAGGGGGACTCAGTTTGGACCTACACGAGAGCCTGCGGGTTTTGCGCCGCAATTGGCTCCTGATCGTGGCCACTGCCCTGGCTGGCCTGTTACTTGGGGGCGTTGGATCGGTCTTGACAAAGCCGACCTATAGAGCCGAAACCCAGCTATTTGTTGCGATTCAGAGCTCCGGTTCAGTGCAGGAACTTCAGCAGGGCAACACTTTCAGTCAAGCAAGGGTGCAGTCGTACGTAAAAACCGTTGCGTCCCCCATAGTGCTGCAACCCGTCATCGACAACTTAGGCCTTCCCACTACGGCCGAAGAACTCAGTGGGAGAGTTAAGGCAAACACCGACCTCAACACCGTTCTTATTAACATCTCAGTGGAGGACACTTCTCCCGCGCAAGCTGCAGCGACCGCGCAGGCCGTAGCCGATAGCCTAGTCAAAGTCGTCGATACCCTGGAAAAACCCAAAACAGGGGGCACCTCGCCGGTCAGCTTGTCTATCACGAAGCCAGCCAAGGCCCCTTCCACGCCATCAGCACCGAACACTCGTATCAACCTTTTGGTTGGGCTCGTTTTGGGCCTTGCCGCCGGGGTCGGCGCCTCGATCTTGAGGACATCTCTAGACAATCGGATTAGAGGCGAAGCGACTCTGCGGCGTGTTACGGATCTGCCACTCCTTGGCGGAATATCCTTCGATCAGGACGCTACGCGCAAACCATTGATCACTCAGGCGGCCCGTCAGAGCCCCCGGTCGGAGTCCTTCAGGCAACTAAGGACGAACCTCCAGTTCGCCAATGTGTCAGGGCGCGCCAACACGGTACTCGTTACTTCGTCACTACCCGGCGAGGGAAAGAGTACGACAGCAACTAACCTGGCAATTTCGCTTGCGGAGGCTGGTCAGAGCGTCTGTTTGGTCGACGCCGACCTTCGTCGGCCAATGATCAATGAGTATCTCGGTCTGGACCGCAGCGCCGGGCTGACCACAGCACTCGTTGGGTCTGCTGATATTAATGATCTTCTTCAACCTTGGGGTGAAGACAATCTTTTCGTTTTGGCGTCGGGACAGATTCCGCCTAACCCGAGCGAACTACTTGGATCCGATGAGATGAAGCAGCTCATCACAAGGCTGGAGCACGCTTTCGATACAGTCGTAATCGATGCGCCTCCGCTCCTGCCCGTCACAGATGCTGCTGTTCTGTCGCAGCACGTTGGAGGAGTAGTCGTAATAGTTGGATCTCAGAAGCTCCGGCAAAACGATCTTGAGAAGTCGCTGAGCACCCTTGCAATGGTGGGCGCAAACGTCCTGGGCATCGTTCTGAATCGCCTCCCGGTCAAGGGCCCCGACTCATACGCCTATAGCTACTACAGCAACGACGAGACGAGCCGTCTAACAGCGAACCACAAATCGGACGTAGCAAGTCTGGGGAACCCAACCCCTGCTGAGGCCCAAGTTGTTCATTTCGGTGATTTCGAAGAGGCAATCATGGGGACCGAACCGCAACCAGCGCACAAATTTCCTCGAAGCGACCGAGAAATCCACTAGAAATTGCCCCCAATGATATCTTTTCAGCGAACTTCCGTTCCGGAGAAATTTGCTGAACGATTCCACTTCTACGGTTCTCGTCATGTCTTTGGTGGGCTTGTCTCTATTAGGTAGCCCTTATTGAGGTGGCGTGGTCGTCGTTTACGGTGACCTTGGAAGGGGCCTGGATGATTCCGGGTGAGTATTTGAAGCTTTGAGCGCCACCGGTTCGTGCGGTTCAGCGCCGGGGTTCGTGCGAGAGAGCGCCAGCGGTCGCGTGGCCTGGCGCCGCTGACGCCCTCCGTAACGATTGCTAGGCGGTTGCGAGTGCTGTGCGCTCGCGCAAGTTGCAATTGCCTGTCTCAACCCAGATCGTGTTGTGGATGGTCCGGTCCATGATTGCGTCGGCGTGAACGCCGGCTTTGTTCGTCCGATACTGGTTCGTCCTCAGGAGCAGCAGCAGGTGGCTGGTCAGGCGCTCACCACTCCGATAGATCTCGAGCATGGTGTCCGTGACGCGAAGATCAACATGCGCGCCGATGTGGGTGAACGGGACGGAGTAGAAGTTTTTTTGCCCAGACCATGTGTCCGTTCCGGCCTACTTTGCGCCCATATGTCCAGGTGCTGATCTCGAAAGTCACTGCCGGTAACGGTTGCAGCAGCGTCTCCGGCGCCACCACAGCGAAAGTCGAAGCGAACAACACCGCCATCAAGCACCTGAAACGGACCGGACGCGGGTTCGTCAATAGCCGGAACTACTCCACGCGCATTATGGGCCCTTCGTATTTAGGCATGGTTGGTTTGTTTCGCCCGGTAGGGGCGGTGGCCGCCGGCGGCGAGTAGGCATCTGAGCCGATAGTTGGCGAAGTTCCGGAAGCCTCGCGCTATTTTGCGGGTGGTCTCGATGACGCCGCTGATCGCCTCGGTGGGCCCGTTGGAGGGGCCGAGGGTGTCGAAGTACGCCAGGATCGCCGACTTCTATTGTCTGAGTGTCCGCCCGAGGCGTGCGACTTCCGGGATCGGGCAGGTCGGAAATGACGCGACCACGTCGGTGACGAGGGCCCTGCCGTGTTCCGGGCGGGCGTGGTGGATGTTCCGGAGCTTCTGGTAGCCCTGCCAGGCGAGGGTGACTTCGTGGTCCGGGTCCCCGGCGGTGAGCTTCGCGTCCAGCCGGGAAGCCTGTTTCTCGCTGAGGTGTTCAGCGCCGATCTGCAGGCTCCGGCGGATCCCGTAAAGCGGATCGCTTTTTGCGGCCGCGGTGTCCCAGGGTGTCCCGCTGGACCCGGCGGCGGACCTCATCGACCATGGCCGACCCCAGCTTCACGACGTGGAAGGCATCCAACACGGTGATGGCTTCGGGCAGCTCGTCACGGATCGCGTTCGTGTAGCCGCGGAACGGGTCCAGCGCGGCCGTCCTGATCCCGGCGGTGAACCCGGCGCCGCAGTCCCTGAGCCAGTCCGCGTAGGCTTTCCGGAACGTCCCGGCACGAGGTCCAGCAGCCGGGCGTGAACGGTGCCGTCCGCGTCGCGGGTCTGGTCCACGATCCCCGTAACCATCCCGGTGCCGGGCGGGCCGGTGTGGGCCCAGACATGTTCGTCGACGCCGAGCGCGTCTGCCCGCCTCTCCGTGCCATGACGGAGCGCACGTGGACGCCTTCGACACCGAGCAGCGCATCCGCGCGGGTGCACAGGGGCCATCAGAACAAGACATAGAGTTATTCACGTCAGGGTCTCTTTGGATATTGGCTGCTTGGTCGCTACCAATTCAAAGAGGCCCTGACCTCTTTCCCGCCGCACCATGCCGCACCGGAAACGGCCCTACCCGCGGCGCCAGTCTCAGCCCGCCCTAACCACGCTCATCTGCGAAGGGCCCGTAAACGGGCTCTCCACGGTTCGTGGTGAATTGGATTCCGTGTCTTGAAAGCTGAAGGGCTCGTAGCCCTGCTGTGATGGATGTTCTCTACGCATTCATCAAGAGTCAGGAGCTACGAGCCTTGATCGAGCCTACTTCCCCGCGCCCCGATGCGGCCACCGCCATATTCAATCTGCCCGACTACCGCGTCACCGACACTGAGGTCCTCGCGTTCGGGCAGCGCCGGATCAGGGTCGAAGCCACCGCCGAGGCTGGCTGCCCATCTTGCGGCGTCATCAGCACCCGCGTGCATTCCCGCCGGCACCAACGCCTGCGCGACATCCCCGTCGCCGGACCGGTCGAGGTGATCTGGGCCAAGCGGAGATTCTTCTGCGATGAGTACTTGTGCCCGCGCAGGACCTTCGTCGAAGAGACCGCCCAGGTCCCGCGCCGCGCCCGGTCCACCCGGCGGCTCCGCGACGCCCTCGTGGCCGCCGTGATCGGTTCCGGAAGGGCAGCCGCGGAGGCTGCCTCCTCGTTCGGCGTCTCATGGTGGCTGGTGCAGCGGGCTCTGGACTTCGCGGCGCTGACGCTGCCCGATGTGGATGCCTTGGCCCCGCGAATGCTCGGCATTGATGAACACCGCTACCGGTCAGTGCGGTTCTTCCGCGACCCGGCTGAATATTGGCGTTTTTGGGGTCCATCTGTCGTGTGTTTGGGGGCCGGTGGGCTGAGCGCGCAGTAGCGGTCTTGGGTGCCGGTAGTGGCGTGCTTGGGGGCCACCCAGTTTAGGCTCCTTCCGTCGTGTGTATAGGGCGCACGGCGGA